>CALVPV010000139.1 GCA_944353935.1 uncultured Clostridia bacterium | reverse complement strand
GATAAGGAGGACATCGCCAAGGTTGTCAATGAAGAAAGGACAGTCGAGGATATATTGAGAAGCTTCGAGAGGTATTATCTTCCGGCTCCGATATATCGGAGGGAGGAACGGGAAGACACCTATGTCTATTCGTTGGACAAGGCGTTGCTGGATAAGGAATTGATGCCCTTCTTGGAACGTTTTTACGATTTTCGTTACATTACGCGTCATGAAAAGGAAAAGGGTAAGGTGGTCTTGGATTCATTGGAGACGTTACCGTCAACCGACAAGCGGCTGGAGGTCGCGAAACGGAAGGAATACGATTGCTATCAATGGGATCGTTACCTTTCCGCTTATTATGTGGATGATTGGCGAATTAAGAGAGTCCTGGTGAGAACGGAGGTCTTGTTGTTAAGTTTTGAGGGGAAGATATTGATGGAGTGCTACGATAGCTTATTCGATTTTTTCAGGCGGAGCATCATTAATCAATTCCCTGATTTTGAGATCGCCAAGACGATTGATGTCTATATCAACGGATAATTTTTCTCCCTCTTTGTTTGACACACCGCCTCGCCCCTAGTGAATTATAGAAGGCTTGGGGAGTGATCTGTAGTTCTTCCCCAAAGCTTTTTTTGCCGGTTTTTATATATGCGAATAGGGGCAAGACTTACGTTCCGGTAAGTCTTGAATAGTTTTAGAATACTCGATATTTTTTACATAATTATTTATTGAACAAACATTTATCACCAGAGATATCTCTTAGGGTGATGGGTTTGCTCATGCCTGTTCGGATACTTTGCCCATCGAAAAATAATAAAAGAGATTATGGCGATTTATATTTTGATTTTCTCCGCGTTTTGCGTTTCCGTTGTGCTTTCGCGGATCATTATTCCGAGAATTTTGGTGGTGGCTTTTCGTAAGCGGTTGTTCGACGTGCCCGACGCACGTAAGGTACATACCGGTGTCGTGCCCCGTTTGGGGGGCATCTCGTTCATGCCGACCATCCTCTTTTCGGTCTGTTTTGTGACAGCGGTAGGACTTATGCTCGGCAAGGGCTCTGGCGGTGAGCGGTTAATGACAAACCTTCCCGAGTTTTTCCTTTTGCAATGTGGGTTGACACTGCTCTACCTGACAGGTGTCAAAGACGACCTGGTGGGCTTGCGCTATAAGGCCAAGTTCGTGATCCAGATCCTTTGTGCCTGCCTGATCCCGCTATCGGGTGTCTGGATCAATAACTTCTATGGCCTGTTCGGGTTGGGGGCGATCCCGGCATGGGTGGGCGTTCCGCTGACCATCTTCCTGACGGTCTTCATTACCAACGCCATCAACCTGATCGACGGTATCGACGGCCTGGCCTCGGGATTGAGCGGGGCGGCGTTGTTGGTGTTCGGTTGCCTTTATATGGCGCACGGCATTTGGATCTACGCGATGGTCTGTTTCGCCACGTTGGGGGTTTTGGTTCCCTTTTTCTATTACAACGTGTTCGGGCAGGTGGACCGGGGCCGCAAGATCTTTATGGGCGACACGGGCAGCCTGACGCTGGGTTACCTGCTGGCCTTCATGGCGATCCGCTATTCCTGCTACGATCCGATGATGATCCCCTACGAGGACGGGGCGTTGATCGTGGCCTTCTCGACCTTGTTGGTGCCGGCGCTCGACGTGATCCGGGTGGTCTTCTACCGCTGGCGCCATCATAAGGGACTCTTCTCGCCGGATAAGAGCCATATCCACCACAAGTTCCTGGCGATGGGCTTCACGCCCCGCCGTTCGATGGTGTTGATCGTGATGATGGCCTGCGCGTTCAGTTGCGTCAATATCTTTGGTATCAATTACGTCAACAACACGCTCCTGTTCCTGTTCGATGTCGTGGTCTGGACCCTCTTGAACCTCTGGTTCGACCGGGTGCGCGACCGTCGTCAAGCGGCCAAAGAGGGAAATGTGCATTAAGTAGTATGGTAAGTTATTTATAATCAGTATGGTTTTAGGGCTTCCAAGTGAACAGTTATTCACTTGTCAAGCCGTTAACTGTTCACTGGGGGTAGTGAATAACTAGCGGCTTGGGTAGTGGATAACTAACGGCTTCCAAAGCCGCCAGAAGATCACTCCCAGTGCCCGCGAATTGCGCTTCTTGGCGATGCTGAACCGGTCGCAAGACGATGGAGAGAAGTAACCCGCTTAAGGGGAAACTTATCCACAAAAATAGGAGATATACTTCGATGCCGGATGAAGATATACTTCGATGGCGATAGAAGATATCTTCTACCGCCAATGAATATATACTTCGATTACGGAACAGATATAACAAACATATAAACAACGTAGAGACGTGATTTATCACGTCTCAAATGATGATTCATCACGTCATCAAATGATTCACACGTTTTAAATGATTCACACGTCTCAAATGATGATGCACACGTTTTAAATGATTTACGTCTCAAATGATGGTTCATTGCGTTTCAAGAGATCGTTTCTCATCCCCAGTTTCATCGGATCCAGTTTCATCGGATTTGCAATCCGATGATCCCCGTTCCTCCAGATTTGTAATCTGGAGAGAACGTTAAACCATACATAACAACGAATTTCTCGGTTGGTGGGCCCCATTATTTCATCTCGTAGGGCATTGCCTTACGTTTGGAAATTCCAAAAGGAGACGTGATGAATCACGTCTCTACGTGGGGGGCCTAAAAAATACATAACAGTGAAATTTCAAATACACTGCAGTGGGATTCGGATTACACTGCAGTGGAATCAAAAATAACTCGTTTCATCGGATTTGCAATCCGATGAATTCAAAATGAAAGTTTAGAAATCTACGTAATGGCAATCAATCAACTAAAAGCCGGAGCGGCTTTATCGTATGTCCTGTTAGGATTGAATACGATCATAGGCTTGCTCTATACGCCGTTCCTTTTACGGATGTTGGGTAAGTCGGAATATGGTTTGTATTCCTTAGCTGCCTCAGTTATTGCCTATCTTACTGTTTTAGATTTGGGGTTTGGTAATGCGATCATACGTTATACGGCTAAATTCAGGGCGGAAGGTAAGAAAGAGGAACAATATGAGATGTTCGGGATGTTTTTCCTTCTCTATCTGGGTATCAGTGCGGTTGCCTTTATTGTGGCAATGGCTCTTGTTTGGAAGGTGGACGCTATTTTTGACGCTAACATGACTGTTGGGGAGGTCAGTAGGATGCGTATCATTCTCCTATTGATGGCGTTTAATTTGGCCTTTACCTTTCCAATGAGTATTTGGGGATCCATTATCACGGCTTATGAGGATTTCGTATTCCAAAAGTTAGTCAATATAGCAAGGACAATATTAAATCCCTTAGTGATGATTGTCCTTTTGTATTTCGGCTACAAGGCAATCGCCTTGGTTGTCGTAACTACAATATTTAATGTTTTGACTCTGAATATTAATCATCTCTATTGCAAGCGTAAGCTGCGGGTCAAACTCTATTTCCGAAAATTCAGGTGGGGATTCCTGAAGGAGGTATCTATCTATTCCTTTTGGATCTTCTTGAACGCGATCATGGACAGGATCTATTGGAGTAGCGGACAGTTTATTTTGGGAATCTATCAGGGAACGGCCTCTGTAGCGGTTTATGCAGTAGCGATCCAGTTGAAGGATATGTATTTTATGTTCTCGACAGCGATCAGTTCCGTATTCCTTCCAAGAGTAACCTCCATGGTTACGAAAGGAGCTTCTGAAAATGAAATTTCTGACCTGTTTATCAAGACTGGAAGAATCCAATATTTAATCATGGCTTTTATCTTGGTTTCTTTCATACTTTTCGGGCAACAGTTTATTGCACTATGGGCAGGGCCGTCTTATCTGGAGGCCTATAAGATCGCCTTGATCTTTTTTGTGCCTGTAACGGTACCTCTGATTCAAAATCTGGGTATCACCATCTTGATGGCTCGCAACCAGATGAAGTTTCGCTGTGTCTCTTACGTGATCATTGCCATAGGCAGTTTGTTCTTGTCTGTTCCATTAGCAAAAATGTATGGAGGAATCGGATGCGCGATTGCCACGGCGTTAGCCTTGACTTTAGGTCAGATTATTATCATGAACATTTATTACAAACGGGTCATTCATCTGGATATCCCTCGATTTTGGAGGGAAATAGGTAAAATGAGCCTAACTCCTATCATATTGGGATTATTGGGTTATTTCATTTTGAGCCAGATAGGGATAAACAGCATTATAACTTTTTTGTTGAGTGTCTTGATTTTTAGCTTGATTTATTTGGCAGCGGTTTGGCGAACGGGAATGAATGATTATGAACGTGATTTGTTTAAGGCCCCGATTATAAAACTGATCTCCAAAATCTAAAATATGATTGATATAAAAGAGAAAAAAGATTGTTGTGGCTGCGGTGCATGTGTTCAGCGTTGTCCGAAATCCTGTATTTCGATGCTTGAGGATAATGAGGGTTTTCTTTATCCTGAAGTGGACAAGGAGATGTGTATTGATTGCGGCCTTTGCGAAAAAGTTTGTCCGGTAATTAACCAATCGAAGGAGCGTCAACCGTTAGTGGTTTATGCGGCAAAACATAAAGACGAACAGATTCGTTTGGCCAGTTCCAGTGGAGGGGCATTTACGGCTATAGCAGAACCTGTAATCGAAGAGGGTGGAGTCGTATTTGGGGCGAAATTCGATAAGGATTGGTCTGTCATTCATGATTATACGGAGACAAAAGAGGGACTGGCCGCTTTTCAGGGTTCGAAATATGTTCAAAGTCGAATCGGTGAAAGTTATAAAAATGCGGAAGCTTTTTTGAAAACAGGTCGTAAGGTCTTATTCTCTGGTACGCCTTGCCAGATTGCGGGTTTGAAACGGTTTCTTTGTAAGGAATATGATAATTTGTTGACCGTGGATTTTATTTGTCATGGCGTGCCGAGTCCGGGTGTTTGGCGTGAATACTTGAAGGAGGAAACCGCACGTCAGTGCGGCGGAAAAAATTCAGTTTTGTCTCACCCTAAGGATAATTTAGGAGATGTTCGCATAGAGAACATCTCCTTTAGGGACAAACGATTAGGTTGGAAAAAATACAGTTTTGCTCTCACCCTCTCCGTGCCCGACGGGCACGGAGCAAAAAATACAGTTTTGCTCTCAGAGCCTCTAAACAAGAATATTTTTTTACGAGGCTTTTTAGCGGATTTATATCTGCGTCCGAGCTGTCACGCTTGTCCAGCCAAGAAATTCAAAAGTGGAAGCGATGTGACGATTGGAGACTTTTGGGGAGTACAAAACCTAATTCCAGAAATTGATGATGATAAGGGGATTAGTTTAGTGATGGTAAATAATCCTAAAATAGAAAGTTGTTTTCGAAATTATAAAATAAAAAAATGGTTAGTAAATTATAATGATATTTTGTATTATAATATCTCAATAGAACAGTCTGTTTCTTTAACAGATAAGCGAAGATGTTTTTTTTGCAATACAGAATCAACATTATATAAAAAGATAAATCAGCTGACTAAGATTTCTCTTAATGTAAGAATAAAACGAAGATTGAATTATATTTATTTCAATTTATTTAAGAAATATAATAAATGAGAATAGGCATACTTACTCTTCCTCTTCATACTAATTATGGTGGCATACTGCAGGCATATGCTTTACAGACTACACTGGAGCGAATGGGGCATAAAGTCTTTCTGATAGAAAAGCGTAGAGAACCTTTAAAATTACCTTTGTGGAAGGCTCCATTATCATATGGAAAACGTATTTTTAAGAATATCATTGGCCATCCTTTCCCAGTCTTTTATGAGCAAAAGGTAAATAGAGAGATGCCTATTGTGCGTCAGTATACGGATAAATTTATTGATAAATATATCAAGCGCAGAATTATTGATGACTATGTCGATGTAAGTGAAATAGATTTTGATGCCATTATAGTGGGTAGTGATCAAATTTGGAGACCGAAGTATTTTCCTAATATAGAAACAGCTTATTTGGATTTTACAAAGGATTGGAATATAAAGAGAATAGCATATGCAGCCTCGTTTGGTACGGATGAATGGGAATATACACCAAAACAGACAAAAGAATGTGGAAGACTATTGCAAAATTTTAATTCAGTATCAGTTCGAGAAAAGTCTGGAATTGATTTGTGTCGAGAACATTTTCATTTGAAAGTGACGCATGTTTTAGATCCAACTATGCTACTTGAAGCCAGTGACTATGTGAAACTTTTTGAAGCAGCAAAAACTCCTAAGAGCCCAGGAACATTACTTAATTATATTCTTGACGAAACTTCGGAGAAAACAGCTTTGATAGAGAAAATAGCAAAAGATAGAGGACTTGTCCCATTTCGTGTGAACTCAAACGTGGAGAATATTAATGTCCCGTTACAAGAGCGTATCCAGCCACCTGTGGAACAATGGCTTCGTGGATTCCATGATGCGGAGTTAGTTGTAACCGATTCATTCCATGCTTGTGTATTCTCTATATTATTTAAAAAAACATTCATTGTCATTGGTAATGTGGAACGCGGGTTATCGCGTTTTTCTTCTTTGCTCAGTATGTTTGGACTTGAGGATAGATTGATTAGCAATAGTTCTTCGAGTGATGTTACAACAGATATTTCATGGAGCGATGTCATAGCTTTGTTAGATCACAACAGAAATGAGTCTCGTGATTTTTTATCAAATAAATTGTAAGCAGTCAAAAAATGGCTCTTAATTGAAATGAATACCTTCGCTGCCAACCTAATTCTATAAATTAGGTTGGCAGCGAAAATCTTGAAAGGTTTTACTTTCAGTACCAGATCGAGGCTTTGCCTCATGGGGAATCTCTCCAATGGTTCTCTGTTAAGAACAATGTCCCTTATAACATCTTTCAAAAATGGTTTAAGGATACTCGAAAAAAAGTAGTCGAAGTTTAGGTTGAGGGTGCTCCTGTGATTACTCATGAGTAAAAAACTAAGACTGGTGATCACCCCCAACTTGTATCCCAAAGTAGTAATGGCAATTCCGTTCGCATATGGATTGACATTCGTATCAGTAATGGATTGCACTTATCCCAAAAGAATTTAAACTATCAGGATTTAGTTCGGATGGTAGAGAAGCTGGATGGTTTGTGTTGAGTGTTACCGGTCTCAATTACTTCTTGGAAACGAAGGACTCATGACAGAGTTGGGTAGTCTATTAGACAGTGAGTTGTTAATTCAGAATATAGGTATCAGTATTATAAGAAGCTCTTAATTATCTGAATCGGTTCTATAAAGAGATCTTTGCGTACTAGGATGACGGTGAACTCCTGATAGACAATAATCTTGCCGAGCGAACTATTCTGAAGCTGACTGCCCAACGAAACAATTCACTACATTATAGCAGTGATGTCGGTGCTGAAATGGTAGCCACTTATCATAGTGTAATAGGAACGGTAAAGCTTCATGGCAGTTCTATCTGGAACTTTATCGGAACTTTTTTCAAAAATATCTTTAACGGATGCAGGGATTATGTTAACATGGTTTCTGACAAAATCACTTTGGTTACAAGCTAGTGTTAATTTAAAAATTAATTATTTAACAAAACTCGGTTTAGGGCACTACAAAGTGCCTTAAATAAAGGAAAGGGTATGCCCTAAATTGAGTGCTTACTATTTTTCTCTTTAGACGATAACCTTCCGGTTACCGACTCAAATACTTTATTCTCATAAAATCAGTAACTCGTGAATAAGCAACCAACAGTTTCAGTGATAGTTCCTGTCTATAAGGCGGAGAATTATCTACATCGTTGTATTGATAGTTTATTAGCACAAACCTTTACGGATTTTGAACTCCTTTTAGTGGATGATGGAAGTCCAGATCGTTCTGGAGAGATCAGTGATGAGTATGCTAAGAAAGATTCTCGCATTCGAGTATTCCATAAAGAGAACGGAGGAGTAAGTTCTGCTAGAAACTTGGGCTTGGATAACGCAGGAGGTATGTGGGTCGTTTTTGTTGATAGTGATGATAAATTAAAGCCTGATTATTTATTGAATTTGTATATTAATTCAAAAAATGTTGATTGTGTTATATGTGGTCATGAATTGAGAAATTTCTCGGATGAAATTTTGAAAATATATAATTATGATATAAGTTTATGTGAAGAGGATAAAGCTAGAATATGGTCTTATTTAGGAAAACTTGATGTTGAACATTATATTTGGAATAGAATTTACAGATTAAGTATTATAAGAAAGAATAACATTGCCTTTCGAAAATTAAATATGGGGGAAGATACATTGTTTAATCTAGATTATATTTCTTCCTCTGGATCAATTTCTATATTGGACTATGTAGGTTATGTTCATTATAAGAATAGTGATTCGCTTTCGTCAGGATATAGGTCTGATTATGTAGATTTTTATACTGTTTATTTAAAAAGAATAGAATCTTTATTTAATCTTGAATATCCTTCTATTAGGGAGTATTATCTTATATCTAAAATGAGATATTATTATGGGTATATTTTTAATATTAGATCTAAGGGTAGTCCGTATGGTTTTTGGGGGAGAATAAGAAAGATTAGAGTTGATGTTCTGAATAATAGAGATTGTGTTGAGTTTATGCGTGATTGTAAATTGAAAAAACGTTCATGGAGAATTTATCAATTAATTTTAAGTTTGAAATCTCCAATAATTATAGAATTATTCTATAGTATATATTATTTTGTTATAAGATGTATAAAGTGAAAAATATTTTATTTTCTATTGCGATTATTGTGTTGGCTATATTATTATATATAGCTATTAATGTTCCTAATTTGCAAAAATTTCCTGGTTCTATTTCTTTGTATTTATTGCCAGTTGCATATTTGTATATATTTAGTAAATGCAAGGTGATTTTGTATTTAAATTTTTTTAAAAATGAAATTTTTATTTTGTCTATTTTGTCATTCTATTGCTTGGTTTTGGATAATGTTTCAGGACAGGATATCTATTTTGTAAATTGTTTATATTATCTTGTAGATATACTACCCATATCTTTTTTTTTGGTGTTATTATTTAATAATATATATACCGATAAAGTTTTAAGATTTGATAACTTTATAAATTTAATTATTTTTGTATCAGCTATTTCTGGCCTAATATCTATATTGCTATTTACGTATCCAGATTTTAATGATTATATTAGAAGTAATATTCTCAGGACTGACGATAAATCTTTTGATTATAGTTATAGGTCTTTTGGGCTAGCTTCAGGATTATTCTTTTCATATCCCATTATGCAGGGGCTAATATCGGCTTTGTGTCTTCTTTATTCTAAAAATAGGCCTTATTTGTTAATTGCGTTCATATTTATCTTTCCTTCAGTATTCTTTAATGCTAGAACGGGATTTATACCTATAATATTATGTCTTTTGTTTTTTATGGTATATTTTAGGGTTTACAAAACTACATTCCTGCTGTTTTTGCTTTTATTATCATTTGTTTTGTTTGGGTTATTTATGAGTGGATTATTGATTGATATGGAATATACTATAGAATGGGCTATGGCGGCATTATATGCTGTATCTAATGTGCTATTTGGTACAAAATATATGGAAGCTTCTTCAACATTTGATATTTTAAATAATATGATATTATTTCCTAATAATGTATTTTTTGGGGATCAAAAGTATTATTTTGGAGCTTTGGTAAATGCTTCTGATATTGGGTATATTCTTCAAATAAATTATGGTGGAATTATATTGCTTGTTGCTATTTTTATATTTTGGTTTTGTGTTTTTAAACAAATATATAAATTATCAAAGAGTAGAATTGAGTGTCGTGCTTTTTGTGTAATTCTTGTGGTTACTTTTATTTTGGCAAATTACAAAGGGGATCTAATGGTCCCTTCTTGTATTCAAAGATTTACTATTCTTTATTACGTATGGATGAAATTTTATTATACTAAAATAGCCAATCATAATGTGATTGTTGCTTAAAATTGTTAATTGCAAATATGAATCATGTCGCTTTAATCACCGGAATAACCGGTCAGGATGGCTCTTACTTAGCCGAGTTTTTATTGGGAAAAGGATATGAGGTGCATGGCATCATTCGCCGTTCGTCGGTTGATTATCGGGAGCGGATTGCCCATTTGGAGGGAATGCCTGGTTTCCATTTGCATTATGGGGATATGGGTGACTCGATGGGAATGGTTCAGGTTGTTGGTAAGGTTCGTCCTACTGAGATCTATAATCTGGCGGCACAAAGTCATGTGCAAGTAAGCTTTGATGCGCCTGAGTTTACGGCAGATGTAGACGCTGTTGGTGTTCTCAGAATCCTGGAGGCAGTCCGTGCTTGTGGACTAGCTAAGACCTGTCGTATTTATCAGGCTTCTACCTCCGAGTTATATGGAAAGGTCGAGGAGGTGCCTCAAAACGAGAATACCCCCTTCCACCCTTATAGCCCTTACGCAGTCGCTAAGCTTTATGGCTACTGGATTGTTAAGGAATATCGTGAGGCTTATGGTATGTTCTGCTGTTCTGGTATCTTGTTTAATCATGAGTCTGAGCGTCGTGGCGAGACATTCGTTACACGTAAAATCACTTTGGCGGCGGCTCGAATTGCTCAAGGAAAGCAGGAGAAACTTTATTTGGGTAATCTTTCTTCTTTGCGGGATTGGGGTTACGCCAAGGATTATGTCGAGTGTATGTGGCTGATCCTGCAGAACGACAAACCGGAAGATTTTGTGATTGCGACCGGAGAGCAGCATAGCGTACGGGAATTCTGCTATTATGCCTTCAAACGTGCCGGTATTGAGTTAGAATTCCGTGGTGAGGGATTGGATGAGAAAGGATATGATAAGGCTACCGGTAAATGTTTGGTGGAGGTGAGTGAGGATTTTTATCGTCCAACCGATGTGGTTAACCTCTGGGGGGATCCGACCAAGGCGAAGGCAAAATTAGGATGGAACCCGACAAAGACCACGTTTCATGAATTGATCAATATTATGGTTGACGCGGATATGGCTAAGGTTGCGGCTGATAGCGCTGCCCAGCATGCCCGTACCAATTTAGCGGAGTACTTGGAAAAAGGAATCGTAAAATAAGGATGGAAAAGGATAGTAAGATTTATGTGGCGGGTCACCGGGGAATGGTTGGATCCGCTATTGTCAGGGAACTACGCCGGCAAGGGTATTCTAATATTGTTACCCGGACGCATAAGGAATTGGATTTGACTCGTCAGGATCAGGTGGAGGCATTTTTTATGAGTGAGCGACCGGAGTATGTCTTTTTGGCAGCAGCCAAGGTAGGGGGAATCATCGCGAACTCCCAGGCTTTGGCTGATTTTATGTACGAGAATATGATCCTCGAGATGAACGTGATTCATTCTGCCTGGAAGAATGGTTGCAAGAAATTGGAATTCTTGGGCTCCTCTTGCATCTATCCCCGTATGGCACCACAGCCCATGAAGGAAAGTTGTTTGTTGACTTCCGAGTTGGAAAAGACCAATGAGGCTTATGCCCTGGCCAAGATCAGCGGATTGAAGTATTGCGAGTTCCTGAACCGACAGTATGGGACCGATTATATTTCTGTCATGCCAACCAACCTTTATGGCCCGAATGACAACTATCATCCGGAGCATAGCCATGTTTTGCCAGCTTTGATCCGACGTTTTCATGAGGCGAAGGAATCAGGCGCTTCCAGTGTGACCTGCTGGGGCGATGGCAGTCCGTTACGTGAATTTCTTTACGTGGATGATTTGGCTAATCTCTGTGTGTTCTTGATGAATCATTACAGTGGAAATGAGACCGTGAATGCGGGGACTGGCAAGGAATTGACCATAAAGGAACTGACAGAGAAGGTTGCCCAGATCGTAGGTTATGAGGGAGAGATCTTGTGGGATACGAGTAAGCCGAATGGGACACCAAGAAAATTGTTGGATATCAGTAAGGCAAAGGCTTTAGGATGGAAAGCTAAAGTGGAGCTTGATGAAGGAATCCGGTTGGCTTATCGGGACTTTTTGTGTAACCCGATGAGGGCAGAAAGATGAATTTAAAAATTTGAATATATCAGTTATGGATAAAATTTCTATAGTGACAGTTTGTTTTAATGCTTCAAAAGTATTAGAACAAACGATTCAATCCGTAATAAATCAAAAATATCAAAATATTGAGTATATAGTTATAGATGGGAATAGTACTGATGGAACGGTTGAAATTATAAAAAAATATTCTGATAAAATTGATTATTGGGTAAGTGAACCTGATAATGGTATTTATGACGCTATGAATAAGGGGGTTAATGTAGCAACAGGGACATGGGTGAATTTTATGAATGCCGGTGATGTTTTTTTTGATGAAAATGTTATTTACTCTATATTTAATTCAGATATCAAAGAGGATTGTCAAATTATTTATGGTAAAACAATAGTTAAATGTCCTTGGGGAAAGTATATAGTTACTCCAAATAGTGTTAATAAATTGGATCGAACCATGCCTTTTTGTCATCAATCTACTTTTACTCGTCGTATCTTATTAGAAGAATTTAAATTTGATACAAGATTAAATATAGCTTCGGATTTTAATTTTTTTAATCTCGTTTATAAGAAATATAAATCATGCTTTTTATATTTAGATTATTTAATATCTATATTTGATGCTTGTGATGGGGTTTCGTCTGTAAATAAAATTGATATGTTGAATGATTATGAGCTAATATTGAAAAATAAATTATATTTTAAAAGGTATATATATATGATTAAAAAAAATATTCCTTGCAAAATTATGAATTATATATATAGATTAATTTGGTATTTTAAGCCAAGATTTAAACGAATTAATTAATTGTATTATATTATTTCTTGTGATGGAAACAGATGAAATGCTTATCTCGATTATTATACCATGCTATAATAGCGCTAAATTTGTGAATTCTACTATAGAAATGCTTTTAAAGCAAGATCTAAATAATTGTGAATTAATATTGGTTGATGATGGGTCTAAAGATAATACATTAGAAATATTACAACAGTATGAAGATTGGGATAATGTGTGTGTAATACATCAAGAGAATGCAGGTGTGAGTGTTGCTCGTAATACAGGGTTAGCTGCGGCTAGAGGACGCTATGTCTATTTTTTGGATAGTGATGATGCTCTTATGCCGGGTACTTTAGATTTCTATAGGCAGGTCTTAAGAGAACATCCTTCATGTAAAATGTTTTGTTTTGGTTATGAAATGCTTAAAGATGGCTTATTGAAGAAACGTTATGCCTATCCTAGTTTTGATAATCATGAATATGGTGGTCAATTGTTGATGCAAAATTTATTAATGAAAAAATTTTGTGTTAACATATGTAGTAGTATATTTGATCGATCATTTTTACTTAATAATAATTTAAATTTTTCTTCGGGAACACGTATAGGAGAAGATTCTTTATTCATGTATCAAGTGATGCTGCAAGTTGGAATTAGAATTTATTATTCATCTAGAATTTGTTTTCTTTATCAACTGCGTGATGATTCTGTGACACAGGCCTATCGTATTTTTAATGAAGACTCATATAATTCTATTCGTTTGAAGTTTAATCTGTTCTCTAATTATAGTAAAACTCATAAAGAGATGCGTCCTTATATAAGCTATTTTATGTGTTTTATTTATCTTTCTAATTTATATCGTTATTTATGTTCAGATACATCTAATACTTATTTGAATAGATGTTTTTATGAAGATAGACATTTACGGTATTGCCCATTATCTCTAGTTACACATCGTTGGTGGTTTCTTATGTTCTTTTCGCGTTTTATTCCAGTTAAGCTTTTATTAACTATCTGTAAATAAGTTTATAATAATTCTTTTTGTTAACATTAGAATAATGAACATCGCTATAGTAGGCACAGGCTACGTTGGCCTCGTGTCAGGAACTTGTTTTGCCGAAATGGGCGTTAATGTCACTTGTGTGGACATTAATGAGGCCAAGATAAAGAGTTTGCTCAATGGGAATATCCCCATTTACGAGCCCGGATTGGAAGAGATGGTCTTGCGTAACCATAGGGAGGGGCGTTTACGCTTTACGACAGACTTGTCTTCTTGCCTGGATGAAGTGGAGATCGTCTTTAGTGCGGTCGGTACGCCGCCAGATGAGGATGGAAGTGCCGATTTGCAGTATGTCCTACGAGGAGATTAAGTCCAGGCCTGTCAACAAGGACTCTGGAGTTCTTTCGGACGAGACAATCAGGCTTA
>CALVPV010000138.1 GCA_944353935.1 uncultured Clostridia bacterium | reverse complement strand
AGGCTTGTATAATACCAACGGTCCTCTTGTGTCCAATGAGGAACAAAATTCTCGCTTGCCTTTGTTCCCAAATAACGCGCGGAAACCCGAAGGGCCTCTTCCGGTTCCGGCAGATAATCATTCAAAATACGTAACGACTCAGCACTCTCAATAAACTGGACACTATCCTCCACAAGGACAGTCGCCAACGGCTGATTACGATCCGGCAAGTAAGCCCTGAAAACACCCCTCATCCGGACATTGATCTTGCCCATAAAATAACTGCCGGAGAAAGGCACGACATCCCGGTCCATCCGGAAAATCAGGCGATCGAGGGCGACCACCGCATCAGCGCCAGTCTGCTCACACACCCGCCGTGTCTCCTCCTCAGTCATCTTCTGATCCGAATAATAGAGAGAGTCTGTCCGCAGGGTATCGTTGTAGATCAACACATCGGAGAAAAAAGAGGAGCGCATCATTGCCTCGCCCAACGAACGACAAGCGTCATAAAGCGCGCTATCCGCCTCGGCACGCACGGCCTTCTCCTCCTCACCCAATACTTGAGACCGATAACCGGCATTCGCCGGCTGAGGCACCGAATGGTTCACTACAAGAATCTCGTTGACCGTATTCGGGAAGGTAACCTCAGAGGGATTATAGGTCTCGATCTGGAAATAATTCACGGACCCACACGAGGTCAACACCCCAGTCAACAAAACGAACAGACTTTTTCTCATATACTCTTTTCCTTTATATTATGCCCAATCGGACACCGCCTTGAAATAGCCAATCGACTCAGCGATGCCCAAGAAAGGATCTTTCATATCCTTCTCATATTCCAAACTGCACATTCCGGTGTAATTCACCTCACGCAACATCCGGATCAAAGCGGGAAAATCGATCTTACCACGGCCTAACTCAATACCTTTACCAGCCTTCGATGCATCTGTCACATCCTTTATGTGCACGTCGAACACGCGGGTATGATATTTTTTCAGGTCAGCCACCGGATCACAACCATTCCGCAAGTCGTGCCCTACGTCAAGGCACATACCGATGCGCGCATCCAAATTCTTCGTATGTTCCCATACATCCGTCGCGTCTGGATAGGTCTTGATATCAGGCCCATGCAAATGGATGGCGTAATGGAAATCATATTCCTTGACCTTCTTGTCCACGTAAGGCAGCAGCTCATAGTTCGGGACACCGACGATCAGCTTCACCCCAACCCTTTTAGCGTACTCGAATGCCCGGTCGATCTCCGCCTCGCTCTTCATATAAATCGGCCCGACGGCATAACCGGTCACGCCATAAGAGGCGCACTTCTCATGAAACGCCCGGATCTGCTCATCCGTACTGTCGAGCGGCAGATGGAAATCCTTGATGCAAAGATAATGAATGTCCAGACGCCGCAAGGTCTGCAATGTCGTCTCCAAGTCAAAATTAACAAACGTATAGCCCGCCATTCCCAAATGGAACGGATTGACAGCCGGAGCCGTCTTGGGCTTAGCGGGATCAGGAGCGGCATTCACCAACGGGGAAGCGCCCAACAACAGCGCGCCCGCCAAACTCTGCTTAAAAAAAACTCTTCTTGATTTTTCCATGGTTCTATCAATCTAATATTAACATTTCCATCAGGCTAAAGCCTGAGGCTAGCAAAGATATAAATTTATCAAGACAACTATCTTATTCTGCCGGTAAGAAGTTCTTCTTCCAAAAAGGCGACGCATATTTAGAGTATTCATGGCATGCCATTTTAATTTCACGGCTATGCATTTTTCAGGCCGTAGGAATGTGCCAAATCAGGATACACTTCATGCGTCAAAGAATATATACTGCATTCGCCAGAGAATATATACTGCATCCGCCAGAGAATATATACTTACTTTGCCAAAGAAGATATCTTCATCAACTATTGAAGTTGAACCGTACCAAGCAGAGGGAGAAATTTATTAAAAAAAGAGAGGGTATGTCGTTTTTGACACACCTCCTAATACCAGTATCCAAGTTAGGTAGGTACAAAAAAATAGAGACGCAGCCGGAGCCACGTCTCTATACCTATTTAATTTATAATCGAATGATTATTTTACGATTGCCTTAACAGCAGCCTCACCCTCAACAGCTACAGCTACGATACCTGCCGGTACGGCGATTGTAGCGTTGTCGGAAGAGATTGTCTGGTTAGCGATAACCTTACCCAAGATGTTGGTAATAGTTACGTTCTTACCAGCGGCACCCATGATTGTAACCTGACCGTTGCCAGCGACTACAGATACACCCTCAACTGCGATGTTCTCGTTGTCAACTGCTACCTTGTCACCACATACGTGCTCTACGTTGAAGATCAAAGCGTCGTCAGAACCAGTCGTTACCTCGTTGAACTTAGAGTTCTCGTTAGACAATACCAAGCAACCATTCTGCATCTTCAACCAAGCGGCCTGTGTCGGAGCGACATCGCCCTCTGCATTACCCAACTCGTAGATTCCGTCGTGTACATTTGAAGTTCCGTTAGCGACATAATGGTTGTCATTTGCGGATTCCTTCAACGACTTCATAGACTCAAACAAGAACGCACGGTCAGCCTCAACCTCGTTAGCGGCTACACTACGATCGAAGAAACGCATTGACCAAGTTACATATTTGTGGTTATCACCTGTCAAGACATACTTGTAAGTCTGGAAGTTAGCAGCAGTATGACCGTTACCTTGACTTGTCCAAGCTCTCAGAGCCTCTACCTCAGCGGAAGCCAACTTAGCCAAATCAATATCCTCATTTGCCAAGTTCTTGAACTCATCACGTAAGATATACAACGTATCGTTGTAAACAATTGCCTCCTTGAAGCCGGCACGATCGTACTCAGCCCACTTGTAATCGTCAGCACCTACCATCTCATCGTTGTTTGCGAAGTCGTGGAAGTTGATCAAGAACTTACCTCTCTTGAAGCCCGGAACGGCCTTATGAGCGTGTACACAAGCGTATGGATCATCCGTAATATGACCACTTACATCGATATGAGGACCTGCCTCCGTGCAAGGCTCACCAGCTACGCCTTCAAAGTCATGACGATCAATCGAGATCAAGTATTGCGGTTTGATGTTACCGGCACCACGGTTTACCCAAGCAGTATCCACGATGAATGCCAAACCACCTTGTGCCTTATCCTGAGAGTCGATACCCAAGAAGTCGATGTGCTCAACCATGAAGCTCGGGTTCGCTTCGATCATCAAGTACTCACCACGATATTTCTCATAGAAACGCAAGGTATCTACACCGTCACCGGCTTGACCCTCCAAAGTCGAGTTGAAACGACGATACAACGGCGTATTATCAGGATTGATCGCAAACGAAGAAGTACGGGTCTCCTCAAGAGGTTGGTTTTTCAAAGTAGCACTACCATCATAGTCGGATACACCTGCCTTATAACCAACAACAGCATACTCAGTATTTACAAAGATATCACCATCCTTGCTATATTTATCAAAATTACGAGTATAGATTGCAGTTGCTGCATTTGCCCCTACATAATTGCCATCCTTATCGATACCAACAGAAGCCTTCTCATTATCAGCCTTCAAGATCGCATAATAATGTTGACCATTGACATGCATATTCTCCTTGAAGAAGACAACATACTTATCAACAGATTGAACACCTTCATTCTCATTTTTGTCATTATAAGCCCAACTATTCTTACCAATATTGAATTGGTCATTCGTGTTTACCTTCCACTCCGTACCATTCAAGCTAACTTGGTAAGCAGTACGAACCAATTGAGTCAAGCCCTTAATTCTCAATGTTCCATTCGACCATTTGACATCTTTAGTGATCTCAAAACCATAAGGAATATCTACAGTAGGAACATCTTTGGCCTCATTCTGACCATTCTTATCCGCATATAAATAATTGCCAACCTTCTTCGCACTATACTTATTCGGATTGTAAGTAATCGTATCAATATTAAAAGCAGAGATTTCATCCCATACCGTGAAAGTAGAGTCACCCTCAGCCAATGCGATGTACTTATCTTGAGCATAAGGATGCCAGTAGTTGAAAGTATATTTGTTCACTTGCAACTCCTCTTTCGTCAGCTTCTTGTAACCCAAGTATGGATCCTCGATAGATGCCTGAGGAACAGCGACAAACTCCAAAGAGTCAACAGTTACGCCATCCGCAACATTAATAGGACTTGTCGTGTACATATAAGTTGCTCCAGCGGCTTTTTTCAATTGGATACCATCAAACGAATTAAAATCCTTATTGAATTCACGGTTTGCCATCTTAATCGGAGAAGTAGGAGCACCAGCATCCGTATATTTCTTCAAAACGACCCATTGGAATGCCGGCATGTGAGCGACATCCTGCTCATCAGCGTTAACTGTTACGAATTGAGGCCTACCATTCTGACCCACATAAATCGGATATGTCAAATATTGACCCTTTGCGTTCTTGATGTAATAAACACCATCAGCAACAGAAGTGTACTCACTCGCTACAGAAGCGCAATCACCATAACCGAAATAAATGTGTGTATTAATCGGAGCGTCACCAACCGTGATGATACGAGATTCCGTAGACAGTTCAAGGTCTTGCAGTTTCACCCAGTTTGTCTGATGGTTAATCAAGCCAGAAGGATGGTTTGGTTCAGTTGCTGATGTAGCCTCTGTATCAACCCAAGTAGTTACAATATAATCCTCATTATCCTTTCCATAAGCTGTTTCACCATACAAAGCGGAACCATAACCCTGCTCTGTAGTATTTCCGACTACAGTTCTCCAAGGCTTACCATCATCTTTCAGTTTATACAAAGCAGACATAACTTGAATACTCAAGCTATCGTCTGTCGGACAATAATTCAAACGGAACTTGTATTGATTAGGTATAATATTTTCATTTGCAGGTTCCTTTGAATCCTTATTTTTACCAAATTTGGATTCGAATGCAAAAGTCAAGAATTTCGTACCATAACCGTTCGCATAAGCAGTATCGACACGAAGATAATTATTAGAACCATCAGCCTCAGTCTTATACAAATAAACGAAATTATGGTCAGCTGTATCTCCTGTTGGAGCAGCAACATCAATAGAAGAAGAAGTGATATCCTCTGCTCTAAACGCATTCGTCGAGAACGGATTGACAATTTCTGTATTGTTATAATCCTTATCGAATGTCATCTTAACCGTCTCTGTCGCTTTCTGAGTATTCAAGATCGTATTAAATTGCTCTGCCGTCAAGTCAACCGGATAGGCCTCTTGAAGGAAGAACTTGATCTGATTAGGGATATTGTCCGTCTCATCAGCCTTAACAACCTGAACCTTAATCTGACTTCCATCATAAATCAAAGTCGCTACGTGAGTAGAGTTCACATAAGAATATAATGCATAAACATTATAACCACTTGTAGCTAATTTGGCTGAGTTGGCAAAGGCATTCGCATCTCCATCTTCTCCAAACATATTCACGCTACTAGAGCCCAAAACAGGAGTAAACTCCCATCCGCTGATTTCCCCACCAACTTGAGCTTCTTTACTAGAGATACCACCTGACCAGCCAGACCAACCTCCTACAGTAACATCCAACAATGCGCCATAAGCCTTGTTCGTGAAATCAAAGATCGGATTCTTTCCCTGGTTCTCTAAGGTTACATTTACACACCACAAAGACTCTCCTATTTCACTTAATGAAGCGGCAGGGGTCAATTTCAAAGCCCCGTCATTCCCCTTAAGAGTTAAATACCCCGCGTCAGAAGATCCTACAATAGCACGCAATTGATACTGCTTGCCATTGTTTCCTTCGGCCAACTTAGTTACGACATCGCCCGGTCCCGCATACGCAGTGAACGCAGAAGCCAGCATAGCCGCAACAGCTAAAGTAGAAAACTTTTTGTTCATAATTAAATAATTAAATTAGTAAT
>CALVPV010000137.1 GCA_944353935.1 uncultured Clostridia bacterium | reverse complement strand
CAGTCCAATTGTGCAGAACGGGAAATTGATAGGGGCGGTGACCCATGTTTTTATAAACGACCCCACGCGCGGTTACGGTATCTCAATAGAAAATATGCTTTCGGCTTATTAAAACAAAAAAGTTCTTAATATGCGGCAGGTTCTCATATAATCCTTATATGAGAACTTTTGCCGTTTTTCGTACAAGAAACCGTATAGTCATAGATAAGCGCACGCTGATAGCCTGCATTTGTACTGTAATTTCAGCAATTATATTTGGCATAGTACTATGCAGATTTACGCAAATCAATCCGTATATGCAAAATTACGCATCGGAATACCTTTACTTTGTATACAACTTCCGCAATGCGTCACTCTTATGGCCGCGGCTTTTATGCGACCTCGTATACGGATATGTATTTTTTTTGATCGCGTACTGCACAAAAGTCAGGCTGCTGTCGCTTCCGCTTCTGTTTTTAAGGAGCATGCTCTGCAGCGTATATGCGGTTTTGATAATTTCCGTCTCGGCTTTCGGCGGTGTGCTTGCGGCCGTCATTGTTTACATACCTACGTCGATAGTCGTCATAGCGCTCAACGTCTTTCTCATAGAGACGGTGCGCTTTTTCAACAAGAGGTTTGCTCCGTTTATTCCCGCAATCTTTGCACTTTTGGGAATCTTGTGCCATTGTCTGCTGCTCAATATCGTCTTTCGCGTGGTAATCATGGTCTGATGAAGCCTGACGATGTTCGAACGCATAATTTTATAAATTATTTCAGATACTTATGGTATGAAACACTTAGTGATAAAGCATAAGTTTTTTTACGCCGCGGCGGTGTGTGTCGCTGCGACGGGGATATTTGCATCCTTTGGGTTTGCCAAGGGCACACCCTCGTTGACGGAAGGGTGTAGATCCGCCTATCTCATGGATGCCGACAGCGGCGAATGTATCTATAAACTTAACGAATACAGCCGCGCGCCGATAGCAAGCGTGTGCAAGGTTATGACGCTTACGCTGTGCCTTGACGCCGTGGAAGACGGCGCCGTAAGTTTGGATGACGTCGTCACCGTAAGTAAAAATGCCGCGGGAATGGGCGGTTCGCAGGTATTTTTGGAGGCCGGCAGCAGTTATCCCCTTTCACAGCTCGTAAAGAGCATCGTCGTCTGCTCCGCAAACGACAGCTGCGTCGCCGTTGCGGAAAAAATTTCTGGCAGCGAAGAGCAATTTGTTGCCGAAATGAACAAAAAGGCGGGCGAACTGGGGCTGAGGGATACGCTCTTTTCCAACTGTACGGGTCTGCCCAAAGATACGCAGTATTCCTGCGCAGCCGATGTTGCCGTGATGTTTGCAAACCTTATAAAACACAGGCAGTACTTTGATTTCAGTCGCATCTGGCTGGAAGACTTTGAACACGGCAACGGAAGGGTGACTTCCATGACAAATACAAATAAGCTCGTAAGGCGCTATAACGGCTGCGACGGAGGCAAGACAGGTTTTACCAACGAGGCGGGCTTTTGCCTTGCAAGTACCGCGGAGAGGGAAAATTTAAGGCTTGTTTCCGCCGTTCTCGGCGCCGATACGAGCGAACATCGCTTTAAGAGCGCTTCCAACCTGTTTGACTACGGGTTTGCCAACTATAAAAATAAAATTGTGCTTGACAAGACTATTACGCTCAATGATGAATTTGTGCTTTCGGGAGGGAAAAAGGACAGCTATCCCGTAATGCCTGCCGACAACTGCTACCTTTTTACAAAGAAAAAGCAGGATTGCGACGTGACTTTTGAAGTGTACGACGACAGGGTGCACGCACCTGTAAAAAAGGGTCAGGTGGTGGGCAGGATAGACGTTTTTAAGGACGGCGTGCTGTACCGCACCGTAGACGTCGTATCTGCCGAAGACGTAAATAAAGCCTCATTTGCAGACAGGTTCAAAAGAATAGCGGACGGCTGGAGTTTGTAGATCCCGCAAAAATTATAACCAAACTTTCATTTGACTATTGTGCCGTATTTTGATAAAATAAATATATATATTTATCGGCGGAATGGACAATGAACCAAAGAGAAACGTTAAAAATAAATAGTAAGGGGCATCTCGAGATCGGGGGCTGCGACGCCGTTGCGCTCGCCGAAAAATTCGGGACGCCTCTTTACGTGTTCGATGAAGATTATATACGCCGCATGATGAGCGTATACAGGGATACAATAGAAAGCGAATACGGCGGCAACGGACTTGTGCTGTATGCCTCCAAAGCATTTTCTTGCATGGCGATCTACCGCATTGCCGCGCAGGAAAGGATAGGAGTTGACGTTGTTTCCGGGGGCGAGCTCTACACGGCGCTCAAAGCCGGGTTTCCTGCCGAAAAAATTTATATGCACGGCAACAACAAGCTGCCGCGCGAACTTGAATTTGCCGTGCAGTCGGGCGTCGGGAACATCGTCGTTGACGCCTACGACGAAGCGGACATGCTCGACGAGTTGTGTAAAAAGGCAGGCAAAAAGCAGGACGTGCTGATAAGGATAAATCCCGGCATAGAGGCGCACACTCATGCATTCGTGCAGACGGCAAGGACGGACAGTAAATTCGGTTTTTCCGTCTCCGACGGCACCGCCGAAAGAATCACCGGGTACATCCTTGGTAA
>CALVPV010000136.1 GCA_944353935.1 uncultured Clostridia bacterium | reverse complement strand
CCCTTCACCTTCCGAAAAACATTTGCGGCGAAGAAAATAAAGCGCGCGCTTCTGACGGCGACGGCGCTCGGCATTTATGAGTTGGAGTTAAACGGCAAAAAGGTGGGGGAGCAGTATTTCGCCCCGGGCTTTACGAGTTACAAACATATCCTGCAATATGACCTCTACGATGTAACGGCGCTTCTGAAAGAGCAGAACGAGCTTGTCGCCGTGGTCGGCGGCGGCTGGGCTGTGGGCAGGTTCACCTATTCGAGCAAGAGCCGCATCACCTGCGACAGACAGGCGTTTTTAGCCGAACTTTTCCTTGAATATGAGGATGGCTCGAAGGAGAAGATCGTCACCGACGAAAGTTGGCAGCAGACGATGGACGGGAATTACCCCTTCGGCGATTTCTACGACGGCGAGGTGTACGATGCGACCGTCGACTTGAACCGGGCAAAGTGGCGGACGGCGGATATTTACAGACCTAAGATCAAGCCGCAGATCACGGCACGCTATGGCTGCCGCGTCATCGCGCACGAGCGGCTGAAGCCCCTTGCGCACTTTCCCGCGAAGAAGGGGAAAGAGGAGATCTACGACTTCGGGCAGAATTTTGCAGGCGTCGTCTTTTTGCGCATTAAGGGGAAAAAGGGGCAAAAGATCACCGTGCGCCATGCGGAAATTATCACGGACGGAGACTTGAACGTCAAATCTCTGCGCACGGCAAAGGCGACGTTCGTCTATATCTGCCGCGAGGGGGAGCAAGAGTATTCCCCGCACCTCACCTATATGGGCTTTCGCTATATCGGGGTTTCCGGCATTGCGCCCGAGAACATCGAGGTGTGCGCGCTCGCCCTCTATTCCGATTTTGAAGAGACGGGCAGCTTTACATGCTCCGATCCGCTCCTCAACCAACTTCAAAGCAATATCGCATGGAGCGGAAAGAGCAATTTCGTCGATATTCCCACCGACTGCCCGCAGCGGGACGAGCGCATGGGCTGGACGGGTGATATTTCTGTTTTTGCAAAAACGGCGTGCTTTAACTTCGACCTTGCTGCATTCCTTGAAAAGTGGCTTTATGATGTGCGCGCGGAGCAAGGGCATGGCGGCGGGCTGCCGCTCGTCGTGCCGAAGCAGGGCATCGCGGCGCCCACCGTCGCAACAGCGTGCTGGGCGGACTGCATCGTACTCGTGCCGTGGGCGGAATATTTGGCGCGCGGGGATAAGGAGCTTCTTCGCACCATGTATCCCGCCATGAAAAAGTACCTGAAAGCGGTCAGATTCTGGGCTTCTCTATCGGGTCCCGGCAAATACCGCAGGCATATCTGGAAGTGGTTGTTTCAGTTCGGCGATTGGTGTGCGCCCGAGGGCGGCATCATGGATTGGATGAAGCGCGGGCGCGAGATCGCCACGGCGTACTATGCAAATTCCTGCCGCATTGTCTCGGAAATTGCCCGCATTTTGGGAAAGAGCGAGGACGCGGAGTATTACGCTTCGCTCTCCGAAAAGATCGCCGCCTCCTTCCGCCATGTATTCACGGACGGAAAGGGCAAACTCAAAAAAGAATTTCAGACGGGCTATGTGCTGCCCCTTGCCTTCGGGCTTGCAGAGGGCGCAGAGCGCGAAGTGATGGCGCAAAATCTCGACCGCCTCGTGCGGGAACGGGGGTATCACCTCAGCACGGGCTTTACGGGCACGCCGCACATTCTCTTTGCCCTTGCGGACGGCGGAAAGGCGGAAACGGCATACAAACTCTTATTGCAGGATACCGCACCCTCGTGGCTTGCCTGCATCAAAGAGGGTGCTACGACGACTTGGGAGGAGTGGACGATCGATCCTTACAAAGAGGGCAACATCCCTTCTTACAATCATTATGCCTATGGCGCGGTGGGCGACTTTTTATATCGCCGCGTGGCGGGCATCGAGCCGACGGAAGGTGGCTACAAGTGCTTTTCCGTCAGACCTGTTTTGGGCGGCGGGCTGACCTTTGCAAAGGTGAGCGTGAAAACGCCTTACGGCATGGCGGCGAGCGAATGGCATCTGAGCGGCGGCAAATTTATTTTGAAAGTTACCGTTCCCGTCTCCTGCACCTGCCGCGTGACGATGCCGAAAGGAAAACAAATGACGCTTCAAAGCGGCGAATATGAATGGGAGGAAGAGGTATGAAATTCCCTAAAATCTTCTTATGGGGCGCAGCGACGGCGGCGGCGCAAGTAGAGGGCGGCTATCTGGAGGGCGGAAGAACGCCTTCCATTTGGGACAATGCCCCCGCGAAAAAGATAAAAAACGGTGAAAACTGCCATGTGGCGTGCGACTTTTACCACCATTGGCGGGAGGATGTCGCCTTAATGAAAGAGATGGGGTTTAAGAGCTACCGCTTCTCCGTCTCCTGGCCGCGCGTCATGCCGAAAGAGGGCAAAGTCAACGAGGAAGGGCTCAAATTCTATTCCGACCTCGTGGATGAACTCTTAAAGGCGGGCATCGAGCCGCTCGTGACGTTGTATCATTGGGATATGCCGGCATGGGTAGACGCTTATGGCGGATGGGAAGATAAGCGCATCACGGCGTTCTTCCTCGACTATGCAAAGGCGGTCGTGGAAAAACTTTCCGATCGCGTCACCTATTGGATCACCTTCAACGAGCCTTCTTGTTTTCTCATGAACGGCTATATGCAGGGGGTGCACGCGCCCTTCAAGCGGCACTATTTGGC
>CALVPV010000135.1 GCA_944353935.1 uncultured Clostridia bacterium | reverse complement strand
CCGCTTTTGCCTGCGCCCCGCAAGCCGCTCCCCTTAAAAAGCGTAGCCGCATTAAAAAGGGCCCGGCGCTTATAAACGCCGAACCCAAAAAAGTTTTATGGTCATAAAAAGCCTGTTGAGCTATTCAACTTTTTTATATAAGTGTTGCACTCAGTTTTACAATTCATCAAATCATACTGCCTATTACGGCGAGGTTTGCGGCAACGTCTATGTTGCGCACGGTGACGTTTTGCGGCGCCTTGAGCTGCACGGGGGCAAAGTTCAATATGCCCTTTATGCCCGCTTTGACGAGCATGTCGCACACGCCCTGCGCCGCCCGTGCGGGCACCGCGATTATTGCAAGGCGGGGCGAATACTGCGCCATGCCGCGTTCAAATTCCTCAGCGGAGCACACCTTTTTGCCGGCTATCTCCGTGCCCGCCTTTAAAGGGTCGCTGTCGTATGCTTCAACTATATCTATGCCGTAATTGACGAATCCGCCATACGAGAGCAGCGCCCTGCCGAGCCCGCCGACGCCCACAAGGACGGCGTTCTTTTTTTCATTGCAGCCGAGGTAATCTTCAAGCGCGGCAATTAGCTCCGTGCGCACATAGCCCACCTTGGGCCTGCCCGCGCTGCTCGTGTAGGCGAGGTCTTTTCTTACCAGCACTTCGCCCATGCCGAGCGCCTGAGCTATCGCGCCGGAAGAGATGAATTTATTTTCTTCCCCCGAAAGGGATCTGAGATAATTTAAGTAGACGGGAAGCCGTTGCAGAGAAATTTCGGGAATATCCCTTGTCATAATTCAGCCTTCATTGCAAGCGCCGCCGCGCCGTAGGCACCCGCCTTGCTCCCCAGCGACGCCTTTACTATTTTTACGGGAGCGTATGCCGTGCCGCCGAAAAGTTCCTTATCCACGTACGTCTGCAGGGGAACGGTGAGGTTGTCGCCCTGTTCGCTGACGCCGCCGCCTATCATTATAATTTCGGGGCGGAAGATGTTGGCAAGGTTTGCAAGCCCGCAGGCGAGGTATTTTATATACCAGTCCACCACCTCTTTGGCGTCTATGTCGTCGTGATAAAAGTCGAACGCCGTCTTGCCGTTGGCGGTCTCCGACGTGTACTTAGTCCACATGGCGGAGCGGGGATTGTCCTCCATCTGCCTGCGCGTGCGCCTTACGAGGGCGGTAGCAGAGCAATAAGCTTCAAAACAGCCGCGCCTGCCGCACGTGCACACGTCGCCGTGGCGCTCTATCACCATATGCCCTATTTCCGCGCCGGCGGATTTG
The DNA here is from genome assembly GCA_944353935.1 of uncultured Clostridia bacterium. Lineage (GTDB taxonomy): Bacteria > Bacillota > Clostridia > Christensenellales > Borkfalkiaceae > Coproplasma. Next base: position 1,431 of record CALVPV010000135.1, on the reverse strand, counting down.
TAGCCTTCAAAGAGCTTGCCGTCTATTATTATGCCGCCGCCGACGCCCGTGCCGAGCGTGACGAGGATGCTGTTTTTATAGTTTTTGCCCGCGCCAAACCTGGCTTCGCCCAGAGCGGCGGCGTTGGCGTCGTTGGTGACCTTTACGGGCACGCCTATGCGCTCTTCTATCCTTGCGGCAAGCGGATAGTCGCGCAGCGCAAGGTTTCCGGAAAATACCAGCACGCCGTGTTCGCTGTCTATCACGCCGGGGCAACCGACGCCTATAAGGATATCGTTTTTATCCACGCCGCACTTATTGATCATAGAATTGACAAGTTCGGCTATGACGTCGCACATGGCGTCGCCGCCACGCTCGGAACCGGTCACCGCGACGTCTTCACACAGTGCCCTGCCGTCTTTATCAAGGACGATGCCCTTGATCGTCATACCGCCGATATCGATGCCAACATAATATTCCATACTACCCTCTCCCCGCGGAGCCCGCACTGCGGCCCCCGCGCAATAAGTATTTTATTACCTATTTAGTTTACTATTTTATTCGGCACTTTGTCAAGTATTATCTGAAAAATACAAACAATATTTGTTAATTTTTACGCACATTTTTTGCCCGCAGAGAGCAAAACGCCGCAGAGGCGAAAAAATGCCTCCGCGGCGAATGGATCTTGCGATTTACTTGCCCGTGGAACCAAAGCCGCCCGCACCGCGCGCCGTGGAAGAGAGCTCCTTCTTTTCACGGAATACCGCCGTGATATACGGCGTTATGACGAGCTGGGCTATCCTGTCGCCCGAATTGACCGTCCTCGATTCGGAAGAGTGGTTATGCAGCGCCACCATGACCTCGCCGCGGTAGTCGCAGTCCACCACGCCCACCTTGTTGGCGGGGGCGAGTCCCTGCTTTGTGGCGAGCCCGCTGCGGGCATATATGAGCCCCGCATAGCCCACGGGAAGTTCGAGCGCGATGCCCGTGGGAATGACTTTGGTGCGGCCCGGCGCTATCACGACGGGCATATCCAGGCAGGCATACAGGTCTGCGCCCGCGGCGTATTCGCTGCCGTATACGGGCGCCTTGGCTTGCTTGTTCAGCTTTTTGATACCGATTTCCATAAATTTCCCCTTGGTGTAAAAATGTATTTGACCGCCATATATGGCGCGATCAACGGTTATTTTTGTCTAAGATTAGTCAGATCACGGTCTTTTCGTCCCAGAGCACGAGCTCGTCCCTCTCCAAAGAGGGCTTTACGAGTATGACGCGCTGATTGGACGAGCCGCGGAACAACAGGTCGGGATTTTTAAGCTCCTCTACAAACCTGCCGTCTACGAGCACGTCTATGCAGTTTAAAAGGCGCATAGTCACGTCCGGATCGCCCTTTTTGCCGGTGAGCAGGTCGGCTTCGAAGTCATATCCCGTCCACGCCCACACCGACTTTTC
>CALVPV010000134.1 GCA_944353935.1 uncultured Clostridia bacterium | reverse complement strand
CTTATGATGTAGCCGTTTGTTTCAACCGGTTCGGAGAGCTCTTTTAAAGAAAAGTCGGGGTGGGCGTCAAGGTCTTCAAAGAAGGTATCGGCGCCGCCGACTGCCTCCACCTTTGTAACGAGCACTTCGCTGCAATAGGGAAGGAGCGTCCTGTACATCATCGCGCCGCCTATGACATAGACGCTGTCGGCATCGTACTTTTTGATCTCGGAAAAGAGTTCCTCCAAGGAGCGGACTATTTTACAGTCCTCCCTGTCCTCCCCGTCGGGCCAGAGCACGATGTTGGTGCGGTTTTTTAACGGCCTGCCGCCGGGAAAGGATTTCAGCGTATTCGATCCCATCACGACGACGTTGCCCGTAGTCGTCTCTTTAAAAAATTTCATGTCGGCGGGGATGGAAAACATCAGTTTGTTGCCCCTGCCTATGCCCCACTGCCTATCGGCGTGCAATATCGCCTTCATATTTCTCCTTATTAAAAATGACGAATTTTTGTCAATTTTGCGCCGTTTTTATATCGATTATATTACGCATAGTACCTCTTATCAGGCTGTTTTTGTAGTCAAATCACTCGGCGACAGGTATATCGTACTTCTTTTTATTGCACTCGTAGTCTACAAGGCGGAAACTGTCTACCGTGAAGTCATAGAAGTTTTTCACATCGGGATCGACTTCTATCTTGGGAGCCTTTAACCTTGGCATTGCGATTATTTCCTTGACGATGGGGATGTGCCTGTCGTAAATGTGCGCGTCGGCGATGACGTGCACGAGCTCCCCCGCCTTTAAGCCGGACACCTGCGCAAACATCATGAGCAGCACGGCGTACTGCACGACGTTCCAGTTGTTGGCGGTGAGCATATCGTTAGAGCGCTGATTGAGTATTCCGTTGAGCGTGTCGCCCGACACGTTGAACGTCATCGAATAGGCGCACGGGTACAGATTCATTTCGTTTAAATCGGCAAAAGTATAGATGTTGGTAAGAATGCGGCGGCTTGCCGGGTTGTGCTTTAAATCGTAGAGCACCCTGTCAACCTGGTCGAACTCGCCTTCGCGGTAGGAGTGTTTTACCCCGAGCTGATAGCCGTATGCCTTGCCTATACTGCCGTTTTCATCCGCCCACTGATCCCATATGTGCGAATGCAGGTCGCGGATGTTGTTGCTCTTTTTTTGCCATATCCACAAGATCTCGTCTATGCACGAACGGAATGCCGTGCGCCTTATTGTGAGTATGGGAAATTCCTTGGAAAGGTCATAGCGGTTGACTATGCCGAACTTTTTTACGGTGTGCGCGGGCGTGCCGTCGCTCCACTTGGGGCGCACCTGCAGGTTTGTATCCCACACGCCGTTTTCCATTATATCGTTCATGTTGGAAATAAAAATATCGTCGGCAACGCTCATGCCCCATCCTCCGCAGTGATTTTATTCATTTTACCATTTATTGAGGCGCGCCGTCAAATAAATTGCGCGCATATCGGCGGCACACCGAGACGGACGGCGATTTTTACGCCTTTAAAAGGCGTCCTTTTGAGTTTTGCTCCACTTTTTTGCTATGAAAGCCAGCTTTAAACGCATGGGGATCAAAAGAGTGAATGCGCGCATCAACTTGTTTGCAAAGCCGGGGATATATTTCACCTTTCCGCGTTCCGCCGCCTTTAAACTGCGCTCGGCGACGTAGTCGGGCGACTTGGCAGCCAGCCTGCCCCAAAGCCCCTGCGCCTTTATATATTCCACTACGTCCGGCCTGGTATACACCGCTCCAGGCAACACGGCCGTGACCGTTGCGCCCGTGCCCTTAAGTTCACGCGAAAGCGCCACGGAAAATGACGTGAGCGCACCCTTTAAAGCGCTGTATATCGCAAAATAGGGCATCGGATAGAGCCCCGATACACTGGAAATGTTTATTATTGAAAACTTGTCCGCCGCATTTTCAAGGCAAAAGCGCGTGACGGACACAGCGCCTTCAAACAGCGCGCGGCATTGAAAGGTTATCTTACTTTCGTCATACTTTAAAAATGCCTTTTGGATATCCGCACCCGCGACGTTTACAAGCCTGCCGAAAGTATATCCGCAGGCGCTTTTGAACAACTCCCCGCGCGAGCGCTCGTCCGAAAGGTCACAGGCGCGGTACCTGACCTCTATGCCGTATCGCCCCGACAGCTCGCGGGAGAGTTCGGCAAGTTTTTCTTCACGCCTGCCCGTTATGAACAGATTTTCGCCGCGCGCGGCGAGCTGCCTGCAAAACGCGCCGCCCATGTAGCCCGTCGCACCCGTCACAAACGAATAACGAGGCGCAAATTCGCGCACGATGTCCTTTAATATATCGCGGTCGGCGGGCGCCCAATCGCGTTCGTCTATCAATGAAAGGGGCAGCCAGCGGCACTCTTCGTGCTCCTTTACGGTATAGCCGGAGAGCATGCGGCATAAATACACCGTTATGTTTACTATCTTGTCGGGATATTCGAAAGAGGCGCAGCCCGCCTTGCCGCAGACTTCTATATCCAACCCGAGCTCTTCCCTGCATTCGCGCACAAGGGCGCCCTCCGGCTGCTCGCCGCACTCTATCTTTCCGCCGACAAATTCATATTTATGAACGACGTATTCGCTGCCGTAGGCGCGCCTTGCGGCGAATACCCTGCCGCGCTCCACAAATGCCGCGCCGACTACGTTTATGATGCTCTTCATAAAAATATTTTACCACCGCAAAAGCGCATAGTCAATTTTT
>CALVPV010000133.1 GCA_944353935.1 uncultured Clostridia bacterium | reverse complement strand
TTCACGAAAAGGGTTCACGAAAAATCTTTTCGCTATGCAAAAATCTTTTTCCGTGAGAATACGCAGTTCACGAAAAATCTTTTGCCTGCGGCAAAATCTTTTTCCGTGAATTGTCCTTTTATTAACAAAAAAATTTATAAATATAGCAGCATAGCCGTAAAGGTCTGCGGAGCGCGATCCGACGCTCGGGGCTTTTGCGGCATTTTTAACTACGGATCAAATATGAACGATTTACGCTGTATTGCTTCTGACCTGGACGGGACGTTGCTCCCGCCCAAGAGCCCGCCTCCCGCAGAGATATTCCCGCTGATAGACGTGATGTACGCGCGCGGCATAACTTTTACCCCCGCGAGCGGAAGGCAGCTGCCCAACCTTAAAAAGATGTTCGCCCACGCATTGGGCAAGATAGCCATAATAGCCGAAAACGGCGGCCTGTGCTGGGCGGACGGAGATATAATCTACTGCAACCCCACCCCCGCCGAAGACGTGCTGTACGCCCTTGACATAATAAAGCGGGAGAGCGATCTATTCCCGCTGTGCAGCGGCGTGGACTGCGCATACTACGACTGCGACGACAGGCAGTTCGAAGAGGTGGTCGCCCGCTCCTACTCCTGCGTGCGCAGGGTGGACGACCTTGAAAAGGCGGTAAAAAACAACACCATATTAAAAATTTCCGTGTGGGACAAACTGCCCGCCGCGGAACACGCCGCGGGCGTGCTCATACCAAAGATAAAGGGGCTGCGCACAAAGGTATCCGGCTACGACTGGCTGGACGTGTGCACGGAGAGCGCCAACAAGGGCGAAGCCCTTAAAGCGCTGCTGCAACGGCTGGGCGCGACGCGCGCGCAGTGCGTGGCGTTCGGCGACCATATGAACGATTTAGAGATGCTTGAAGCGAGCGGGCAGGCATACGTCACGGCAAACGCCTTCCCCGAACTTAAAAAAGTGATAGGAAACATAATACCTTCCAACGCCGAATTGGGCGTCATACAAAAAATTAAGGAGCTTTTATGAAACTTTTCATCGCCTCCGACCTGCACGGTTCGGCAAAATATTGCAGGATGATGTTAGAGGCCGCAGAGCGGGAAAGGGCAGGAAAGATCGTCCTTTTGGGCGACATACTGTACCACGGCCCCCGCAACCCGCTGCCCGACGGATACGCCCCGGCGGAAGTGGCGGAACTGCTCGGCGCGTATAAAGACAGGATAGTATGCGTGCGCGGCAACTGCGACTGCGAGGTAGACCAGATGGTGCTGCCCTTCCCGATCACCGCGGACTATGCGCTGATATGCGCGGACGGGATAGACATATACCTCTCTCACGGGCACCGCGAAGTGCCCCCTATGCCCGAAAGCGCGGTGTACATCACGGGACACACCCACGTGCCGCTGATAGAAAAGCAAGGATACCTGCACTTGAATCCCGGCTCCGTCAGCTTGCCCAAAGAGGCGAGCGAACGCGGCTATATAGTATACGAAAACCGCACCTTCACCTTTAAGACGCTTGACGGCAGGGAGTACAAACAGGTGACTGTATAATAGCCGCATTTTACCCGCGGCGGTAAGCCAAAGTGCGGTAAATGCGGCATATTCCAGGGGGAATGATGACAACGGATGACTTTTTTGTACTGAACAACGGCATAAAGATGCCCTGCCGCGGGTTGGGGGTCTTTCAGAACAAGAACCCCGAAACGTGCGAAGAGAGCATACTTTGCGCAATAAACCGCGGGTACAGGATGATAGACACCGCAGCGGTGTACGGCAACGAAGAGGCGGTCGGCAGGGCGATAAAAAACTGCGGCGTGCCGCGCGGACAGCTGTTTATAACCACCAAGCTGTGGTATGCCGATTGCAGCCGCGACATGGCAAAGCGCGCGCTTGACCGCTCGCTGAAAAAGCTGGGGCTGGACTATGTCGACCTGTACCTCATACACGAGCCGTACGGCTGGATAAAAAGCGCGTGGCGCGGGCTGGAAGAGAGCGTTGAAGAGGGCAAGGTGCGCGCGATAGGCGTATCCAACTTCGGCATGGCGGAGCTGAAAAAGCTGCTCGTGCAGGCAAATATAGCGCCCGCAGTTGACCAGATAGAGCTCCACCCCTACTTTCAGCGCGCGGAACTTGTGGGCTTTTTGCAGCAAAACGGCATTCTGGCGGAGGCGTGGGCGCCCTTTGCAGAGGGCAAGCGCGGGATATTCACGCACCCCGTGCTCACGGATATCGCAAAAAAACACGGCTGCACGGTGGCGCAGCTGATACTTGCCTGGCTGCACGCGCGCGGCATAGCCGTGATACCGAAGTCCGTCCGCCCCGAAAGGATAGCCGAAAACTTTGACTTTTTGGGCATATCGCCGGACGAGGAGGACATGCGCGCCGTTGCCGCGCTTGACGGCGGCGAGAGCCTGTTCCCCTGGGACAAGGGCTGGCGCAGGCCGATGCGCAAGATAATGGGATTTTTCCACACGGGATTTTAAATTGCCCGCCACATATGCCGCAACCATTAAATATTTGATACGAATGCCGCCGCGCGGAAACCGCGCGGCGGCACATATTTTTTAAGGTAAAAAGGGCTGCCGTGCAAATATTTGCGCGGCAGCCTGTTTGTTTTTACTGGAACAGCAGTTTTTTGAAGAGCAGGCACCAGATGGCGTCCAACCAGCCGACTACGATACCGAATATGGTTACGAGCAAGCAGATGAGCAGCCTTACCGTACCGCCCTGTTTGATAAATGTTCCCCACCTTACCACGATTTCAACTATCCAGTTTACACCGGGGATAAG
>CALVPV010000132.1 GCA_944353935.1 uncultured Clostridia bacterium | reverse complement strand
GCGCAAATGTCAGTGCGCGAACGGTGACCAAGCCGCCATGCCGTTACCTTAATGGCGGCGAGAAGAATAAAAGGGGGATAGACATAAAAGTTTGCTTAACAGCCATTTTCTGCTGTAAAACAAAAAAATTTATTAACCGCGGAAAATTTTCATAAAAACAGTTGACAAACTTAACCGCGGTTATTATAATAGGATTGCTTGATTAACCAAGGTTAAGTTTTAAATGCCCGCGCCGCGGCATATACATACCATATACCGGATGCAAATAAAGCCGATCGGGTATACGGCGGCAAGCGTGTTCGCGGGGCAAAGGAGTAAGGGTATGCCGCTTTCCATAGCGCCGCAGGGAACCAAGGTAGAAGTAAAAAAGATATGCGCGGAAGACAGGGTGCAAAAGCACCTCGGTGAGCTGGGCATACTCCCGGGCGCGCACATTACGGTGCTCTCTTCCGGGGGCGGCAACGTGATACTTAAGGTAAAGGAGGGCAGGCTGTGTATAGACGGCGGCCTTGCCTCACGCATAACGGTGGCGCCCGTCTGCTGAAGGGCGCACACATCAAAAAGGAGAGTTTTATGAACAAATTGCTTTGCGACTTTGCCGTAGGCGAGCGCGGCGTGATAAGCCGCGTCAACGGCGAAGGAAGGGTAAGAAGGCGGCTGTTCGATATGGGCGTGACCCCCGGTGCGGAAGTCACCCTCGTCAAAAAGGCGCCGCTCGGCGATCCGCTGGAACTGACTATCCGCGGCTATCAGCTCACGCTGAGAAAGGCAGAGGCGGGCTGCGTGCAGACGGAGGTGGCAAGATGAGGGTATTTGCGCTTGCAGGCAATCCCAACAGCGGAAAGACGACGCTGTTCAACGCGCTGACCGGTTCCACCGCGCACGTCGGCAACTGGCCGGGCGTCACGGTGGATAAGCGCGAGGGCGTATACAAGGGCGGCAGCGAACGCGTAAAAATAGTCGATCTGCCCGGCATATACTCGCTCTCGCCGTACACGCCGGAAGAGGTCATCGCCCGCAACTTCATTTTGGACGAACGCCCCGACGGCATAATAAATATAGTGGACGCCACCAATTTAGAGCGCAACCTGTACCTGACTACGCAGCTTTTAGAGATGGATGTGCCCGTGATAATCGCGCTCAACATGATGGACGCCGTGGAAAAGGCGGGCGACAGCATAGACGCCGCCGCCCTTGAAAGGCGCATAGGCGTGCCCGTAGTCGCGCTTTCGGCGCTCAAAGAGAGGGGCATAAAGCAGCTCATGGACAGGGCGATAGCCATGTCCGCCTCACGGGCGGGCTCCACGGTGCTCTCTTCGGCGTTCGGCGCGCAGATAGCCGAAGCCGAGGCGTTCTGCAAGGAGCGCGGGTTCTCTTCGCCGCTGTTCCATGCCGTAAAGCTGATGGAGGGCGACGAGCTTGAAACAAAGGACAAAGAATCGGCTGCCGAATATGCCGCGCTCAAACAAAAGTACGGCGAAGATTTAGAGGCGGCAATCGCCGACGAAAGGTATAAGTACATAACGGCAAACTTTTCCGTGGCAAAAAGCAAGGCGGCAAAGCCGCAGCTCAGCCGCTCGGACAGGGCAGACCGCGTGCTCACCCACAGGGTGTGGGGCATACCCATATTTATAGTCATACTGTTTGCCGTGTTCCACCTTACGTTTTCAGAAGACCTGTTCTACATAAACGCCATAGCTTCGGCGGCGGGCAGCCCGCTGCCCACGATGGAAGACCTCGGCTTGGGCGCAACGCTGGGCGATTCGGAGATATATTCCAACTTCGGCGTCGCCCTGCTGGCGTGTTTCTATGACGGGGCGGTGTTTGCCCCGGGCGTCATACTTACCAACCTGTTGAACCTCGTGCTCGGGTATATCTCCTACGGCATAGGGCTGGGCGTAGACGCGGCGGGCGCCGCGGACTGGGCGGCAGGCCTTATAAACGACGGCATAGTCGGCGGCATAACCGCCGTGCTCGGCTTTCTGCCGCAGATACTCACGCTCTTTCTGTTCTTTTCCGTGCTTGAAGATACGGGCTATATGGCGCGCGTGGCGTTCATCCTCGACAGGATATTCCGCCGCTTCGGGCTTTCGGGCAGGGCGTTCATGCCCATGATAATGGGCTTCGGCTGCTCGCTGCCCGCCATGATAAACACCCGCACGCTCGCGGACGAAAAGGAGCGCACGGCGACAATAAGGGTAATACCGTTCTTTTCCTGCGGCGCAAAACTGCCCATACTCACGGCAATAGCGGGCGGCATATGCGGCGTGTTCGGCTTCCCCAACGTGGAGCTCATCACCTATGCGATGTACCTGCTCGGCATGATAACGGCTGTCGTGTCCGTGATAGTAATGCGCTCCACCACGATGCGCGGCGAAGTTCCGCCCTTTATAATGGAGCTGCCCGCATACCACGTGCCCGGCTTTAAAAACCTCATGCTCCACTTGTGGGATAAGACCAAGCACTTTATAAAAAAGGCGTTCACCATCATCTTCGCCTCTACCGTGCTCATATGGTTTTTGCAGTCCTTCACGTGGAACTGGACGTTTATCGGCGCGGACGGCATGCAGACGTCCATCCTCGCCTCCGTCGGGCAGCTGATACAGCCGCTGTTCACGCCGCTCGGCTTCGGTTCGCAGCTCAACGAATACGGCTGGGTGTTCGCCGTGGCGGCGATAACCGGGCTCATCGCCAAAGAGAACGTCATAGCCACGTTTTCTGTGCTGGCGGCGATGTTCGTGGCTGGCTTTGAAGGCACGGAGGACGGCGTCGAAGAGGCGATCGTCATGATACAGAACACGGGCATAACCTGGCCCGCGCT
>CALVPV010000131.1 GCA_944353935.1 uncultured Clostridia bacterium | reverse complement strand
GGTAAAAGGTTCACGACGGTGGCGGGCACGCTCGTATACTTCTTTTTGATGAGCCTTGCCCCGTTCCTCTTTTGGCTCACGATGTTTTTCGGCGAAGTGGACATCGCCAAATTTGCGCGCTATCCGGTGTTCGACGCCGTCATGCCCATACTTACCGACCTGCAGCAGTCGGCAGGCGGGGCGGCGGGAGGGGCGGGAGTAATCCTTATAGTCACCACGCTCTATTCCTCCACAAATTTTTTCTATCACCTGCGCCGCAGCGGAGAGATAATCTACGGCGGCACGTTCAAAAAAGGGGGGATAAGGCTCAGGCTCGCCTCCCTCGGGTTGATAGGCGGTACGCTTGCGCTCACGGCGTGCGCGGTAGGCGCAGCCGTCGCCGCCGAAATGTTCATAGGCAGCGCCGCGGACAGGCCTTTCGTCCGCGCGGCTGCCATGTTGGCGGCGCTCGTGGCGGCAGCCTTTGTCGCCGCGTTTTTGAATATGTTCGTCTGCCCGTATAAAACGACGTTGTCGGCAGTGCTCCCCGGCAGCCTGTTCACCGTGCTGCTGTGGGTGGCGTGCGCGGCAGGCTTCGCCGTATATCTGCGCTTTGCCGACCCCGTCCGCCTGTACGGCAAAATTGCCTCCGTCATAGTCTTTTTGCTGTGGTGCTACCTTATGATGAACTGTTTTGTGATAGGCGTCATATACAACGTGCGCCACAACGTTACGCCGGGGTTGCGGCAATAAAAAACGGGCGCGGCTTGTGCCGCGCCCTTAAAAGATCCCGTTTTATTTTAGTGGCATATCTCCGCGCACGCTATGGCGAGCGCGCCGGGGCCTATGTGGCAGGATACGCTCAGCGAAAGCGGGTCGGTGAATTCAACCGGCATGCCGAACGCCTGTTCTATCTCCTTTTTGAATATCTCCGCTTCATCGTAGTTGTCGGTGTGCGCGACGGAAAGTTCCATCCTGCCCGCCTTGACCTGCTCTGAAAACCTTGTTTCAAAGTCGTGCTTCATCGCCTCTATCATCGTCGTTTTGGCGTCGGCGAGCTTCCTCACCTTTGCGTACTGGTCGAGCTTGCCGCCCTGTATCTGCAACACCGGCTTTATCTTTAAAAGCGTGCCTATCATGGCGGCGGCGGGGGTCAGCCTGCCGCCCTTTTTAAGGTATTTGAGCGTGTCGACCATGATGTAGATGCTGGAATTGAGCGCCGTTTTGGTCAGCCAATCGGCAATCTCCTTGCCCGTCTTTCCCTGTTTTGCCATTGCAAGCGCGTCATAGACGGAGCTTTTAAGCGTTATGGATATGCGCTTGTTGTCCACCACGAATACTTTGCCCGCAAATTCCGTCTCGGCAAGGTGCGAAAGGGAGTGGCATGTCTCTGAAAGCCCGCTGCTCATCGGCAGGCAGACTATCTCGTCGTAGTCGTCAAGTATCTTTTTCCACAGTTCGCCCACGTCGTAAGCGCTCGGCTGCGAGGTTGATACCTGCGTCTTGTCGTCCTTTAACTTTTCATAAAATTGCCGCTGCGAAAGGTCTATGTCCTCAAGGTGCTGGCTGCCGTCTATGAGGAAGGGCATGGGTATGGTGAATATCCCCAGCTCTTTGGAAAGAGCCTGCGTTATGCCGCTGTTGCTGTCTGTAACTATTGCGGTTTTCATAAAATAATTCTCCCGTGTATAAAAACTTGTTACCATTATATCCGTTTTTTTGTTTCAAGTCAATTAAATAAAAAGGGCGGCAAAACGGGCGGCATGGTAATATCTGCCGCCCGCAAAACAAATTTTAAAGTTCGGCTATGCACTCTATCTCCGCGAGCGCGCCCTTGGGTATGTCCTTGACCGCCACGCAGCTGCGCGCGGGGCAGGAGGTGAAGTATCTTGCGTATACTTCGTTGAATGCCGCAAAGTCGGAAATGTCCGCCAAAAAGCAGACCGTCTTTACCACCTTTTCCATTGAAGAGCCGGCGGCGTTTAAAAGCGCGGCTATGTTCTTGCATATCTGTTCCGTCTGCCCTGCTATGTCCTTCGCCTCTATCGCGCCGGTGGCGGGGTCTACGGGGATCTGCCCCGAAGCGAACACCAGCCCGCCCGATATTTTTGCCTGCGAATACGGCCCTATCGCCGCGGGGGCGGCGTTTGTGCTTATCGTCTTCATTATATGTCACCTCTTATACAATATTGCAAATATTACTTTGCAAAACCTGCTTATTTTGCAAATAAAATATGGAATAGCTTGCGCCGTGCCCCGTTTTAAACGAGCTTGAATCCGGCGTTTTTAAGGCTGTCTTCTATCTGTTTTATGTGTTCAAAGTCGCGCGTTTCAATTGTGATTTTAAGGTAGCATCCGTTTACGTCCGTGCCCTCGTTAGAGCGTTCGTGCAGCACGCCTATCACGTTGCCGCCGCAGCCTGCTATTATCGCAGAAACCGCCACGAGCTGCCCCGGCTTGTCCATCAGCTCTATGGTGAGGGAAGAGGTGCGCCCGCTCATTAAAAGCCCGCGGTTTATCACGCGTGAAAGTATCGTCACGTCTATGTTGCCGCCCGATATCAGGCACACGACTTTCTTTCCCGTAACGTCCGGTATCTTGCCGAACATCACCGCCGCAAGCGAAACGGCTCCCGCGCCCTCGGCTATCATCTTTTGCCTCTCTATCAGCGCGAGTATCGCGGCGCACACCTGGTCGTCCGTAACGGAAACTATCCCGTCCACATATTTTTTGCATACTTCAAACGTGTGTTCGCCAGGCTCCTTTACCGCGATGCCGTCGGCTATGGTGGATACGGAGGGCAGCATCTCTACCCTGCCGTCCTTTAAGGACTGTATCATGCTCGGCGCGCCTGCCGACTGTACGCCGTACACCT
>CALVPV010000130.1 GCA_944353935.1 uncultured Clostridia bacterium | reverse complement strand
TTTACCGTCGGCGACAAGGAACCGCGCACCGACGTGCGCCTGCTTATAGGCGCGCTCAAGGGCGACAAGACGGAGCTCGTCGTGCAAAAGGCGACGGAACTCGGCATAAGCTCTGTGGGGGTGTTCAATTCAAAATACTGTTCGACGTACCTCACGCCGTCCAAATTGGAGAGGCTGAACAAGGTCGCGCGCGAAGCGACTAAGCAGTGCTATCGCTCCGTCGCGCCCAAAGTGGATTTTTATGACAGTTTAGAAGGCGCCCTCGCCTCTGCCGAAGGTTACCGCAACAGGCTGTTCGCCTGTGAATTTGAACGCAATTCGCAGCAGGATATGCGCAATCTAAGCGGGTCTACCTGCCTTGTGGTGGGCAGCGAAGGGGGCTTTTCGCAAGAGGAGTACGCCATTGCGCGCGAAAAGTACCGCTTTTGCGGCGTCACGCTCGGCAAGCGCATCCTGCGCGCCGAGACCGCCGCGGTCGCGCTGTGCTCCGTTGTGATGTTCTCCCTGGGTGAAATGCAATGAAGGCGTGTGTGTTTACCCTGGGCTGTAAGGTCAATGAGGTGGAGTCGGGCTCCTTTGCGGCGGCTTTAAAGAGCTGGGGCGTGGAGGTGGAAGAAAGGCTTTGCCCCGCGGATATATACGTTTTAAACACCTGTGCCGTCACGCGCGAAGCCGAAAAAAAGAGCCGCCAGCTAATAGCGCGCGCAAGGAAGTTCAACCCCGACGCCAAAATTTACGTGTGCGGCTGCGCGGCGCAAAAGGATGCCGCCGCATTCAAACAAAAGGACGTCGCCTATGTGGGCGGCGCTCAAAAAAAGAATGAGGTGCTCCTGGAGCTTGCAAGGCTGTTGGGCGCCGAATATACCTGCGTCAACAACGAACAGGGGTATGAAGAGCTGCCCGCGCCCGTGAGCGCGCGCACACGCGCGTTCATAAAGATAGAGGACGGCTGCAACAACTTTTGCAGTTACTGCGTGATCCCGTACCTTCGCGGCAGGGTGCGCAGCCGCGCGGCGGAAGAGGTGGTGTGCGAGGCGGAAAACTGTACCTGCCCTGAGGTGGTGCTCACCGGCATAAACATCTCCGCATATAATTACGGCGGCGACGGGCTTACCGCCCTTTTGCAAAAGCTGGGCGGCGTCAAAAAGCGCATACGCCTCGGCTCCGTGGAGTGCGGCGTGGTGGACGACAAATTCCTTGCCGCCTGCCGCGGCTTAAACGACTTTGCCCCGCAGTTCCACCTGTCCCTGCAGAGCGGCAGCGACGCAGTGCTTAAAAGGATGAACCGCCGCTACACGCGCGCGCAGTATCTTGAAAAATGCGCGCTCATATACAGGTATTTCCCCGACGCTGCCATAACTACGGACATCATAGCCGGCTTTCCGGGCGAGACGGACGCCGACTTTGAAGAGAGCATCTCCATAATAGAACAGGCGGGATTTGCCCGCGTCCACGCGTTTGCCTTTTCCCCCAGGGAGGGTACCGTCGCCTTCGGGATGAAGGATACGCCGCCCGCCGTCAAGCAGGAGAGGCTGCACAGGCTGCTGTCTGCGGGCAGCGCGGCGGAAACGCGCTTTGTGGAGCGCAATCTCGGCACGGTGCGGCGCGTCATATTCGAGGATATGGAGGGCGGCTTTACGGCGGGATATACGGGCAGCTACATAAAAGTGTACTGCAATGGCGACCTGCGCGGCAAGGTGGCGGACGTGCGTCTTGCGGCGGCGTGCCCGGGCGGAGCGCTCGGCGAGCTTGTATGACTGTATAAAATATTTATCGGAGCGGCAATATGCCGCAAATATTCACAAATTTTTGTCCGTACCGTAGATCGGACGGCGGACTATTAAAGGGAGGTTTGTTATGCTTAAAGACGATTGCCTTTTTTGTAAGATAATCAAGGGGGAGATCCCCTCTGCCAAGGTGTACGAAGACGAAAAGATGCTGGTGTTCAAGGATATCGAACCCAAGGCTGCGGTGCACCTTCTGGCTGTAGCCAAAGACCACTTTAAACTGCTCGCGGATATGAACGCCGGGCAGGCGGAGACGCTCAAGTACATGCTTGAAAAGATCCCGCAGATAGCCGCGCAAAACGGCTGCGAAAACGGGTTCCGCCTCGTTATAAACCAGGGCGAGGACGCGGGGCAGACGGTGTTCCACCTGCACATCCACATCCTCGGCGGGCAGAAACTGCCGTGGGAATGAGCGCGGCGTGCGGCGGCTGACGCCTTTTAAAAATTTTTATAGGGGGGAACTATGTTACATTCGATAGAAAACGATTTTTTAAAACTCACCGTAAATGACGAGGGAGCGTCCATGCACTCGCTTGTTTACAAGCCCTCCGGCGAGGAGCGGCTGTGGCAGGGCGGCGAAGCGTGGGGCAGCCGCGATGTCGTGATATTCCCGATAATCGGTCACGCCGCGCCGTTCGAGGTGTGCGGCAAAACTTACGAATTAAAGTCGCACGGGCTGGCGCGCTATGCCGTGCTCGCCGTAGAAAAAAAGACGGAGGACGAAGTCGTGCTCGGCTTTTCTTCCGACGAAAAAACGAGGGAGCTCTATCCCTTTGATTTCGACTTTTCCATAGCGTACAAGCTGGATAAAAATACGGTAAAAATAACCTACTCCGTGCGCTCAAAGGGCGGGGTAATGCCCTTCTACGTGGGCGGGCATCCCGGCATGTATGCGCCGGGCGGCAGCGCGGTCATAGAGTTTGAAAACGAGGAGCATCCCGTGATATATCCCCTTGAAGGGGGAGCGGCGGCGATGCCCCGCCTTAAAAGGTTTATTGCAAACAAGCCGTTCTTTGCCGAATGCAAGACGTTCCAGCTCGGTTCGCTTTCGGGCGGCGCGATATATGCTCGCAC
>CALVPV010000129.1 GCA_944353935.1 uncultured Clostridia bacterium | reverse complement strand
GCAAAATGCGCTCTTTCAGGGTGCGAAGCAATCGCAAGCGGGCAGATTGCCGCAGATGCAAGGCAAAGCCCGCAGGCAATACAGCGACGTATTGACAAGGGCTTTAACGATGCAGATGTGGTGAGATACCCGCTTCCGATCGGGTTCGCTTTATTTTGACTTGGTTAAGTTAAACGGAGAAAAAATGCCCGATTGCCTGACCCACATAATAGCCGCCGAAAAGATATACGGCGGGCTTGACGAAAAATATAAAGAGATCATAGACAAAAACAAGCCACTGTACCTTTTGGGCGCACAGGGCGGCGACGTGTTCTTCTTTTACGGCATAAGTTACAGGCACAATCCCGGAAGGCTGCTGCACAGGGCAGGCGCCGCAGGGCTGTTTGAAAAACTGGTGCGCGGCGACCCCGCCTATTGCGCGGGCTGGGCTGCGCACTACGCGCTGGACTGCACGCTGCACCCGCTGATATACGCGTGGCAAAATGGCAAAAAGGGACTTTTTTTGCACCAGCGGTACGAGCGCCGCCTGGGCACATTTTTGAGCCGTAAATACGGCATAGAGCCCGACATATTGCCGCGCGAACGCATTATGGAGCAGACACTTGCCGTGTGCGACTGCATAAAAAAAGTGCTGCCACACATAACGGCGGCGGGGACGGCGGCATGCCTTAAAAGATATTGTTTTTACATGCGGCGGCAGCTGACGCGAAAAAGATACGCAAGACCGCCGCGCGGAGACTTTTTTGCGGCAGCGGAGGCATTTGAACGGGGCATAGCGCTGGGGATAAGCGCCGTAGAGTGCGTGCTTGAAAGGGATATAGACAGGGAAATATTTTCAAAAAGTTTTTTACAAAAGTGACTTTCGCATGCGCGGGAGCCGCTTTTTTATTCGTCTTCATCGGCGCCGCCGTCGCCGTCCCCGCTATCCCGCCCGAATACACAGTCATCGTCCCCGCTATCCCTCCCGCCGAATATACGGTCGCCGACCTCGTGCGAAAGAAAACCTTCGCACAGCTCGTCCTGCGTCACCTCTTCCCCGTCCTCCGTGCGGAACACGACGTACCTTTTATCGTCAAGGAAGCGTACGGCGCGGCGGTACGTCATGCTCCTGTCGGTGAGGATAAACTTTATTTCCAGCCCGCGCCTGAGTTTTGCGGCGGAGGCAAAATCTATCTTGCAGGCGGGCGGCGCCTTGGAAAACGCCGAACAGAGCAAAAAGGCGGCAAACACAAGGCAGCTTGCGCCGACATCCGTCCAAAAAAAGAGGGAGGCAACGGCGGCAGCAAGCACCGCGGCGAGGGAGCGGAGCACGATGTTTTTGACGCGCGGCGAGCAGAACCTGCCTATGACGCACCCCGCCACCCTTCCGCCGTCCAGCGGATAGGCGGGCAGCATGTTCACGGCGAGCATGACGGCGTTCGCCTGCATGACGACGTCCGTATAGGCGTACGTATCGGGAAAGAACCACCAGAGCCCCGCGAGCGCCACGCATATGAAGGCGTTTACCGCAGGCCCCGCAAGCGCGAGCCTGACTTCGTCGCGGCAGGATATGCCCTCTATCTCGCACACGGCGGCGGCGCCGTACGGCATGAGTTTTACCCTTTGGCAGTCAAACCCCATCTTACGCGCGCAAAAAATGTGACCGCACTCGTGTAAAAGCGCGGTCAACGTATAGATGACGAATACGGGCAGCCCGCCGAACAGCGCGCTGAATATGCCCGCAGCCACAAACAGCGGATGTATGCTCAACTTCATATGCCAAAATTATATGGTGATCGCGGCATAGTGCCGCCTCTTTTTAAAAATGGCAGCCGCGGCGGCATTAAAATGCCGACCCGTTAAAAGTTCCATACGGGGAGCGCACCCGACATGGAGTAGCCGTTTATAAGGGCGCCTTCGTTATACATGGACACGGATACCTGCGAAGTGCCGTCCGAATAGCCCACGGGGATGTTGCCCTTGACGCTGTCGCCTACGGAATAGTACACGTCGGTAAGCCCGCTTATGACGGTGCGGAACACAGACGTATGCGCCACTTCCACGGAATATTTGCCGTCCGAAAGCTGCGTGACGGACGCCACCTCGCCCTCCGCCACGGGGTACACGGCGCATTCGTCGGTAAAGGATATCACGCCCGAATCGGACACGGCGACATCGGCGTCGGACAGCCCCGAGACGACGGGGAACAGTTCAAAGTCGGTATACGCCGCCTCCTGCGCGGGAGCGGAAGAGAGCGAACGGATAAAGGTGTTTATGGCGCTGCCGGGCATGAACACGTTTGTAAGGAATATGCCTATGGCAAGAAGGCACGCCGCCGCCACCTCTATTATTAGTATCCTGCCCGTCTTGTCGGCAAAAGTCGCGGCAAGCGCCGTGCCCTTTTGCTTTGCGGGCGGGACGGAGATGTCCTCCGCGCCCACATAGTCGCCCATGCGGCCGTTGACGCTCTCCACCACCTGTTCCTTGATGTCCTCGTCCTCCCTCTGCGCCTTCTTTTTAAAGAAGGGCTTCTTTTTTACCACGCTCACCGTACTCACGGGAACTTCGAGCATCTGAGCGTATTCAAGTTGCTGATCCATGCTTTATTTCCTCCTGCTTGATCTTAAAGGGTCACGCCCCGTCTTTACCAAACCAAAAATAACGCCGCCCTGAAAGGCGTTTTTTTGCTCGGTTACCTTAACTTATGCAAAAAAAAGCCCTCATAGAACGGCCCAAACGGCAATTTTTATGTAAATAATTGACGAATACGATTTTTCAGCCCGCACGTCAATCTTGGAAAAAGGCGCGCCGCGTGCTGCCGCCATAGGGCGGCGCACGCGGCGCGTTAAACACATTATTTAAGGCATATATGCCGCTGTTTTATTTTATCCCGCAGGATAAAAAGCTGTCCGCAAGCGCGGCGAACATATGCGGGGAGAGCTCTTCCCCGCGCGCCATGGGCTGCACGCCGCAGCCGGAGAGCACCCTTTGCACCTCTTCCCGCCTGAGCCTGAACGCCTGCATGAGGTTATT
>CALVPV010000128.1 GCA_944353935.1 uncultured Clostridia bacterium | reverse complement strand
GCGCCCTCTTCCCTCTCCCCGCCGAAGACGACCTTGCCGGGATCTATAAGGCGGCACAGCCTGTCGTAGTGCCTGCGTGAGATTATCTTGCCGTATTCGGCATTTTCAAGCGGGCGCTCGCCGTACTGCGCGCGGATCTCGCCCTTGAGCGCCTCTATGAGCTCCTCCTTTACGGAGGCATGCACGAGTATATAGTCGGGCGCAACGCACGTCTGCCCGCAGTTTAAAAATTTGCCGAAGACTATCCTCTTTGCCGCCAGGCGGATATTTGCCGTGACGTCCACTATGCACGGGCTCTTGCCGCCGAGCTCCAGCGTGACGGGCGTGAGCCGCTCCGCCGCGTGGCGCATCACCTCCTTGCCCACGGCGACGCTGCCCGTGAAAAATATCTTATCGAAGGGCATGTCCAAAAGGGCGGAATTTTCCGCCCTGCCCCCGAGCACCGCCGCGGCAAGCTCGCAGGGAAAGGCTTCCTTGATTATTTTTGCAACTATTTCCGCCGTGGCGGGGGAATACGCCGAAGGCTTTACGATGACGGTATTGCCCGCCGCTATCGCGTCCACGAGCGGCTCCAAGGAGAGCATGAACGGGTAGTTCCACGGGCTCATGACGAGCACGCAGCCGTACGGCGAGCTCTTTACATAGCTCTTTGCGACCGCCTGCGCCGCAGGGGTGCGCACGCGCCTGTCGCGCGCGTAGCGGCGCACATGCTTTATCATGTGGCGTATTTCCGCAAGAGTCATCCCCACTTCGCACATGTAGCTTTCAAATTCGCCCTTGCCGAGGTCGGCTTTGAGCGCCGCGCATATCTCCCCTTCGCGCGAGAGGATGACGCGCGCAAGCGCCTTGAGCGCGGCTATGCGCGCATCAATGTCAAGGGTGGCGCCCGACAGGAAAAATTTGCGCTGATTTTTAAGTATTTCAAGCATATTACCGTTCATTTTACAAGATCTCCGCTGCGGGCACAGCCCGCCGTTATTGTGCCGCCCGCACGGCGCCTTTCAACGCGCATCCCTTCTCCGCGCGACGGCGCGGTAAATAAAGGATATGCCGAGCAGGATGAGCGCGATTATCAAAAATATACAAAAGAAGAACAGCAAAAACACGCCGCACGCCGCCACTCCGCCCGTGAAGGAGGAAAGCAGCCCCGCGTCCACGAGCGCAAGCACGACATCCACGACAAGGAATATAAAAAGATAGGCGACTATACCCGAAAGAGCGCCCTTTACATCCTCTTTGCTGAGCGTCATGTGCAGCGCTATGAAGCTGCCGATCAGCAGGAACACCCACCACTGCCATGTGACTATATAGGAGAACATCAGCACAAAAGCCTGCCATATATGGCCGAACGAAGCGCCGACATCCTCCGCAAAGTCCACTGCGGCTATTTCGGCGGAGACGCCGGAAAACAGGTCGGGCAGCAAGAGGTACAAGAGCCCGGCAAGGATGAGCGCCCCGACGAGCACGGGCGCGACGCCTATAAAAAAGCAGCCCGCCTTTTGATAGAGGTTGCGCGGATTATAGGCATGATGCACGTAGCCGAGCGTCCCGTCCGAAGAGTTGAGCTGAAAAAATTTTATCTCCGTGATCCTGTGGCCGAACAGCAGGCACATGAGCGCATGGGACGCTTCGTGCACGGGCGTGCCTATAAAGCCCGTCGCATAGCAGACCGCCCTGCCGTGCCTGCCGAGATTGCGGTAAAAAGCACCGTTGCACAGCGCTATTATCTTGCCGAACAAAAATATGACGCCCAGCGTTGCCGCCATCTGCAGCAGATAATTGAGTATAAAATTGCCGAAATCCATAACCTGCTCCATTGCCGCCGTTCAAAAAGGCGGGTTCGTTTTATTCCCTTACGGCATGAACTTGTTTACGGCTTTATCGCCACTTTCATGACGCCGTCGGAACCGCTTTCAAACAGCTCATAGCCGGCGGCGATATCCTTTAAGGCAAACGTATGCGTTATGAGCGGGACGGTGTCTATCTCCCCGCGCTCTATCAGCGAAAGTATCTCCGCGCAGTCGCAGCCGTCCACACCGCCGAATTTGACGGTGAGGTTCTTGCCGTACATGTCGGGCAAGGGAAGGGTCTGAGCCTGTTCGTAGAGCGCCGCGACGACCACGCACGCGTTGGGGCGCGCGCTCCTCCACGCCGCTTCAAACGAGGCGGCGGTGCCGCCGCATTCCAATACCCTGTCCGCCCCGCCGCGCGGCAGAGCCTGCATCAGCCGCGGCATGTCCTCGGGCGGAACGACCTCCGCTTCGGGCATATATCTCTTTGCGAACGCGCGCCTCTGCGCGTTCCTTTCGCATATTATTATACTTGAAGGGCGCTTTATGCGCGCGCACGCGGCCGCGCACAGCCCCACGGGGCCGGCGCCTATCACGGCCACGCAGTCGCCCGGCTCCTGTTCGGATATCCTGACCGCCCAATACCCCGTTGCGAGCACGTCGCCCGCAAACAGCGCAGCCTCGTCCGAGACGCCGTCCGGTATCTTGACCAGCCCGGTATCGGCAAAGGGAACGCGCACATACTCCGCCTGGCCGCCGTCTATGCGGCAGCCGAGCGCCCAACCGCCGTTACCGTCCGTACAGTTATTGACATATCCGCGGCGGCAAAACCAGCATTCGCCGCAAAAGGTCTCTACGTTTACGCATACCCTGTCGCCGGGGGATACGTTGCCGACTGCGCCGCCGACTTCCTCCACCACGCCGACCATCTCGTGCCCGACGGTTATGCCCTTTACCGCGCGCGGAACGGCGCCCCGCTTTATGTGCAGGTCGCTGGTGCATATGCTGGCGAGAGTCACCCTTACGATAGCGTCGCGCGGCCCTTGAATTTTAGGCAAAGGCTTTTCCGTCAGCTCAAATTTTCCATTGTCAATATATGTATATGCAAGCATTTTGCCCCCCGATTTTAAAAAAAGTTCCCCCTGCCGCCGGTCATATGTGCAGGCGCCGCGGAAAATGCTGCCGCGCCGCGTGCCAAGCTGCCGCCGTGATACGGTCTGTACGGCAAAAAGACAGGTATACTTAGATTTTAAATCCATGGCAGCGCTTTGTCAACATTTTTTCGGCGCAGCCATTTGA
>CALVPV010000127.1 GCA_944353935.1 uncultured Clostridia bacterium | reverse complement strand
GCGCGGCTATTTTTTTTGCGACATCCTTTGGCGAGAGCCCGTCCGTATCCACGACTACGTCCGCCGCGGAAAGATAGGCAGGGGTACGCAGCGGAAGAAGTTCGTTCACCCGCTTTTCCACCCCGCCGGCAAGCAGAGGGCGCTCGCTGTCGCCCTTCAGCCGCCTTACAAGCTCGGCTGCGGAAGTGCGCAAAAAGACTATGCGCCCGTTTGCCTTTAAAGAACGCACGTTGACAGGGTCGAGCACGCACCCGCCGCCCGTGGATATTACCAGCCCGTCCCGCGAGGCGACTTTTGCCGTGACCTCGCGCTCTATCTCCCTGAAGCGCGGCTCGCCGAACGTTTGGAATATGTCGGCTATCCTGCCGTGCGCTTTGACTATCTCGGCATCGGTGTCGGCGTGTTCCATCCCCGTCAGCTCACACAGCTCCGCGGCGACGGTGCTCTTGCCGCACCCCATCATGCCGCATAACACAATATTCATATTTACCCTGCACATATGCCGCGACGAACGCGGCTCCCGTATATTATTTGAGCAAAAAACTTTCCGCCGCAAGGATGTAGCTGTTTTTGCCGAATCCCGCGATGGTGCCCGCGCACACTTCCGACAGCACGGACGTCTTGCGGAATTCTTCGCGGCGGAAGACGTTGGACATGTGCACTTCCACCACGGGGATATCGATGGAGGCGATCGCGTCCCTTATGGCATAGCTGTAGTGCGTGAACGCGCCCGCGTTTAGGATTATGCCGTCGCAGTCCGCCGCATGCAGTTTTGTGCATATCTCCCCCTCGCAGTTGCTCTGGAAAAATTCGCACTCCGTACCCTTGAGGCGGGCGGCTATATCGGCGTTTATCTCTTCCAGCGTCTGCGTGCCGTACACGCCCTTTTCGCGCCTGCCCGTCATATTGAGGTTGACGCCGTTTATAAACAGAAGTTTCATACCGTCACCTTAAAACAATTTTTTATATTCTTCAAAGAGCGACGCCGCGGCGGCGCTCTCCGGCTGAATGCCGAGGTAGATGCACTCTGCAAAATATGCCTGATAAAAGAGCATGGACATGCCGTTGACTATTTTTTTGCCAAGGCGTTCGGCAATCTGCAAAAATGCGCTTTTGGGCGGCACATATATCAGATCTACCGCCGTTTTGCACTGCGAGATAATCTCTTCGCCCACGGGGGATATCCCCTCCGTTTTGTGCATGCCGACGCCCGTTGCGTTTATGATTATGTCGTACGGCCTTTGCTCTATGCTTTCCACGGCGCGCAAGCCGTCCTCCTTTGCAAGCGCCGTTGCGGAGGCAACGTTTTTATCGTACACGGTGACGTCCGCCCCCGCCTGCTTGAGCTTTTTTGCCGCGCTCCTGCCGGCGCCGCCCGCGCCGAGAAGAAGCACCGTCTTCCCCTCCGTACGCACGCCGCTGTTTTGCAGCATGAGCATAAAGCCGAGCCCGTCCGTGTTATAGCCCTTTCGGGTGGCGGAAACGACGGTGTTTACCGCGCCGAACGCTTTTGCGTCCCCTTCCAGCCCGTCAAGAAAGGGAATCATCTCCAATTTGAAGGGTATAGTGACGTTAAAGCCGTCATATTCCTTAAAAAAGCCCTCTGCGCGGGAGGAAAATTCTTCCGGCGGGACGGATATATTATCGTAAGAGATATCGGCGCCCAGCTTTTTGGCTATAAACGAGTGCATCGCGGGGCTGGACGATTTTGACACGTCCTTGCCTATCACCGCAAGGCGAAATTTTTTCATGCTCCCTCCTTTTTGAGTTCATCCGAACACGACTGTACAAGTTCCGCATAGCGCTCCGCCGAAAGCCTGAGTTCCTGCGGCTTGCCGGGCGAAGACGGGACGACGAGAGACACCTCACGCGGGCGGACGTTCTTTTTGTCGTACATAGCCATGCGGCAGGCTTCGCGCACGTCGCCGTATGCGGGCACGGTTATCACTTTTTTAATCAGCTCTATGAGCGATTTTGCATATTCGGGCGCACATATGCCGCATTTAACGGCTATGTAAAGTTCGTAATACATCCCTATCAGCACAAATTCGCCGTGCGACTTGCGCTTATAAAAGAGCTCGAACGCGTGCCCCGTGGTGTGGCCTAAGTTGAGTATCTTTCTCAGCCCGCCCTCCCTTTCGTCGCGGCGGACGACATCCGCCTTGAAGGCGATGCAGTCGTAAGTTATGTCGCGCAGGAAGGACGGCGACTTTAAGTTATTTTTATTTTCTATCAGCTTGACGTAGATGTCTTTGCCGAGCGCGCCGTACTTGATTATTTCGCCGAGCCCGCACCGCACTTCGCGCGCGGGCAGGGTCTTTAAAAAGAGCGGGTCTACCACGACGTTGCCCGGCTGGTAGAACGTGCCGACTATATTTTTTACGCCGTTTAAGTCTATGGCAGTCTTTCCGCCGACGGAGCTGTCCACCTGCGATAAAAGCGTAGTGGGCACCTGCACGAGATCGACGCCGCGCATGTACAGCGAAGCGGCAAGCCCCGCGATGTCGCCGACCACGCCGCCGCCCACCGCAAACACGGTGGAATTGCGCTTTAAGCCCGCGGCGAGCATAGCCTTTAAAATGCCGAGCAGCACGGAATAATTTTTGCTCCTTTCCCCCGCGGGGATGACGTACACCTGCCCGCAAGAGGAGAACACGCCGTCAAAGATGCCGCGGTAAAGTTTATACACATTGCTGTCCGTTACGGTAAAAGTAAGCCCCGTACATAGCTCGGGTATATATTTTTCAAACGCCCCGTCGCCGCAGACGATGAGGCTCTCTGCAGACGGAGTATCGATCTCTATCTTCTTCACCGAATATCTCCTGTAAAAAATTTACGGTAAGTTGTTATATCTTTCAACGACCTGCGCCATATTGTCGCCGCCCAGCCTTTCGGACACGGCCTGTGCCAGAGTGAACGCCACGACGCTTTCAAGTATCACCTCGCACGCGCACACCGCCGCGACGTCGCTCCTTTCGCCTGCGGCGCGGCAGGCTTCGCCCGTAACGAAGTCAACGGTATCCAGCCCGCTCATAAGGGTGGGTATCGGCTTCATAGCGGCGCGCAAAATAATATCTTCCCCGTTGGACAT
>CALVPV010000126.1 GCA_944353935.1 uncultured Clostridia bacterium | reverse complement strand
TAATATTTTAAGGAATGAAAAAATCGCCGTGCTTAAATTTTCCGCACGGCGATTTTTTGCGCAGATATTGAAATATCCGTAAAAATCTGGTATACTGAATGCGGGCAATACTTACATTATAGTATTATATAGTAATGTCAATTATAAGGAGGTAATTATGAAGGGACTTAAATTTACGCTCTGCGGCGTGGGGATGATCCTTGTGGCGGTGTTCTGCCTGCTCGGCGGCATAAACTACGGCGTTGCCCTGGCTTTCGGCATAATATTCGTCATCGCGGGCGTCGCGCTCATGGTGCTCGGCTTGCTTGTTAACGAGTCGCTCTCGGAGCTGAAAAACTTCAGGTTCTTCGGCGCGGCCAAAAGCAGTGAAGGGCAGCAGGAAGAAAAGGGGCAGCAACCGGCCGAAAAAGAGGAATGATGTGTTTAAAAAAGAGCGCCGCGGCGCTCTTTTTTATATGTCGGCAAAGTTGCCTACGAGGCAAAACCCACCGGTGTAGAAAAAATTGCTACGCGGTAAAACCCACCGGTGTAGAAAAAATTGCCTGCGCAGCAAAACCCACCGGCGCGGCAAAGTTGCCGCGCCACCTCCCTTTAAAAAGGGAGGCAAGGGGGTAGTTGCCACTTTAAAAAGGGAGGCACAACTGCGGAATCTTGCCCCTTACGCAAGGGGGCTTCCCCATATCTTGTCCCCCTTTTGATAAAGGGGGAATTAAAGGGGGTTAGAGAAAGCAAGAGTAATACGCGGATGGTGACCACGCGAGCGCAGCGCTGCTCTGCCGAGGCTCCCCGTAGGGAAACGGCAGATGCGGCATGATATCACCTCAATGGCGGCGAGAAGAGTAAAGGCGTTTTCCTTGTATAAAAAAAGCGGGCGCGGCAATTTTGCCGCGCCCGCCGATCTGTTTTTTAGTTGTGCCGTGTACGGCATGAGCCGCGATTATTCCACGGGATTCTTTCTGGGCCTGCCCCTGCCGCGCTTTACGGGCTGAACTTCGGGCTGAGTGTCCTTCACCTTTCTCCAGCCGGGCTTACGTCCGCGCTTTTTGCCGGTATAAGCGGGTTTTTCCTCCGCCTCGGCAGAAGGTGCGCCCTCTGCCAAAGCCGCCTTATTTTTCGAACCGGGCTTGCGTCCGCGCTTTTTGCCCGTATATGCGGGCGTTTCGGCGGGCTGAGCGCCTTCTTCGGGCATTGCCGCTGCGGCAGCCGCCTTAGCCTCCGCGCAGTTTGCCTTTAAAGTTTCAAGGCAGTCCCAAAGTTCCTTGGGGATCCTGTCGCCTATGGAATTTTTGTAGTAGCCTTCAAGCTCGTCAGCCTCAAAGCCCCAGCGTGCTTCGTCCACTTTGAGTATTTCTTTAAGGTCGTCTATGCCGAACTTGTGGCCTTCGGATATGTCGTAGTCGAGTTCTGATATATCGATATCCTCTGCATAGGGCACATAGCCTATGGCAGTATCCTGCGCGTCCACGCTGTCTTCGCAGCGCTTTAATATCCATTCGAGCACGCGCATATTGTCGCCGAAGCCCGGCCATATAAAGTTGCCGTCCTTATCCTGGCGGAACCAGTTTACGTTGAATATCTTGGGCGGGTTTTTAACCAGCTTGCCCATGTCTATCCAGTGCTGCCAGTAGTCACCCATGTGGTAGCCTGCAAAGGGTTTCATCGCCATGGGGTCGTGGCGGAGCACGCCCGTGGCGCCCGTGGCTGCCGCCGTAGTTTCAGAAGACATCGCGCTACCCACGAACACGCCGTGGTTCCAGTCCCTTGATTGATATACGAGGGGAGTGGTCGTCGCCCTTCTGCCGCCGAAGATTATGGCGGAGAGGGGAACGCCCTTGGCGCTTTCAAATTCGGGCGAGATGCAGGGGCAGTTCTTTGCGGGCGCGGTGAACCTGCTGTTGGGGTGAGCGGAGCATGTGGACTTGTTCTTTTTATCGAACTTTTTGGGATCCCAGGGCTTGCCCGTCCAGTCTATCACGTGTTCGGGCAGCTCCTTGGTGAGGCCTTCCCACCATACCGTCATGTCGTCGGTGTTCAAAGCGACGTTCGTGAATATCGTGCCGCGCTTGGTGGTGGCAAGCGCGTTGGGGTTGGAGTGGTCGTTGGTGCCGGGCGCCACGCCGAAGAATCCGTTTTCGGGGTTTACCGCCCACAGCCTGCCGTCTTCGCCGACGCGTATCCACGCGATGTCGTCGCCCACGCACTCTATCTTATACCCCTTTTCAAGGTAGTGTTTGGGGGGAATGAGCATTGCAAGGTTGGTCTTGCCGCATGCAGAGGGGAATGCCGCCGCCACGTACTTCTTTTCGCCGTCGGGGTAAGTCACGCCGAGTATGAGCATGTGCTCCGCCATCCAGCCCTCGTTTTTGCCGAGGTAGGACGCGATGCGCAGCGCAAAGCATTTTTTACCGAGCAGCACGTTGCCGCCGTATGCCGAATTTACGGAGATTATCTCGTTCTCTTCGGGGAAGTGAAGGATGTACCTGTTTTCTGCGTCCACGTTGCACTTTGCGTGGAAGCCCTTTATAAAGTCGCCGCGGGGGCCTATGGCGTCAAGCGCCTTCCTGCCCACACGCGTCATTATGCTCATGTTGAGCACGACGTATATCGAGTCGGTAACCTCTATGCCGTAGCGGGCGAAGGGGGAGCCGATAACGCCCATGGAATAGGGTATTACGTACATCGTTCTGCCGCGCATGGAGCCGCGCGCTATCTCGCGGGCGAGTTCGTGCGCCTGCCTGGGATCCATCCAGTAGTTGTTGGGGCCGGCGTCCTCGCGTTCGGGGGTGCAGATAAAAGTCCTGTCTTCCACGCGGGCAACGTCGTTCACCTTCGTGCGGTGAAGGTAGCAGTCGGGCAGCAGGCTCTGGTTGAGCTTGATGAGCTCGCCGGAATAAACGGCTTCCTTTCTTAGTTCGTCGATCTGTTTCTGGCTGCCGTCTATCCACACGATGTAATCGGGCTGGGCGAGTTCGGCGCTCTCTTCCACGAAAGAAAGGATCTTTTTGTTTCTTGTAAGTGCCATTTCAAAAACTCCTTTAAACCGACTTTATAAAATTAAAAATGCGGCGTAAAAGGCGCATATCCGCGGGGCAATT
>CALVPV010000125.1 GCA_944353935.1 uncultured Clostridia bacterium | reverse complement strand
GCGCGTTCAGCTGCGCTTTGTTTTGGAGCGGAATATGAGCGACATTATAAAAGAAAAGACCACCGCCGCGGTGACGCCCGCGCTCGCTGAGGAGAGCGAACCGGTCACGGCATGAAAAATACCCTTTTCCGCCCCCTTCATGGCGCCGCTTGCAAGCAGGTAGCCGAATCCCGAAATGGGCACCGTCGCTCCGGCGCCCGCAAATTCCACAAGCGGGCCGTACAGCCCCAAGGCGGTGAGCACCACGCCGCCGAGCATGAAGAACACGAGTATCTTGCCGGATGTGAGCGACGTGGTGTTTATGACTATCTGCGCGGCGGCACATATGGCGCCGCCCACGGCAAACGCCTTTAAATACATGAACGCTATTGCCAATATCTCTTCAGTCACGGCGCGCCTCCAAACAGACGGCATGGCTTATACAGGGTATGCTTTCGCCCTGCCCCGAAGACACCGTGGAGAGCAGCGCGCCCGTGGCGGCAAACAGCACCCTTTTATACAGCCCGGCGTTCATCTTTGTAAAAAAATAGGAATTCATGACTACGGCGGAACAGCCCGCGCCGCTGCCTCCCTGAAATTCATCCTCTATCACTTTATAGATGAGCTCCCCGCAATCGACATGGTTTGCCGAAATGTCATACCCCTTCTCCCACATGAGATCCTTTAAAATGCGGCTCCCGAGCGCGCCGAGGTCGCCCGTTATTATCACGTCGTAGTCTTCGGGAACGGTGCCCGTATCTTTGAAGTGGCGCATCAGCGTGTCCGCCGCGGCGGGAGCCATAGCCGCGCCCATATTGTTTACGTCCGATACGCCCCAGTCGCGCACCCTGCCCAACGTGGCGTTGACCACCTCTATCCCGCCGCACTCGGAAGAGATGACGCACGCCCCCGCGCCCGTTACAGTCCACTGCGACTGGGGAGGACGGGTACATCCGAGCTCCAACGGATAGCGGTACTGCCTTTCCGCCGAGGCAAAGTGACTGCCCGTGGCAGCCACGCAGTTGCGCGCATACCCGCCGTCCACGAGCGCCGCGGCGAGCAACATCCCCTCGCTCATGGTGGAGCACGCGCTGTACAGCCCAAGGAACGGAAACTCAAAGGCGCGCGCCGCAAAACTTGCCGAAATTATCTGATTGAGAAGGTCTCCCGACAGCAGCACGTCCACGTCGGCATCCGAAAGCGCCGATTTTTTTATCGCAAGCGCTATGCTGTCGGAGAGCATTTTGCACTCCGCCTTTTCATACGTGCTCTCGCCGTACATATCGTCCGAAAGGGTTATGTCGGCATAGCTTCCTATAACTCCCTCGCGCTCTTTAGACCCGCAGACCGCCGCGTAGGAACGAACCTTAGGACGCGTATTAAAAAAAATCGTATTGCCCTCTTTCATGCCACGCTCCAAAAAATTTACAAAAAATAATATATCAGCCCCACAATGACGCCGGAAAACACGCCGTACACAATTATAGCGCCAGCCACGGTGAACATCTTTGCCGCAGTGCCGTATATGAGCCCCTCCGTCCTGAACTCCAGCGCGGGGGATGCCACCGAATTGGCAAACCCCGTTATGGGGACGATAGACCCTGCGCCCGCATAGCGTCCTATCCTGTCGTACACGCCCAGCCCCGTAAGGAGGCAGCCGAAAAATATAAGGATGACGGAAACGGCACCGGCGAGCTCGTCCCCCGAAAGTCCCGCATATTGCAGCATGTAGCGGAAAAACTGCCCGATCGTACAGATGAGCCCGCCCACCCCGAATGCCGAAAGGCAGTTTTTGAAATGCTTGGTGGGCGGCGCGAGCCCGCGCACGTATTTTAAATAATTTTCATTGCAGTTCCGCGCGTTTTGTTCTGCCATACTTTACGTCTGCCTCCCCCGCCTGTTTAAAACAAGTTTCCCGCTCGTCGCGGCGGGTAAGGTCTATCTCCTTTCTCATCCAATGCCCCCGTATAAGGTTAGTTTATACCGATATTTTGATGAAAAGGACGGAAAAATATACCACCCTAAGGCACAAAAAAAAGCCGCGCGGCAACGCACGGCATAAAGTATTCAGCCAAAGGCGATATCGAGCGCCATCATGAGCACGAACCCGAAGATGACGCCGAGCGTGGCGCGCACTTTGCCGCCTGAAAAACTTTCCGGGATGAGCTCCGAACAGACGACCGCGAGCATGGCACCCGCGGAAAAGGACAGGGCAAACGGCAGGATGCTGTTGACGAGGGAGACGGCGAGCGCACCCACCACGCCGGCGGCGATTTCCACCATGCCCGAAAACTGCCCCACGACAAAACTCTTTGCGCGCGACATCCCGTTGGCCCTGAGAGGAAACGCCACGCACATACCCTCCGGGAAGTTCTGTATGCCTATCCCCACCGCCAGCATGACGGCGGCGACGCCCTCTACCGCTCCGCCGAACGCGAGCGCCCCGAACGCAACGCCTATCGCCAGCCCTTCGGGCACGTTGTGAGCGGTGACGGCAATGACCATGACCGCGCACCTGCGCTTTCCGCCGTCGGAAAACGAATGCAGCCTGCCTATAAGTATATCGGTAAGGATGATGAGCAACCCGCCGCAGGCAAATCCGAACGTGAGCACAAGGAAGGAATAACGCCCTCCGTATTCGAGCGCAGGCAAAAGCAGGGAAAAGAAAGTAGACGCAAGCATTATGCCCGCCGCGCAGCTCATCATAAAGCAGAAGGCGCCACGCCCCACTCTTTTGTATATAAAGACGAGCGATGCGCCCGCCGCAGTCAAAAGCCATGTAAACGAAGTGGCGATGAGCGCCTGCAGCCACCCGTCGAGTTCAAAAAACCATTGCACGAGTTTTTCTCCGGTAAAAAGTTCTTTACTTTCATTTTACGCGGAGGGAGCAACACACTGTGAATGTCTTAAAAAAGACTAAAAATACATAGATTTAGATGTTTTGATAGTACTATGTGTGATATAATCAGCCCTTTTTACTTAAAAACGTATAAAAAACGGAGATAACTTGCAATTACCTCCGCTCTTTTTTATTAAAACTTTTTTACGTTGTTGTTTTTGTATACTGCAAACCTTATGATGTAGCCGTTTGTTTCAACCGGTTCGGAGAGCTCTTTTAAAGAAAAGTCGGGGTGGGCGTCAAGGTCTTC
>CALVPV010000124.1 GCA_944353935.1 uncultured Clostridia bacterium | reverse complement strand
CACCTTTGATTCCTCGTAAAAGCCCCTTGCGGCGGGGCTCTCCGCGGGCACGCCCACAGTTATCACGGCGAACGGCACTACATTTTCATCCTGTATGCCCGTCACCTTCCTCACCTTATCCACGCGCTCTTTTACGGGATAGGTGCCGCACCAGCACGTGCCGTAGCCCAGCCCGTATGCCTGCAAAAGCAGGTTTTGGGTGGCGGCGGAACAGTCCTGCTCCCAGAATTCGTGGCCCATCCCCTCTTCAAGGTCGGGCCTGCCGCACACGACTATCACGCACGCCGCGCTCTCCGCCATGTGGAAGTTGGGGCTGATCTCGGCTATCTGTTTTGCCTTTTCCCTGTCCGTCGTAACGGCAAATTCGTATGCGCGCCTGTTGCACGCGCTCGGGCACATCATGGCGGCTTCCAGCATCTTTGTTATGTCCGCCGCGGGTATCTGCGCCTCTTTGTACTTTCTTAACCAAGTCAAAGTAATCCGAACCCGCCCTGAAAGGCGTTTTTTGCGCGCCTTGCGGCTCATCCTCATTGCAATACCTCTGTGGGTATTGCTGCTTCGTCTGTCGCCTCAACTCATCGCAAAATGCGCTCTTTCAGGGTGCGAAGCAATCGCAAGCGGGCAGATTGCCGCAGATGCAAGGCAAAGCCCGCAGACAATACAGCGACGTATTGACAAGGGCTTTAACGATGCAGATGTGGTGAGATACACGCTTCCGATCGGGTTCGCTTTATTTTGACTTGGTTATGCTGCGCCTTTCGCGTATCGCTCTTTCAAGTTCCATATAAAACCCCTTTAAAATTATTTTATACTTTTATATAAACCGCTCTGCCCGCCGTGCAACGCTCGGGCAAAAAATTGTGCCGTAATTTGTATTTGAACGCCGTATATGCCGCGGGCATTGCAAAACGGTGCGGGGCGCGGGCGGAAATTTCCGCCCGCGCCCCGCACCGTTTTACAGGATATTTTAAGGGGGAGATGATGCCTTATTTGCCGTCTATGTCAAGGTATTCGCCGGGGTCTACCGCCTCGCCGTTCAAAAATACCTCAAAGTGCAGGTGGTCGCCGTCCTTGTATTCCCTGCCCGCCGCCTCGGCTATCGTCGCTATGACGTCGCCCTTTTCAACGGTATCGCCGGTTTCCAGCCCCTCGGCGGCTTCCACAAAGGTGTACACCGTCTTGAGCCCGTTCTCGTGCGCGAGCGTCACCGTCGTTCCCATCAGCAGCGGGTCGCTCACTATGCTCTCTACCGTCCCGTCCAAAGCGGCGTATACCTCGTCGCCCGCCGTCCCGGCAAAGTCTATGCCCGTATGCAGGTAGTACTTATCCAGCGTGGTGTTGTGGTAAAAGCCGTAGCCGTTTATCGCGTTGACGGCCGTCACGGGCATCGTAAAGGTGTTGTCGCCCGTGGTGTCTTCAACGTCGTCGTCATTGCCGTCGTCCTTGTCATCGTCGTCCCCGGTCTGGGTGTCGCCGCCTTCGCCGTCTATGGTCAGGTCGTTGCCGCCCAGGGTCACGGATAGGGTGACCGCCACCGCGATCGCCGCTATCACAAGTATGCACGCGCCGAGTATAAGGTAGTAGGTAAGCAGTTTTTTGTTTTTAGGTTTGTGTTCCTGTTCGTTCATTGTAATTCTCCTTTTTATGTAGGCGTTCCGCCCGTGGTGCATATGTTATTGCCCCGCCCTGCGGCGTTTATACATCTTCGCCGGAAATTTTTTCGGGCAAACGCGCGCCCTTTCAGTATCCGCCGAAAATTATCGGGCTCGCCACCGTGACGCCGTCCTGCTTTATGCACACGTGCAGGTTTATCTCCTGCCCGTAAAGGCGCACGCTGTATGGCAGGTCTGCCGTGCAGTACAGATTGACGCTGTCGGAAAGCTCTTCGCAAAATTTCACTTCGCCGCCGCAGTCCTTTAAAAAGGCGGCTACGTCCAGCGAATCGTATGTAGTGCTCTCGCCGCACACGCCGCCCGTAAGCAGCCTGCGCAGCGCGGCGCCCCTTTCCGCCGTCACTATGCGGCAATCGCGCGAGGTGTCCCCGCAAAAGAACGTGTAGCTTTTGCCCGGCGTAAAGCACGTCCGTGCATTGAACGCCGCCGTCGCGGCGATGAACGCGGCGGCGCATGCCGCCATTCCGATGAATTTTAAAATACGCATAAAAAATCTCCCGCAGCTTGTGCGGGAGGAGGTATTGACGCTTTTTTTGCTTTTTAAACGCGGCTGCGGAAAGTCACCTGCCGCCTAAGGGCCTTTTTACGTAGCGTGCGGTGCAGTCGTCTATGCAAAAGCAGCCCAGCGGCCCGCCCAGCCACGTGCCCGTGTCAAGGTGTATCTTATAGTAATCGGATATGTTTTTTCCGCTCCGCCCGGGCCGCTTGTAGGCGAGTATCTTGTCCTCGTTGCAGATGTTTCGTGTGGGAGTATGCCCAAAACAAACGCATTTGCTGTCCCTTGGCACAACTTCGGGGCGCATGAAGTTCCTGTCCTCCAACATTATCATGTCGCGCGCATGTTCGGGCGGCACTATCCTGCCGTCGCCGCCGCACGGCAGCCCCGCATGCACGCATATGAATTGCTCTTCCTCTATGTACAGCGGCAGCGCCTCCAGCTTGTCCACCGTGTCCCAGTCGAGCAGTTTGCCGTCGCCGTAAAACCACCCGCGCAGGTCTTCCAGCACCTTATCGAAGTCTTCGGGCGAATTTTTCATGACCGCCCAATAGTAGGCGAGGAAGCCGTATTCGTGATTGCCGAGTATGCACTTTACGTTCGGTTCGCCGAGCAGGAATTTTAAAAGGCGCACGCTCTCTTCGCCCTTGTCCACCATGTCGCCGCACACATACAGCGTGTCCGCGCCGGAAAAATTTATCTTGTCCAAAAGCCGCATGCACAGCCCGTATTCGCCGTGTATGTCGGAAATAACATATCTCATCGCCGTTAAAAAAATTCCGTGCGCCGGGGCACGGAATTTACTCTTTTATTTGCAGCCGCCGCACGTCTTGCAGTGGCCGGAACACTTTTTTGCGTGCGTGCCCGTGGCGGAAAACATCTGCCCGCTGTAGCTCCTTTCCGCCTGCGTGCCGCAGGAGGGGCACGTCACCTTGTCGTCAAATTTATTTACGAGTTCTTCAAACTCCTTCCCGCAGGAAGGGCATCTGTACTGCAATAGCGGCATACTTATTTTTTATCCTTATCCTTTCTTTTTCTTATGCGGCGCGTGCGCTTTATCACCCCGCCCGAGCGCATGAATTTACCCAAGAACACCCCCACGGCGACGGTCAGCCCGAGCGTCGCGGCAAGTATCACCCAGAACCACCACGCCCCCGAACCGTCCTGCCCTATCTGCCCGGGGACTACTACGTTCAT
>CALVPV010000123.1 GCA_944353935.1 uncultured Clostridia bacterium | reverse complement strand
CGGCGCCCAAGCGCTTGAAATTGTTTTCTGCACGGAGGGCGGCTCTTTGTACGAACAGCGCGATTATAACGTGATCGTCATAGACAAGGCGGAGCGCACCGTATCCGTTACGGACAGCGACTGTTCTAACCGCGCCGACTGCGTATATACCCCCGCGCTTAAAAACAATTCTTCTTTAATAGTCTGCTCGCCGCATCATCTGCGCATACTGCCCTCCGACTACGAGGACGACGGTCAGACGCTGCCCGTAGGCTGATTTTTTGCATAGTCCCAAACTTGCCTTATTTTAGCAAGGGCAGCAATTATCCCTCAACTTGCCTCACTTAGTAATGGCAGTAATTATCCTCCAACTTGTCTCCATTAGTAATGGCAGGAATTGCCCCCCTAACTTGCCTCCCCTTGGTAAGGGGAGGAATTAAAGGAGGGGATTGTTCCGATCGGATATCCACCACAATTTAAAACGCGGTTAAAGACGTAAAGCGCTTTGACCATCTTTTTTTTTCAAAAAAAATAAATTTAATTAAATAAAAAATACTTATTGACAAATTACGCTTTTTTTAATATAATAAATATACAATTATTTATACGCGCATTAAAACTATTGCGGCGCGCGCCGCATGGGCGGGAAGAGTATGACAAAAAAATTCAGATATGCGATCAGTATGATACTTGTTGTGTGTGCCGTTGCGGCAGTCATTTTCGGCTGTGCGCTTTGACGGTCGGGTTCAAAAAATACGGGCGGAAATTATTTCCGCCCTTTTTATTTTACTAAAAAAAGGCATCCCGCCGCGGCGGGATGCCTTTTCAATTTTAAAATCATCTTGCGATTATTATCTTGCGGGGGCACTTTTGTACGCACGTCATGCAGCCGGTGCACTTTGTGTAGTCAATCACGGGCAGTTCGTCCACCATGGTTATTGCGCCGTTGGGGCAGTTCTTTGCGCATATGCCGCAGCCTATGCAGCCTACTTTGCACTGTGACATAACTTCCTTGCCCTTGCAGTGTGAAGAGCAAGCCACATATACGGGCGCCTTTGCGGGGATGCGCTCTATTATGTGCTTGGGGCACGCCTGTATGCACGCCCCGCAGGAAATGCACCTTTCGGGGATGACTTCCGCCACGCCGTCTACTATTTTTATCGCCTTTTCGGGGCAGACCTTGGCGCAGTCGCCGCAGCCGAGGCAGGCGGTCTTGCACATCTTATTTCCAGAAAGCAGCGTGTTGCACGCGGCGCAGGTGGGGTTGCCGGCGTATTCAAACGCATCGTTGGCGTTTACGCCGCCCTTGCACTTTACCACCGCCACGGTGGGTTCTTCCTGCTTTAAAGAAATTCCGAGTATTTCGGCTATTTCCGCCTTCTTTTCGGGCGAGGTCACGTGGCAGTCCGCAAGGTCTGCCTGCCCGCTTGCGAGCTTGCTTGCAAATGCGCTGCAACCCGAGCAGCCGCAGCCGCCGCAGTTTGCGCCTGCAAGGTTTTCAAGAATGTTGGTGACCTTTTCGTCTACGTCCACTTTAAAGAACTTGCCCACAAGCAGTATGGCAACTACGAGCACGAGCGCGATGCCCGCGAATATGCCCGCAACAATGCCTATAGTCTTCCATGTTTCGGCGTCTATCGTGCCGAGCGTTACAAGTAAATTCATGGCGACCTCCTTAAAGCTGAATGTAGCTGAACACGGTAAACGCCATGCAGATTATGCTCGCCGTGATCATGGCTATGGGGAAGCCCTTTATCGCCTTGGGCATTTCGCCGTAGTTGTTGAGCTTTTCCCTGAGTCCGCTCATTATCACCATAACGAGCGTAAAGCCTACGCCTGCAAATACCGCGTACAGCACCGCCCAGCCGGTGTTCATCGCGGCTTCGCCTATTATGCTGCTCATATCGCCTATAACCAGTTCGCACACGCCCAAAACGGCGCAGTTGGTGGTTATAAGGGGTAGGTATATGCCCATCGCCTTGTAAAGGGAGGGGGACAGCTTTTTGATTATCTGTTCTATCATCTGCACGAGCGCGGCAATGATGAATATAAAGAATATTATCTCTAAAAAGTCAATGCCGAGCGGCACCATCACGTACTCATACAGGGGATAGGTGACTGCGGTCGCGATCGCCATTACAAGCGTGACCGCAATGCCCATGCCTATTGCCGAGTTGGTCTTTTTAGAAACGCCCAAAAAGGGGCATATGCCGTAAGTTTTTACCGTGATAAAGTTCTGCGTCAAAACTGCCGCAAGCACTATTGCTATAAACGTACCCATTATGCCACCTCCTGTACAAGAGATTCACGGGTGAGGGGTCTGTTTTTCCTCTCCCTGCGGAAGCGCTCTATGCTGTCCATGATGTACACAAACAGCGCAATGCATATGCCGTATACCAGGAAGGAGCCCGCGGGCGTTGCAAACGCGCCTATTTTAAATTCCATTATCTTTGCGCCGAATATGGAGCCGGAGCCCAAAAATTCGCATATGATGCCCATCACCGTGAGCGCAAGGGTAAAGCCTATGCCCGTGGCAACGCCGTCTACGGCGGATTCCGCCACGGTGTGCTTGTTTGCAAACGCCTCTGCCCTGCCCAGGATTATGCAGTTTACCACTATAAGCGCAAGGAAGCTGCCCAAACTGTCGTATAAATCGGGCACGAACTTTTCCAGCACCATTCTTGCGAGCGTGACCAGCGTGGCAATAATTACGATGTACGCCGGTATGCGCACCTGGTTGGGTATGAGCTTTCTCAGCGCGGAGATGATGACGTTGCTCAATGTGAGTATTACTATTACGGTGAGCCCCATGCCGAACGCGCTGGACGCCGAGTGTATCATTGCCAGGGTGGGGCAGGTGCCCAGCACCAGCATAAACGTGGGGTTCTGGAACAAAATACCGTCTAAGGTTATTTTAGCGTACTTATTCATGCGTTTTCACCTCCCAGTATATCGTAGTTGCTTGCGGCAAACAGAGCGGCATAAGCGCACAGCGTGTTGGAGCGTGTAGCGCCACCGTGCAGCGATTCGTCCACGTCAGCGGAGGCAAATCCGCTGTCGGCTCCGCCGAGGAGAGCGAGCAGTTCGTCCGCGGTCTTGCCGATGAACAGCGTGCCGTCCTTGACGTTGGCGGGCATCTTGTCGGCGAAAGAGGCGGGGGAAGAGCCGTTTTCCTTGATTTCAAACGTGGCTATCTTCTTGTCCGCGCCCACGGTAATTTCAATGGTAAATGCACCTGCGGGGGAGTAACCTGTGGTCACAACGCTGTATTTTACTACATCACCCTCTACCGAATATGTGGTCTTTTCAAGGTCGATATACTGCGTGTTCACAACGGAATTTTCCATCGCCATCATATACGCCTTATCGTAGTTGCTTGCGGCAAACAGGGCGGCGTAAGCGCACAGCGTGTTGGAGCGTGTAGCGCCACCGTGCAGCGATTCGTCCACGTCAGCGGAGGCAAATCCGCTGTC
>CALVPV010000122.1 GCA_944353935.1 uncultured Clostridia bacterium | reverse complement strand
GTACTTAAATTTGTAGACGCAAAGGAAACAACCAAAGTTTATACGGCTACTATAAACGGCACCAAGGCTACCGTTGAATATAAGGAAAATTTTTTCCCTGATGCCGTATTATTCACCTGCGAAGATATCTCCGCATTGATGAAGTAAGGGGAAGCGGATGAAAAAGATATTTTATAAGATAGCGGCGCTTGCGCTGTGCGGCGTTATGGGGCTGGGCATACTTGCTGCCTGCGACGAGGGCACGGAGGTGCCGCCTCCCGAAGAAAAACCTCCCGTAGAGGAAGACCCGACGGAGGAACAGCCCGTAGACAGAAGCGAGCTCGCATACTATACCTCGCTTGAAAGTTATAAAAAGACCGACTGGGGCGGCGCAAAGTGGATATGGGCGAGCACTACGTCAAAGAATTCCTACGTGGCGTTCCGCAAGAGCTTTGAGCTGAACGAAGTCCCCGAAGAGGCTGTCGCCAATATAGCTGCGGAGAGCAAGTACTACATTTGGGTGAACGAAGAGCTTGCCGTAGTCGACGGCGCGAGCAAGCGCGGCGCAACCCCTTACGACGGGTTTTACGAACAGGTAGACCTTGCGGATCACTTAAAGCAGGGTGAAAACACGCTTGTAATACTTGTTTCATACAACGGCCGCGGCGGCAACTCCAGCGTAGACCCGGGCAAGGCGGGGCTGCTGTTTGAAATGGAGGCGGGTGAAACGAAGATAGTTTCGGACGCCACCTTCAAGGCGAACAGGCTGCGCGCCTACCGCAACCAGGGGCTGCTGGGCGCCGACTGGCCCAACTACCCGCAGTCGTCCATGCTTGCGGAATGGAACGTGTACTATGACGCGCGCGAGGGCGTCGGCGACTATACCGCCGCGGACTATGACGACTCCGCCTGGGAGAACGCCACCGTGGTCGCCGAGGCGGGCGGACAGCCGTTCAACGATACATATCTTTCGGTCATACCCTTGATGCGGTTCGATAGGGAATATACCTTCCTTGAGAGCGAGTACATAGGCAAAAAACTCACGGAAGATACCACCATAACGGTAGACCTGCCGGAGAACATGCAGTTCAGCCCCTATTTCGAGCTGGACGCGGAGAGCGACGGGCTCAGGTTTACGTACTATACCAACACGCTGACGAGCCAGGGCATGGATTCGTTCAAGGACGACTATATCGCCGTCAAGGGCGGGCAGGCGTATGAAAGCCTGCCGTGGCGCAGCGGTTCGCAGCTTATAATAGAGGCGCCCGCGGGCGTGACGTTCACAAAGATAGGCTACCGCCGCAGCGGATACGATACGGAGCGCACGGGCTCGTTCGTAACGGAAAACGAGGACGTCAACACGCTGTGGCAGAAGGCGGTGAACACGCTGCTGATATGCATGCGCGATACCTATATGGACTGCCCGGAAAGGGAGCGTTCGCCGTACATAGGCGACGCCGCCAACCAGATAGGCGAAACGTTCTATTCGCTGGACGAAAGTTCTTGGGCGATGACAAAGAAGACCATCCTCAACATCCTCGGCTGGACAAAGACGGACGGCTGTATCCCGCTGCGTTCGCCGAGCTCCACGACCAACGAAAACCCCGTGCAGACGCTCAATTTCCTCGTATCGGTGTACGAATACCTGCTTTATACGGGCGACGAAGCTACCGTAAAGCTGTTCTATCCCGTGGCGGTGGACTACCTCAAGCTGTGGGAACTCAACGCGGACGGGAGCATAGTATGCCGCAACGGCACGTTCATCTGGATCGACTGGGGCGACGGAGCCGACGCGGAGGTATTGCAAAACTGCTGGTACTATTACGCGCTCTCTT
Organism: uncultured Clostridia bacterium; assembly: GCA_944353935.1. GTDB lineage: Bacteria > Bacillota > Clostridia > Christensenellales > Borkfalkiaceae > Coproplasma. Next base: position 1,730 of record CALVPV010000122.1, on the reverse strand, counting down.
CAACGCAAAAACTTGCAAAAGCGCTGGGGATATCATCCGACGAAGCCTTCTTTACGGAAAGGATGACTTCCGTCAAGGCGGGCTTTGCAAAGTTCAAAAAGCAGGGCGGGTACAGTTCGGGCACGTCTTACGACGACAGGGCTAACGCAATGGCAGTGGTGAGCGGCCTGGCCGACGAAGATATGTACGACGAAATTTTAAACGTGCTCACGACGGTATACGGCGCAAGCCCCTATATGGAAAAGTTCGTTGAAGAGGCGCTGTGCATGATGGGCGAATACGACGCCTGCCTTAAAAGGATGCTCGCGCGCTACGGCGAAATGATAGATGACAAGGATTCTACGCTGTGGGAGCTGTGGGACAAGGACGCAGGCACCATAAACCACGGCTGGACGGGCGGTTCGCTTACGGTGCTTTCCAAATACTTCGGCGGGATATCGCCCGAAAGTGCCGGGTATGAAAGTTATTCGATACGCCTCACCGACGTGTTTGACAGCCTTTCCATGGGCGTGACCACGCCCAAAGGGCAGCTTTCGTATACGCTTGAAAGGTCGGCGGACGGCACGGTGACGATTACCGTAAACGCCATAACGGCGCAGGGCAAACTGTATATCCCCGCAAGCTGGGGCACGGTGACTGCGGACGGCGCCGCCGTATCAATCGAAGGCGAATATACCGTCGTTTCTATAGAAAAAGAAGGCAAATATACGCTCATTGTTTCTCCTTAATCGGATGACTCATACAATCCGCGTCAAAAGGGTCGCCTTCGGGCGGCCCTTTTGCTATTCGCGTATGCCTCGGCGCTATTCGGGTATAGGGTATTGATTTAATCATTTTTGCTCTTTATAATGAGCGTAGCAAAAATTTTTTTATAATTTTTAACAAAAATTCAGGAGGAAAAACAATCATGAAACTTAAAAAACTTGTCGTGGCCGCAGCTTGTGCGGCGGCTGCAGTGATCGCAACGGTGAGCCTTGCGGCATGTTCCGGCGGAAGCGCCACACTCACGGGCGAGTATCTTTCAAACAATGAGTACTCATATACCAATATGCTCCCCATGCACAAGTATTATTTTGTAACGTTTTCAGGGCAGACCCTTGAAACTTACAGCGACGGCACCTATTGCCTCACCGTGAACGAGATCATGTATTCCAACGTAAGTTTCGGCCCCGATGTTCCCACGGATCAGGCAACTGCCAACGACCGCGGGCAGAAGGTCACAAAGTACTACGGCACTTTCACGCAGGAGGTCGACCCCGACGATGACACGCTTGCATTTGTGACAATAAACACCCCTACGCGCGTTGTGTTTGCTTCGTCCGGCTATCCCACTCTCGATACGGCCAATTGGACGGAAGAGATGACTGAATCGGCGGTAAACCTTGCCGCACAGCCCCAGGGCGGACTTGGCGTTGCCGTGAATGAAGAGGGCGTTATCACTGCCGACATGGTCCTCGCCGGCAAAACCGAAGGGTTTAAGGCAGAGGGCATTGAAATAATGGTCACGCTGAACGACGGCAAATTTAACCAGGTAAGCTGGTAATTTGATTTTGCGGGCGGTTCATCCGCCCGCAACGGTAATATTATAAGGAGCGGCAAATGAACAAATTCTTAAACGCAGTAAAGGCCGTTACGGGCAAATTGAGGCTGTGGCGCGGCCTTGCTGCACTGTTCGGCCTTTTGCTGGCCATTTTTCTGGTGCTCACCAACCTCGGCTACAGGTACCAAGG
>CALVPV010000121.1 GCA_944353935.1 uncultured Clostridia bacterium | reverse complement strand
GTATCCGACGGCACCGCCGAAAGGATCACCGGGTACATCCTTGGTAAACGCAATCTCAATTTAAGGGGATATCATTGCCACATCGGCTCGCAGATATTTGAAAAGCAGTCCTTTGTGCTTGCCGCACAAAAGGCTATGGATTTTATTGCACTCATAAAGAATAAGACGGGATTTGAAGCCGATACGCTGAATATAGGCGGCGGTTTTGGCATATGGTATACGGACGAAGACGCCAAGATAAGCGCAGAGGGATATTCCGACTACCTTAAAGCGCTGATAAGCGCAATAAAGGATAAGGCGGACGAACACAACCTCAGGCGCCCGTACCTCGTCATAGAACCGGGTCGCTCCATTGTGGGTGAAGCGGGCATAACGTTGTACACGGTGGGCGCAATAAAGGATATACCCGGGATAAAAAAATATGTCGCCGTAGACGGCGGGATGTTCGATAATCCAAGGTATGCGCTCTATCAGTCAAAGTATACCGTGCTGCTTGCAAACCGTGCCGACGAACAGTGCACGGAGAGGGTGACCATAGCGGGAAAGTGCTGCGAAAGCGGCGATATAATAGCGGTGGACGTGCCGCTGCCGGCAGCAAAGAGGGGCGATATAGCCGCCGTGCTTTCTACGGGCGCCTACAATTATTCCATGGCGAGCAACTATAACAGAAACTTCATTCCGCCTGCAGTACTCGTCAAAGACGGCAGCGCGCAATACATAATCAAGCCGCAGACGTACGAGGATATAGTCCGCAACGACGTCGTGCCGGAGTACCTTAAGTAAATGCCTATCACAACCATTTTATTTTATGCCGCGTCCGTCCTGGCGCTGCTGTTTGTGCTTGTTCCGCATGAATTTGCGCATGCCGCGGTAGCTTATGCCAACGGCGATCCCACGCCAAAAATAAACGGCAGGCTCACGCTAAATCCGTTAAAACATTTCGATCCCGTGGGGTTTGTCATGTGCGCCCTCGTCGGATTCGGCTGGGCGCGCCCCGTCCCGGTGGATTCGCGCAACTTTAAAAATTATAAAGCAGGGCTGTTCACTACTGCCATAGCCGGAGTTGTAACAAACTATATCCTTGCGTTTATATTTTATCCGCTCTATCTTTTAAGTTTAAGGCTGGACAGCAACTACGGCACGTATTTTTTAAAGCAATTTCTGTTATGTGTGTTCAGCTATAATTTAAACATAGCGGTATTCAATCTTTTGCCGCTCTTTCCGCTTGACGGATTCAGGGTACTTGAGGCCCTCACGCGTCCGTGGAATAAAGTCAGGCAGTTTTTGGGTAAATACGGGCAGTATATCCTTATGGGGCTTGTTTTAGAAAGTTTTATATGTGATATCGCGTCCGGTTACTATCCAATATTTTCAAGATTTGACGTTTTGGGATATGTGATGTATTTTGCGACAAATATAATCGGCTGGCCGATACGCGCTCTTTGGGGACTTTTGCTATGAACGATTTACAGACGTTGAGCGGCGAAGAAACCGCTTCAAAGACAACTGAAGATCCCGCCGAAAACACTGCGGCGGCGCAAAAGCAGGCAGCGGCAGGCGGCGAGCCCGCCGTTTCGGGCGCAAGCGGAGGCGAGGGGCAGCAGCCAAAGGAGAACATTGCCGAAAAGTACAAGGATTTTGAATCCGACGTGGATTACACTACCGTACTCGACGACTTTGAGGGCCCGCTCGACCTTTTGCTGCATCTGATAAACATTGCGCAGATAAACATAGAGGACGTGTTTGTTTCAAAAGTCACGGAACAGTTCCTTGACTACATAGAGTACATGAAAACGCAGCCTTCGCGCGATGTTGACAAGGAGAGCGAATACCTGCAGATAGCCGCCCAGATAATCTATATAAAGTCCAAGAGCATGCTGCCGCCCGTCGATATGCCTGAGGAAGAGGACGCCGACCTGATGGCGGAACAGCAGGCATTTATAGAACAGCTCAAACAGAGGGAATACGAGCTTATAAAGGAAGAGACCCCCAAACTTAAAGAACTTGAGACCGTAGGCTATTATTACAAGGGGCTCGACCGTGAATTCAGCAAGGTAAAGATCGTGTACAAGGACTTTACCGTGAGCGCCCTTTTAGAGGCGTTTGCAAAGCTGATGCTCAAAAACGAGAGCCTCGCCCGTGAAAAGACAAACATCCGCGAGATCCCGATGGATACTTTCACGGTGGAAGAAAAGGTCACCTTTATAAAGGATACGCTGCTGAGCAGAGGTAATATAAAGTTTGAAGATCTGTTTACCACGTATTCCAGAAGCGAAGTCATAACTACCTTCCAGGCAATGCTCGAAATGCTCAAACATCAGTACATAATGGTCGAACAGTCGAGCGTTTTTGGAGAAATAGACATAAAACTCAATCCCGAATGGGATCTAAAGGACGATTCAAGTGAAACATTTGACGAATATAATTGAGGCCATCGTGTTTGCCTCCGGCGAGCCTGTGCCCGTCAAATTTATAGTTGAAAAGATAGGCTGTTCGCTCAAAGAAGTCAATGCGTGCATAGACGAGCTCAAGGAAAAATATTCCGGCGACTGCGGCATATGTATACTTGCCTTTAACGGCAAGATACAGTTTGCCTCCAATCCGGAGTATAAAGAGCAGGTGCAGGCGGTGATCACGCCGATAAAAGAGAAGGAATTTACGCGCACCATACTCGAATGCGCAGCCATCATTGCATACAAGCAGCCGATAACAAAGTCTGAGCTGGAAGATATAAGGCAGGTAAGCTGCGATTACGCCATACATACTTTGCTCGATTTGAATATGATCTATCCCTGCGGCAGAAAGGATACCGTCGGCAAGCCGATACTGTATGCCACCACGGATAACTTTTTAAAGAGGTTCAAGTTGAATTCCATCGACGAACTGCCCGATTACGACGAGCTCATGGCGCAGATCGCCGAGCTCAACTCCATGGCGTTTTCCGATGACGAGGATGATTCCAACTACCTTTACAAAAAAGACGAATACAATCCGGAAGAGGATGAAGAAAACAGGCAGAAAAAGCCTGCTCCTCAAGAGGAGAAAAAGCAGCCTGTCACGGAGGACGGCTATGAACTTCCCGATTTCCTTGAAGAGGACGAGGACGTCATCAAGATCAAGGACGACAACTGAAAACTTAAAGGGCGGCACAACGGTGCCGCCCTTTACATATTGCGGCGGCTGTTTAAGATGTACAGCCGTTTTTTTGTATAACGGAATGCGTTTTACAAATAATATTTTTATGGGAAACCTTATAGTTTACGGCACAAGTTCCCTGTTCTTTTTCGGCTTGCTGCCCGTCTATGTAAGCGTGTACACCTACGCGGACAGCAAGAAAAAATTTGCATCGCTGAATATCTGTATCTACCGGATATTCAGGCTGGCGAATATAAATTCCGCAGAGGGACACATACAGATAAACGGCAAGGACGCAGGGATAGATATCGTGGCCGCCGTAAAAAATGTCAAGACGGCGTTCGACAATCTGTGCCTTATAAAGGTGGTGCAGCTTGCCGATTTCGGGATAACAAATGACGCCGGCGCCTATGTCTCGCTCGCTCATCACGCATTGACGCTGGCTCTGTACAACTATATTTCACGCGGCGGCGGCAATTGCAAACTGAGCGGGCATGTCATACTTAACTGCGA
>CALVPV010000120.1 GCA_944353935.1 uncultured Clostridia bacterium | reverse complement strand
AACCGAATCGCCACTGAGTCCACACCGTAATCTCTAATACATTGACAGTCTAGAAGCTTTCCTTGACAGCTGATGCAGGGTTTATCCTCTTTTGCAAAACCGATTTCAAACAGCGATAGCCTTTGCAGCGTGGCCGCGCCGCAAAAACTTTGTTCTGTTATCCGCCGGATTCACTCAAGGCAGGCTACTCTGTGCCGAGCTTGCGCCCGACGACAGGTGTATCCGCAAATGGTATGCGGCCTCCGCGGTGAATGGGTTGGCTGTCATATGCCGTTATGCAGTTCCCATAAACCTTTACTCCCAGCACCCACCCGCTTTTGGGCAAAGCAAGCAGATACCAGAAACTTCATAGATATGCCCTACGACGGTCTTTTACCCCCGTCTTCACATCTGCAACATCTGACTAGAATACTGCGCCACTCAATATTACAATTATTATATTACCACATCACAAAAAAAATGTCAAATGAAATTTTTCAGCCTTCCCTGTACCTGACAAAGTTGACCATATCCCTTAAAAAGCTTGTATCGCCGTCTATTCCGTCGAGCAAACCGAGGCACTTGGAAAGAAGTATGTCGGCAAACACGCGGCACTGCTCCACGCCGTAAAAAGTTACGTACGTGAGCTTATTTTCCTCCCTGTCCTTCCCTGCGGTCTTGCCGAGCTCTTCAAACTTGCCCTCTTCGTCAAGGACGTCGTCCGTGAGCTGGAACAACCTGCCCAGGTCTTCGCCGAACTGTTTAAGCTCCAAAAAATATTTGCCGCCGGAAAGTATTGCGGGCACCGCCGCCGCGGCAGAAATGAGCCTGCCCGTCTTGTTTTTTACGATAAAGTCGAGCATGTCGGCATCCCTTTCGCCGCTCTCCGCACAGTAAAGATCGGCAGACTGCCCGGCTATCATGCCCGTGACGCCCGCACAGCCGCACATGAATTTTGCCGCGTCCACGTGTTGTTTACCGTCGGCGCACCTTTCAAACAGCAGGTAATAAGCCGTGTTCAAAAGCCCGTCGCCCGCAAGGACGGCATTGCCAGCGCCGTACACCTTATGATTAGAAGGCTTGCCGCGGCGATAGTCGTCGTTGTCCATCTCCGGCAAGTCGTCGTGGATGAGCGAATATGTGTGAATGAGCTCCAGCGCGAGGGCGTAGTCCTCTATAACGCCGGCTTCCACACCCAAAAGTTCGGCGGACGCCAGCATGAGCACGGGACGAAACCTTTTGCCTCCGCTTTTAAGGCTGTACTTTATACTTTCGTCCAAAACGCGCGGTTCGCAGCGTGTATCGGCATAAAATTTTTCCAGGCGTGCATTGAACAGGGAAAGATATTCCCCGTATTTTTCTTTATAAGAGTACAAAGTCGGTCAGCTCCTCTTGGCGGAAAGATATGTATTGTACATGAGCATTGTGATCGTCATTGGGCCGACACCGCCCGGGACGGGTGTGATGTACGAGCATTTTTCCTTTACGTTTTCAAAATCGACGTCGCCGCACAGCTTGCCGTTTTCATCGCGGTTCATCCCCACGTCTATCACCACGGCGCCTTGCTTTATCATGTCCGCAGTGATAAATTTGGCCTTGCCTATCGCTGCAACGACTATATCTGCCGAAAGGCACTTTTCCTTTAAATCTGCCGTCTTGCTGTGGCAAAGCGTTACGGTCGCGTTGGCGTTTGTAAGCAGCATTGCCATCGGCTTACCCACTATGTTGGAGCGCCCTATAACCACGGCATTCTTGCCGGAAAGCGATATGCCCTCGCTTTCAAACATCTTCATCACGCCGTTGGGCGTGCAGGCGACAAGGCAGGGCTCGTTCATGCACAGCCTGCCGATGTTCTCTGCCGAAAAACCGTCCACATCCTTTGCATAGGGGATGAGTTCGAGTATCTTTTTGCTGTCTAAATGTCCGGGCAGCGGCAGCTGCACGAGTATGCCGTTTATCTTATTGTCTACGGCAAGGCTCTTTATAAGTTCTTCCACCCTTGCCTGGGCGGTACCGGCGTCAAGATAGTAGGCATAGGATCTTATGCCGACCTCTTCGCACGCCTTAATCTTGTTGCGGACGTATACCTGAGACGCGGGGTCTTCGCCTACGAGTACCACGGCAAGCCCGATCTCTTTGCCCGTCTGCTGTTTGTACCCATCCACGTCCTGCTTTATTTTCGTGCGCATTTCGCGCGCAAGTTTTTTTCCGTCTATGAGCTTATACATTGCCTATAACCTCCTTGGCGCAAAATTACCGTCAGCGCTTGTCCGCTATGACGGAAGCGAGTATCCCGCTCACAAAAGAAGCGGACTTTTCCGAAGAATAGCGCGACGCTATGCCCGCCGCCTCATTCGCGGCGACCTTATCGGGCACGTCGTCGCAATAGAGTATCTCCGCAATGGCGATATAAAGCACGCTCTTATCGGCAGGGAAGAGCCTGACCTCGGGGAACGCGCGCGACTTGCCGTCTATCACCGCGGAGATGTCCGAACGGTGTTCGTCTATTACGGACAATACCCTGTCGCAATATTTTACGTCGTCTTCATTGAGTTCGCCCGCACGGTACATGCCGCGGCGGAAGCCAGCGTCCGGCTTGACGAACTGCGACGAAAACAGAATTTTGAATAGAGTTTCTCTTGCCTTACTTCTCATAACCGCCTACAAAAATAGCAAAATATTCCCTTTGCGCAAAATACAAAGGGAATATTACCGTTTACGCTAAATTATCAGGGAAATCAACATCCTGAATGTGCACGTTTATTTTATCCACTTTGAACTTGGTCATGGATTCCACATTGTGTTTTATCGACTGCTGTATACGGAAAGCGAGCGACGCCACATTGTAACCGTAGTCCACCTTTACGCTTATATCCGCGATTATACAGTCCTTTTCAAATTCGAGCTTTACGCCCCTGTTCTTTGTATTCAGCAGGGAAACGCCGTCAACTTCCTTTATGGCGAGCGCCACAATGCCGTTGACGATGCCCGCGTCGTACGTTATTTTACCCTTCTGCGTAGATGAAGGATCGTGCCTGAGATGTGCCATAACTAATTTCTCCTATGTATAGATTATAACACATATATCGGCGTTTTGCAACAGGGTAAAGTCAAATTTCGGAATAAACGGGCATAATTATTATATTTCCCGCCGCAACACCCGCCTCGTTGCGCAGCATATCGTATATGGAGAGGGCGGTATCCATGTCGAGTTCGTCCGAATTGATGAACACGTTGACGTTTTCCGAATCGGCCCCCACGGATACGACGGCGTCGGAAAAGCCGAGCGACTTTATCATCGTTTCGAGCTGAAGTTCCTGTTCCATCGTTTCAACGATGTCAAGTTTTGCAGCGACCGCTTCGGCGTACTCTTCGCTGCTCTCGTCATACAGTTCTATGATACTGTCGAGCTGCAAAAGCTCTTCGCTGCGCGTAGTGGTGCGCTCCGAACGGTAGGTGGCAAAATAATTTGCCGTGGTCACGGCGGTGTCGCCGTTTGCCGTGCCGCTCTGCGCAAGCAGTACGTTGAGTACCGCGGTGAGCGCGAGCAGGAACACGAGTGATGACATTACGATGATCTTCTTTTTCTTTGACATAAAATTCTCCTTACTTTGAATATATGGCAATAATGTTTTTATTTATATTAAGCGCCGTGGATACGGCGTTCAATATATC
>CALVPV010000119.1 GCA_944353935.1 uncultured Clostridia bacterium | reverse complement strand
TATTATAAACGGCAGGGCGCCCGCCGCGGAAAATTTTCCGCGGCGGGCGCCGTTTACCCATTCATCTTTTTAATTGATACGGCAATATGCCCTGATCATTGCGTTTTTAAGCCTTCTTTTCGGCAAGATTGCGCCTTACCTTTTTAACTATGAAGAACACGAGCACGCCAACGCCTGCCGCCGCAAGCACGTCCCAAACTATAAGAATTATCTTGTAGTATGCAAAGCCGCCCACGTATTCCACGCCGTGAACAAAGCCGTTCATACCGGCGGAATTTACCACCGTGTAAAGTATGCGGTGAGCCGCTTCGCGCGCGTACGCCTGCTCTTCCGGCTTATCTTCCAGCGAATAGCCGAACATCATGTTGCCCGCAAGGCCTACCGTCTTGAGCTTGGCGTCGCCGCCCGCCGCAAGCGCCTGGTCGGTGAACATATACGAAGATACTTCGTAGTCGGTGAGCACAAAGGCGTTGCTGCCCCATTCGTTGCGGAGCACTTCGGTGAGCAGGTTGTAGTTGCCGCCCGCCCAGGTGGTGCCGAGGCGGTTGAAGGAGGACATCACGCCCGTAGCGGCGTTGACTTCCGCCTGCTTCATCGTGTAGACGGGATCGCCGTCCTCCGTTTCGCCCGTCTTTTCGTTGTAGTTTATGGTGACGGTATTGTCGGTGAGAACCATTTCAAACGGCTTTAAATATATCTCCCTCATCGCCTGTTCGTCCGCCCAGGTTATAAGTCCGAGGTGGTCGCGGTGCGTCTCCTGGTCATTGAGCGCAAAGTGCTTGAGGTACGCATACATGCCCTTGGTGGCGGCGCCGTTTACCGCTTCGTAGCCGAACACGCCGCTTATAAAGCTGTCTTCAGAATAGTATTCAAAGTTGCGCCCTGCAAACGGCGTGCGGTGAATATTGACCGCGGGGCCGTACCAGCCCTCCACTTCGCCGTACAAGCCGTCTTCGCCTATACCTTCGCCCATCTTAAAGGCGTAGTCCTTTTCCCACGTGCTGGCAAGCATATATTCGCTCGGCCAGGTCATTGCCTTTTTGCCGTCGCCTATGGGCACCGAACCGTGCCCCACGACGAGGTTGAGCCCTGCGGGGCCGTCGAGGTCGGTGACCTTGGGTTTGTTTATCGACTTCATTTCGGGCGAGCAATAGCCGCACTCGTCTATGAGCAGCGCCAGCTCTTCAAGATCCATTTCGTCGAGCAGATCCTGCCAAAGCGGGTCGTTGAAGTCCTTGCCGCGCAGGTCTATGAGGTCTACGCCGTTATCCTTGCCGAACGTGGGGGCCGTTTCGGGCGCCTTGCCCTGCTGAGGGTTGCGGGAATCGTGCGATTCGAGCTCCTCTTCAAACGTGGCGTAAGGTACGGCGTGTGTCCACTGCTTACCGCCTATCTCCGCGCCGCTCGCAACGTCGGATGCCGTGCCGTAGCGCAGCCCGTCGTTATCCATCTTTGACCAGTCGTTGCGCGAAAGGTATTCGGCGTCTTCCAGCTCGGCATATCCAAAGCGGTTGGTTATCTTTTCGCCGTCGGCGCCCACCGAATATGTGGCGTCGTCCGTTTCCGCCTGGTTGTACGTGCCAACAAAGTCGGCATTGCCTGCATTTTCGGCAGCGTCGAGGCCGCCCGCCGCAACGAGCTTGTCTGCGGAAACGCCACTCGCTGCAAGCACGTTGTTTATTGCCTTGTGCGCGTCCGAAGCGGCGGTTATATAGTAGTTGCCCGCCTCCAATATATACGTCTTGTAGTCGCCGTAGGCGTCGTAAGAGATGAAATCTTCAAGGTTTACCGTTATTTTTACGTCGGTGCTGCCGCCGTTAGGTTCGATGAAGTCGGTCTTTTCAAACCCGACAAGGGATACGGAAGCCTTTTCCACGCCGTTTTCTTTATCGTATCCGGTGTAGGGCGCCTGGACGTATACCTGCACCACTTCCTTGCCGCGGCGGTCGCCCGTATTTGTGACTTTGAGCGAAACGGTCATGTTGCCGTCCTCATCGGGCTGCGTCATTTCAAAATCGGACCATTCGAACGTGGTGTAGGAAAGCCCGTAGCCGAAGGGGTACTGCACCGCGGCCGCGTAGTCGTAGTCGCCCGCGTTGCCCTGCGCAAGCACGGCGTCTTCATACCTCGTTTCGTAGTACTTATAGCCCACGTAAATGCCTTCGGCATAGTTTACGTAGTAATAGTCGTTGTTCTTTGTACCGCTGTACTTAAAGTCGCCCATGTTCTGCATCGCAGGGGAAGAAAAACTGTCGTACGCGATCGTGTCTACAAGGTGACCGGAGGCAGAGATCTCGTTGCCGTCCTTATCCAGCCCCGTGAGCATATAGCCGAGGCCGTAGGTACCCGTGCGACCCGCGCCGGGGAAGTTGATGACCGCGGAGATGTTTTCGTAGTCGTCTATCCAGCCGAGCTCCATCACGTTGTTTGCGTTGACGAGGATTATCACGTCGTCGAAGTTTTTGTTGAGGTAATCTATTATGGTGAGCTCCGTCTCGTCCGGTTCAAGGTAGTGCTGACCCGACTTGCCGCCGTATGCCGCCATGTCGCGCGCAAGGTCTGCGCCCTCGCCGCCCGTGCGCGAAAGCACGAACATAGCCACCGTGCCGTCAAAGGTCTGCGCAAGCCCGTCTTCCGCCTGTATGACGGAGAGCGGGCACTCGTTTATCGTCCAGTCGAGCGAGCGGCCGTAGTTTATTGAACCCGCGCCGCGCTTGTAGCCGGAGCCCTTGCCATTCTTATAAAAGTTCCACAGCGTTTCGTTGACTTCCAGACCGGCGTTTTCCAGCCCCTCTTTGAGGTCGGCGGTGAGTTCAAAGCTGCCCGAACCGGAGCCCGAACCGCCGCTGACGAGGTCTACGGAAGAGTGGCTGAAAAGGCTCAACTCCGTCCCATTTGCAAGGGGAAGGATGCCGTCGTTTTCAAGAAGGGTCGCGCCCTCCATCGCCATTTCGGCAACGAGCTCCTCTTCATATTCATAGAGGTCGGAAGCGCTTTTAAATGCGCTCTTGTAGTACTGCGTGTCTGCGCCGTAAGTTTCACCGCGGGTGGTATCCGCCGTCTTGCCGATGAACTGTTCAAAGATGTTGTCGAACTTGTTCAAAGACAGGTAGTTCAAAAAGAACGTAACCACGCAAATGACCGCGATGGCCACAGACATAATAATGATGCCCAACTTTTTGGTCTTTTTCATCGTTTACACCCTTTTATTGTTATATAGTCCGCCCCGAAGGGCAAATATGGTTATATTGCCGCGCCTGTGCCCTGCAAAGGCGCGGCAATGATCGTTTTATTTATGCTACGTTGGTAAATTTGAAGTCCTTGAAGGTGATATTCCCGCTGTATGTGGTGCCTTCGGGAGCATCCGCTATTGTGGAATCGATAAATATTACCATACCTTTGAGCGCTTCGCTGTAAGTAATGGTTATCGTTTCCGTACTGCCCGCCTCTACCTTAAAGTACATTTCACCGTTATTCTTCCATACGCTGGTACCCTTTATGTCGGTAGAAACAACTTCGTCTGAGGTATTCTGAAGATCCATACGGATCTGCACCGCCTTGTCGCCGTTATTTACAACGGTAAACGTGAAGGTGTTTTTATTTTCCGTATCGGCAGTCACAACGGAGGCATACACGTTGGCGTAGTTGCACGTTATCCCCTCGTAAGTTATATTGACTTCGTTGGCGGCAACAT
>CALVPV010000118.1 GCA_944353935.1 uncultured Clostridia bacterium | reverse complement strand
CCGACTACGCCAAGATAGAAGAGATCTCTGCCACCCGCTGGAGCTACTATGTTCAGGCGCAGAGGATGATCTGATTTTAAAGCGCGCCGCGTTTGTGGCGCGCCTCTCTTTTTACAAGATATTTTTAAAGGCGTATATTGCGTTTTAAAAACATGAGTGATATAATAATAATGCAATATATTTGTATAAATATGAAAGGGGGAGAGGTATGAAGCGTAAAATTTTTACGGTTTTGCTCTTTATCATCGTCGTTGCCTGCACGGCGTGCGCGTTTGCCGCCTGCTTTGGTACGCATACGCTTAAATACCTTGCGAACAAGGGCGGATATGTAGATGGTGAAACGATGCAATATGTTCGCGACGGAGAGGACGGCACTGCCGTCACCGCCGTTGCGGACTACGGCTACGAATTTGTCGGCTGGTCGGACGGCGTTGCCGGGGCTTCGCGCATCGATAGCGGCGTAAAAAAGGATATAAAGGTAACGGCGAGGTTTGTATACCGGGGCGATGACGGAATAAATTACTTTGCGTCCGAAGGCGGCTCCATATCCGGCAAGTCCGTCCAGTGGGGCAAGTCGGGCCCCCAGGCCAGCCCCGTCACCGCCGTGGCGGACGAGGGATATCTGTTTGAAAAATGGAGCGACGATCTGACCACGCCCGAGCGTGCCGACGTGTTTGTTGACGGGGCGACGGTGGCTTATACGGCCGAATTCAAAAAGCCGAACACCTCCGATTTTGAAGGCGGCATAGGCACGGCAGCCCATCCGTACCTCATAGGCACGGCGGCCGGGCTTGAAAAGGTGATGGAATACCCCGAGGCGCACTTTGAACTGACTGCCGATATCACTCTGCCCTCGGAACAGGATTTTATCCCCATCGGAAAAGATGGCAATGCCTTCCGCGGCGAATTTAACGGCGGCGGCCATACGATATACGGTCTTAAAGTGAACGGCGGCGAGTACGCGGGGCTGTTCGGCTGTGCGGTGTATGCGTACATACACGACCTCGTTTTAAAGGATGTGGAAGTTTCGGGCAGCGCCTATGTAGGCGGCGTTGCCGGCTACTGCCTGGGGCAGGTGTCCGACTGCACGGTCAGCGGTAAAATTTCCATCGTGCCGGACGGTGCGACCGTCGATGTGTGCGTCGGCGGCGTTGTCGGTTCAATGTGCGCCTATTCCGATGCGGATGTCACGCAGCAATCCCGTCTGTCGTCCCATGCCGATATAAATGTAAATATCGATCCTGCCTTGGATTCGGATGGATATATGTTCAATTATTCCTGCTTTGCGGGCGGGGTTTTCGGAAAAATAGGCGGCGACTTTTCGCTTGTAAGCTGTACGGCTTTCGGCGATATCGTGACGGATGCCGCTGTTGCAAAAGGCAGGAGTGTTGTTTCCGGCGGTCTTATCGGTGCGGTGGGCTCCTTCCGCTCGGCGGACTATAAAAGCGCGGAAATAACTCAAAGCTATGCCGCGGGTGCCGTTCAGGGCCGCAGCGCGGGCGGTCTTATAGGCGATATGGAAATGTACGGGCTGGTGTATATTGCCGACTGCCACGCTACGGGTGCCGTCAATGCCGAGTATGGCGGCGGCTTTATCTGCTCCGTCCGCGACACTGTAGACCGCCTGAATATCGAGCGCTGCTATGCCACAGGCCGCGTGGACGGTATGAGTTCCGCCGCGGGATTTGCGTACTGTATAGGCGCTTCGTCTGCCGACCTGCTCGGCTGTTTTGCCACCGGCAACGTGGATCTCAGATACGACAGTGACAATTTAAGCGTCTATATCGATATTACTGCCGGCGGTTTTATAACGTCGCTCGGCAACAATTCCCGCCTCACCGAGTGCGCGTATAAGGGCGATGTCGGCGTGACTAACGACTCCTCGTGCTGCGTCGGCGGACTCGTGGCCGAGTCGGACGGCGACTGCGTTTTTGAAAGGTGCTTCGCGGAGTGCGACGTCTCTGTGACCGTGGCCTTGAGAGAGGGGGCGGACAGAGTGTCCCCTCGTATGTCCGTCATGGCGGGCGGTCTCTTCGGTCGTCTTATGTATGGTGGCAACACGGTAAACAACTGTTACTTCGACGGTATGGTGTCTGTTACCGCGAAAGACGGCGCGCTTGAAGGTATGGAAAAATTGTCCGTCTATTGCGGCGGCATGGCAGCCGATGCGGGCGAGGTAAATGTTACCAACAGTTATTTTAACCACAGCACAAAGGAGTTGCTCGATTTTTCCGGTAAAAAAAGCTACGTCGGCGCAGTTGCGGGCTGGGCATACGCGTATAAACACAATAACGTGTACTATATCGCCGTCTACGATTATGAAGTGGCTTACGAGCATAAATTTGGTTGGTCTTGGCACTGGAACAGACGGCATACAGACTTTGAAACCCTTGCGCCCGAACTAAACGAAGGGCAGGGCATCGTGTGGGAGCATTGCAAAGAGGGTGATCCTCCTACGCTGATATGGTGGCGGCAGATGAATGAAGAACTGTTCGGCGATATCGGCGATATTTAAGCTTCGCTTCGTCAAAATAAAACTGTGGCCGCCCGCGCACTCAAAGGTGCGCGGGCGGCCCGTTCATAAAAACAATATGTTGCGGTATATATTATATACCATATTATATATAGAAAAATTTTTATCCGTCGCTGCCGGGTCGGTCGCTGCCGTTTTCGCTGCCTTTGTCGCCGCCCTCCGCCTTGCCGGTTATAAAGTCGCCCTTGGGGGGAGGAGGGTTGTTCTTTCTCTCCCTGTCCTCCTGCATGCGCTTGAACATCAGGGTGAGCAAAAAGAAGGCGACTGCCCCCGCAACGCATATAAAGCCCCAGGCTATGCCTGCATAGATGAACACAAATATCGCCGCCGCCGCGCATATGGCTGCCATCACGCAGCTTATTATCCTTAAATTCTTAAACATAATTCAATTATAACCGTATGCGCGCCCTAAATCAAGCAAAGTTCGGCGGCATTTGCAAAAAGTGTGCACCGCGCCGCGGCTACGCCATAATTCCTGAAAAAATGTTAAAAAATTACATAATTGTGTAACATTAACACGTTATAAAAAAAATTGAAAAAGTGATGTTTTTATTTTGACAAATGCCTCCCATACGTGATATCTTAGATGAGCTGTCGCAGGGAGAACATCTTGCGGAAGTTCAGTAAATAAAGGGGTTCTGGCTATAAAAAGCCGGGTACTGCGGGGCTGTTTGGCACACCGCAAAAACCTTAAAAAATTTCTGAAAAAACTTCTGAAAAACAGTTGACAAATAAATGTCGATGTGATATCTTAGAAAAGCTCTGTTCAAGAGAAAGCTTTTCAAAGAAGAGAAGGGCGCAAGCCTTCGGATAAGACGAGTTCAAACGGCTCAAAAAAATCTGAAAAAAACTTCTTAAAATCGCTTGACAAATAAAAGTCAAATGTGATATGATAGATGAGCTCTCTCAAAAGAGCAATGCAACGAAGTTGCAGTAACGCAGTTTAAAAATTGAATAGAAGGAAATGAATTTCTTTAAATTCTTTCGGATTTAAAGAGAAGTTTCTGTCAATAACTTTGAAGTACATTAGTACCACAAAGCAAAGTCAGCAAAGATAATGACTAATTTAGTCGAGATAGAGCCTCGGTTCTTAAATCTTTAAGAATCGGTTTTATACCAATCAACTCAAGAGTTTGATTCTGGCTCAGGATGAACGCTGGCGGCGTGCTTAACACATGCA
>CALVPV010000117.1 GCA_944353935.1 uncultured Clostridia bacterium | reverse complement strand
CAAAAGCGGTCGGCTCGCATGCCGGCCGCTTGCGTTATTCAGGGCATATATGCCGCCCGATCGCCAAAGGGCGCAAAAACGGAGCCGCTTTAAAAGGGGCCCCGTTTTATTTTGTTTACTTGTTTATGATCTCTTCCGCGGGATTATTTACAACACTGTTGTAGCCGGGGTTTATGACGGGAGACATGTTCTTGTACTCCTTTACGCCCGTGCCCGCGGGGATGAGCTTGCCTATGATGACGTTTTCCTTGAGGCCGATGAGCGGATCGACCTTGTTTTTGATGGCAGCGTCGGTGAGCACGCGCGCCGTCTCCTGGAAGGATGCCGCCGAAAGGAAGGAATCGGTAGACAGGGCAGCCTTGGTTATGCCGAGCAGTACGCGCTTTTGCAGTGCGGGGGTGCCGCCGTTTTCTATCGCCTTCTGGTTTGCCTCTTCAACGGCGAACATATCCACCGTTTCGCCGGGGAGAAGGTCGGTGGAGCCCGCGCTCTCTATCCTTACCTTTCTGAGCATCTGGCGCACTATTATCTCAACGTGCTTGTCGTTGATGTCAACGCCCTGCGAACGGTATACCGACTGTACCTGTTCAAGGATATAGTCCTGAACGCCCTTTACGCCGGAGATGCGCAAAATATCCTGGGGATATACCGAGCCCGCGTTGAGGACGGTGCCCGGTTCCACCCTTTCGCCGCTCTTGACTTTGAGTTCGGCATTGAAGGGCAGCGTATATTCCTTTTTGACTTCGCCCGTGACGCTGTCGCGCACGATGATGTGCTTCAAGTTGTCGCTGTCGTCTATGGAAACGACGCCCGAAACTTCGCACAGCGTGGAGCAGCCCTTGGGCTTGCGCGCTTCAAAGAGCTCTTCTACGCGGGGAAGACCCTGGGTGATGTCGCCCGTGGCGGCTATACCGCCCGTATGGAAGGTACGCATCGTGAGCTGGGTGCCGGGTTCGCCTATGGACTGGGCGGCTATTACGCCCACCGCTTCGCCCACCTGCACGGGGGTGTTGGTCGCCATGTTCTTGCCGTAGCACTTTGCGCATACGCCGTAGCGCGAATTGCAGCTGAATACGGAGCGGATGGAGACCTGCTCTATGCCGGCGTTTACTATCTTTTTGGCTATTTCGTCGGTGACGAAGCCGTTCTGGCCGATTATGACGTTGCCGTCCTTGTCCTTTACGTCCTCCGCCACGAACCTGCCCTGGATCCTGTCTTCAAGCCCTTCGATGACTTCGCCGTTGGGGCCTATTATTGCCTTGACTATCATGCCGCGGGGCTTTTTGGAGCCCGCCATGCAGTCCTCTTCACGCACGATCACGTCCTGAGAGACGTCTACGAGGCGGCGGGTGAGATAGCCGGAGTCGGCAGTCTTGAGCGCCGTATCGGCAAGGCCCTTGCGGCCGCCGTGCGAGGAGATGAAGTATTCGAGAACGGAGAGCCCCTGCCTGAAGCAGGACTTAACGGGAACTTCTATCTTTTTACCCTGGGGGTTAACCATAAGGCCGCGCATGCCCGAAAGCTGCTTCATCTGGTCGATGGAGCCGCGCGCACCCGAGTTAGCCATCATCCATATGGGATTGAACTTATCGAGCGACTTCTTCAATGCGTCGGTCACGGAGTCGGTAGCATCGTCCCACGCCTTTATTACGGCATTGTAGCGCTCCTCTTCGCGCAGAAGGCCGCGCTGGTACTTGCGCTCTATCTGGAACACCTTCTGTTCGGTATCGGACACTATCTGCTTCTTTTCGTCGGGGATGTGCATGTCGAATACCGACGTGGTGATGGCGCCTATCGTGGAGTATTTGTAGCCGAGCGTCTTTATCTTGTCCAGCACGTCTGCCGCCCTGGGCGCACCGCCCGTCTTGAAGCAGCGTTCAACTATCTTGCCGAGCTGCTTTTTGCCCACAGCCACGTTGTCGCCGAGGAAGTCGTAAGATATTTCGTATTTGAGGTAATCCTCTTTTTGCTTTCTTGCCACAAAACCGAGGTCCTGAGGCATTTCGTTGTTGAATATTATCCTGCCGACGGTAGTCTTTACGGTGCCCGTCACGGTCTCGCCGTTATAGGGCGACTTTTCGTCGTCTATGGTCACAGTCCTGCGGACGTAGATCTCGTCCTGCATGTGGACATACTTTGTCTGGTATGCCATGAGCGCTTCGTCTTCGGAGATATACGCGCCGGGCACGTACTTTTCGGCACCCTCTTCGCCCTCTTTGCACTCAACATACCTGTCGCCGCTCCAGCGGTAGAACTTGCCCTCTTCGCGCCTGACGATGGTGAGGTAATATGCGCCCATTACCATGTCCTGCGAGGGCTGCATAACGGGCTTGCCGTCGGACAGCTTTAAGATGTTGTTGGAGGAGAGCATCAAAAACCTCGCCTCCGCCTGCGCCTCTATGGAAAGGGGAACGTGGACTGCCATCTGGTCGCCGTCGAAGTCGGCGTTGAACGCCGTACATACAAGGGGATGGATCTTGATGGCGCGGCCCTCTATGAGCACGGGCTCGAACGCCTGTATGGACAGCCTGTGCAGCGTGGGCGCGCGGTTCAAAAGGACGGGGTGTTCCTTTATGACGTCTTCAAGGACGTCCCATACAAAGGGCTTTGCCTTTTCCACGGTGCGCTTTGCGCTCTTTATATTGTGGCACTGGCCGCTTTCGACCAGCCTCTTCATCACAAAGGGCTTGAACAGCTCTATTGCCATCTCCTTGGGAAGGCCGCACTGGTAGAGCTTGAGTTCGGGGCCTACGACTATGACCGAACGGCCGGAATAGTCTACGCGCTTGCCCAAAAGGTTCTGGCGGAAACGCCCCTGCTTGCCGCGGAGCATGCCGGAAAGGGACTTGAGTTCCCTGTTGGAGGGGCCTGCGAGCGGCTTGCCGCGCCTGCCGTTGTCTATGAGGGCGTCCACCGCCTCCTGCAGCATGCGCTTTTCGTTCTTTACTATCATGTCGGGAGCGCCGAGCTCCATCATCCTCTTGAGCCTGTTGTTGCGGTTTATGACCCTGCGATAGAGGTCGTTGAGGTCGGAAGAGGCAAACCTGCCGCCGTCCAGCTGCACCATCGGCCTGAGTTCGGGGGGAAGCACGGGCAGGACGGTGAGCACCATCCATTCGGGGCGCTGGTTGTTTTTGCGGAAGGCTTCAAGTATCTCTATGCGCTTTACCGCCTTTACCCTCTTTTGCCCTGCCTGGTTATTTTCTATTATCTGCTTGCATTCGGCGCATTCCTTTTCAAGGTCTACCGCCATCAAAAGTTCGCGTATGGCCTCCGCACCCATGCCCACTTTGAGCCCGGTGACGGAGCTGTCGCCATACTTTTCTTCCACTTCGGCAAGTTCCTTGTCGGTTATGACCTGCTTGTATTCGAGGATGGGCACCGAACCGGGATCGACTACCACGTATGCGGCAAAGTATATGACCTGTTCGAGCGCCTTGGGGCTCATGTCGAGCACGAGGCCTATCCTTGAAGGCACGCCGCGGAAGTACCAGATGTGCGATACGGGCGCGGCGAGCTCTATGTGGCCCATGCGCTCGCGCCTTACCTTGGAGCGGGTGACCTCTACGCCGCACTTTTCGCATATGACGCCCTTATAGCGTATGCGCTTGTACTTGCCGCAGTGGCATTCCCAGTCCTTCATCGGGCCGAATATCCTTTCGCAGAAAAGGCCGTCGCGTTCGGGTTTCTGGGTCCTGTAATTTATCGTTTCGGGCTTGGTTACTTCGCCCCTGGAAAGTTCCCTTATTTTTTCGGGGGAAGCAACGCCTATCTTAATAGAGCAAAAATCGTTTAATTCAAACATA
>CALVPV010000116.1 GCA_944353935.1 uncultured Clostridia bacterium | reverse complement strand
CATCCCGCAAGGACGGGAAACAACGCAAACGCCGCGGATACGGCAGCCGCGCGCGCAAGGGCGGACAGCAGCCTGTATCCCCCGCCCAAAAAGTCGCCGCAGAGCATGTCGCACAGCGCAAAACACACCCCCAACCCGGGTATGAGCGGCATTATCCCGCCCAATACCGCCGCAGAAAGGAAAAAGCGCTGCCCCAAAGAGTTAAAAATCACATAACACAACAGACACAACAGCCCGCCGCAAATCGGGGACAGTATGCGGGCGGCGACGCCATGCCGCCACACGCACCGAGGCGCGGCGACGAGCACGCCGGATAGCGCCGCGGTTACACATTCGGCTGCCGCACCGCCGAAAAACAGGCAGAACGCCCCGCTTGCAAGTGCAGCCCCGGCAAGGCGGTACCCTGCACAGCTGCGGCATTCGTCCGCACATATGCCGCGATAGACATCATAAAACGCCGCGCCGCTCTCCGCAGAAGCGAGCGCTTTGCAGCACTTTTTGTAGAGCGCGAGGTCTGTCCCGCGGGAGTACGCGCATGCCGATCGGCAGCAAATGCCGCCGAGATACACGCAAACCTGCACGCCGAGCGGCAGGATATATGCCCTTCCCTCCCCGCCGAAGGCGGAACAAAACCTCTTTGCCGCCCAACGGACGTATATCGGCGACGCCCCCGCCCTTAAAAACAGAGCGCACAGCTTTACAGCTGCGCGCGACAGGCCGTGCGCATCCGCCGCGCAGCCTTCAGGGATATCGATGCACTGCTCCATACAGTTATTATACCGTACGGGCGCGGCGCGTTATGACCGAGGGGTTGTTTTTACGTTTAAAAAGTGACTCACTTGACCTTTCTGAATACGAACCAAAGTATTATGAGCACCTGGAAGGGCGAAGCCGCCACAAACATCAGCCAGATATTAGGCACCGAGGTGAAAAGGCGCATAAATTCAAATATCATGGTGGCGAGCGTCCACAGTATCAGCGAACAGGTGACGGCATTCGTAGCCCTCGTCCCCCACACTGCGGAAAATACGGTGAGCACCACCGAAGACGCGAACGCCGCGCACACGAAGGACAGATACTCGTGCTCAAGGTCGGGGATATACGAAAGTATGACAAATATGCCCGTGGCTATGAACCATACGAGCGCAAACGAGAGCAGCGTTATGAGCATGCGCTTTTTGCGCTTGTGGAGCACGGGCCTTACCGCCTTTTCCGCAGGGCGCGTTACAAGATCGTCGAGCTTTATGTTGTAGATGCCGGCTATCTGCATAAGCACGCGGATATCGGGGATCGATTCCCCCCTCTCCCACTTGGACACCGCCTTATCCGAATAATTGAGCATTTCGGCAAGCTGCGCCTGGGTGAGATTTGCCTGCGTGCGGAAGCGCAAAAGATTTTCGGCAATTATCTCTTTTATGTCGTCCTGTTCGTTCATAAGCCAATTTTACCATATTTTGCCGTTTAAATCAACAAAAAAAGGCAATTCTACCGTGAGTAGAGTGTGAAATTTTTGCAGTAGAGTGCAGCTTTTTTGCCGTTTAGCGCGATAATTTTTTTGTAGATTGACGGGGCGCGGAAATAGGGTGTATTTTTTGGCGCGCAGGTATATAATTTAATTGTAAATAAAGACGGCGGCAATGCCGGTCAAACAGAGGCGGCAATGCCGGATGTTCACACGCGGCGCACGCCGCACTTTAACGGAGGCAACATTTTGGATTTTGAAATTTTTGCAGATTCTTCCGCCAACCTTACGGAAGAGATGATAGCCGAAGGCAACATCAAAGTTATATCTTACGTATGCACGTGCGACGGGCGCGAAGTGGTGTGCTATAAAAACGGTAGGGCATTTTCCGACGACGCGAAGGAATTTTACGACGCAATGGGGCGCGGCGCCGCCGTATCCACCTCACTTATAACCTGCGAGAGGCTGGAAGAGGAATTTGAACGCGCGCTTAAAAGCGGCAGGGACGTGCTGATGATAACGATATCTTCGCAGGTGAGCGGCACCCACCACCAGGCGGAACTTGCGGCGCGCTCGCTTAAAGAAAAGTACCCCGAACGCAGGATATATATAGTCGATTCCGCAAATTCCGGCTTCGGCGAGGGAATGCTTGCGGTAAACGCCGCAAGGCTGCGCGCCATGGGCGAGGACATAGAGACCTGCCGCAAATGGCTGGAAAACAACAAGTTCAGGCTCAACTCTTACTTCACCGTGGCAGACCTTAAATACCTTAAAAGGGGCGGAAGGATATCGAGCGCGGTGGCGATAGCGGGGACTATACTGAACATAAAGCCCATATTAAAGGCGGACGGCAACGGCAGGATATCCATGTGCGGAAAGGTGCGCGGAAGAAAGAAGTCCGTTGCCGAGCTTGCCGACTGCTATAAATCTTACGCCGTGTTCCCCGAGGCAAAGACTGTTGCCATAAGCCACTGCGGCTGCCGCGAAGAGGCCGACGCCCTTGCCGATATGGTGAGGGAGATGGGCGCCGAGGACATAACGATAGAATACTTTGACATAGTGAGCGGCGCACACGTGGGGCCCGGCTCGCTGGGAATATTCTTTACCGGCAAAGACAGAAGAAGGGAACATGCCGCCGCGGATAAAAAGCCCGCCGGAAAGACGGTGCGCGCCAACGGCTGAACATTTTACGACTACACTACTCCTAAATAAAAACTTGGACGGCCGCCGCGCACTTTTTGTGCGCGGCGGCCGTTCGCATACATGCTTTTAAAGTTTGCCTCGCCGTTCAGCCGTCGGCGGCGGCAAGCACCGCGCGGGCAAGGGCTACGGCGTCCGAGCTGCCGACTATGTCGGCGCCGTGTTCAAACAGGGCAGCCACCCTGCCGGGCATTTCGGCACCGTCCGCCTTTATGTGCGCGCGCTCCTTTACCGCGCAGCGTATCACTTCGAGATCCTGTTCGTCCGCGCCGCTGCCGAACGCCCCGCTCGCCGTGCGCACGCAGGGCACGCCGCATTCGCACGCTAGCGAACACAGCCTGGATAGCTCCTGCTCCGTGAGAAGGGGCGCCTCCACGTTGAGCCTGAACGATATGCGCTTTGCCGCGCGCACGAGCTTTTTAAGTTCGCGGCGGATGTAGTTCCACCCTCCCTCCTTTACGGCGGGGACGGGCGCGGTCACCTCTGCCGCGGAGGCGCCGTCGCGCACGGCGCGCTTTATCTGCCTTACCTTTACATCGGCCGTATCCGTGCCGCCCCACCATGAAAGGCACGCCACGACTGCCGCCGTACAGCCCTCTCCGCGCAGCGACGCACACTGTTTTACAAGGCAGGGCGCGACGCATATCCCGCCGAGGCGAAGGCGGGCGGCATCGTTTACCGCCGCGCGCAGTGCCGCCCGTTCATGCGCCGGCCGTTCGAACGAGAGTTCCAGCCTGCTTATCACGGAGCGCGCCTCCGCCACCCTCTTCATATGCTTGAATTCTTCAAATTCCTGCCGTTCCTGCGCGGTGATCACGCCGCCGTTCAAATTATCGGATACACTTTCCATAATTTACCTTTTAAGTCATTATGCACGTTAAAACGGCAAAATATACGCGGCGGCGGCAAATATAATTTTATGTATGAAAGCAATAGGATTACTTTACCTTGCAATACTCTTTTTTGCGTGTTTTGCCGTTGTGCACGTCGTAAAGCTGGCGTGGATAGGGCTTAAAAGCGTGCGCGGGAGACAGCAGGACGCCCCGGAGGACGACAAGGGGGACGAAAAGGATAAAAAGCCCAAAAAAAAGGCGGAACCCGGCAATCGCCCCGAGCCCGTGTATTACATAGTCGAAAAAAAGCGTTCGCGCAGCAGGGCAAACTATTCGCCCCCGCGCGAGATAAAATTCAAGGACGGAAAGTGAA
>CALVPV010000115.1 GCA_944353935.1 uncultured Clostridia bacterium | reverse complement strand
CTTATGCGGTACTTATACAGCATGCTGCGGCTGCGCACCGTTAAAACGTGCAGTATGGACGTCCAGCCCGTTATTAAAAACGCCATAGCCCTGCCAACCTCCACCGAGGCGGCGGCGCCCGCAAATTTTGCATTGCTGCCTATATAGAAGCCAACGAGCGTGACCGCCGCAAACACGACTATCTGCTTTATTATAACTTCCATCAGCCCGCCGCCGAAAAAGCTCTCTTCCCGCGCGATGGGCTTTCGGTTCATTATGCGCCTGTCCGACTGCTCCTTGGCAAGGGCGAGCCCGGGGATGCCGTCGCCCAGCACGTTTATTATGAGCAGCATGACGGGCGTGAGCGGGAGCGGCCAGTTTAAAAACTGCGCAAAGAGCATCACGGCTATCTCCGAGATGTTGCACACCAGCAAAAAGTAGACGAGCTTTCTTATATTGGAAAAGATGTTGCGCCCCTCTTCCACCGCGTCTATTATGGTGGAGAACCTGTCGTCCGTCAATATCATCTTTGCCGCGCTCTTGGATACTTCCGTGCCGTTCTTGCCCATGGCGATGCCCACGTCCGCCGCCTTTAGCGCAGGGGCGTCGTTCACGCCGTCGCCCGTCATGGCGACTACCTCGCCGCGCGCCTGCCACGCCCCGACGATGCGTATCTTATCTTCGGGCGAAACGCGGGCGTATACCGAATAGAACTCTATGGAATCCGCAAGCTGTTCGTCCGTGAGCCGTGCCAGCTCCTTGCCCGTTATCACGCCTTCATTGGCGGCGACTATGCCAAGTTCGCGCGCTATGGCGCCCGCCGTCTGCGCATGGTCGCCCGTTATCATTACGGTGCGTATGCCCGCGGCACGCGCCCTTGCTATTGCGGCGGCCGCCTCCGGGCGGGGCGGGTCTATTATGCCGGCAAAGCCGTTGAATGTAAGCCCGCTCTCCAGCAAGGACAGATCTTCCGGGAGCTCCGTTACCACCTTGGAGGCGAGCGCGATGACGCGCAGCGCGTCCTTCGCAAACGAATCGTGCACCACTTCCAACACGTGCATGAAGTTGTGGTCGGAGCGGTCGAAGGGCAGCCTGTCGAACGCGCCCTTTGTGAGCACGAGGTAGCCTCCCTCCGTCTCGTATACGTTTGTCATCATCTTCCTTGCGGAAGAGAAGGGTATCTCCGCCACCTTCTTGTACATCAAATCGAGGTTGGCGTAGTCTATGCCCTTTTGCACGGCGAGCGACACTATTGCCGTCTCCGTGGGGTCGCCGAATATCCTGGTGCCGCCGGCTTCGTCCCTGCCGATAGTTGCCGAACATGCAAGGCACATCTTTAAAAGCAGCTCGTTTTGCCCCTCGTCGAACTCGTCGGTATCGGCGGCGGGCAGCCCGCCGTATACCCACAGGCGCTTTACCGCCATTTTATTCATGGTGAGCGTGCCCGTCTTGTCCGAACAGATGACCGACGTGCTGCCCAGCGTCTCCACTGCCTGCATCTGCCGCACGAGTGCATTCTTTTTAGCCATCTTTTTGGCGCCGTACGCAAGGGTGAGCGTGACTATGAGGGAGAGCGTCTCCGGCACCGCGGCAACCGCCAGCGTGACGGCTACCATGAGCATCTCCGTGACGTCGTGCCCGTACACGAACAGCCCCACCACGAACATTATCACGGCGGCGACTATGGCAAGCCCGCTTATCACCTTGCCCACCTTGTCAAGGCGCACCTGCAGCGTGGTCTTGCGCTGCTTTGTCTCCGAAAGGAAGCGCGCTATCTTGCCCATCTCTGTATCCATACCCGTGCGCGCGACTACCGCCGTGCCCTTGCCGGAGGTTATCAGGCAGCCGGAAAAGACGCAGTTCGCCCTGTCGCCGAGGGCGCATTCATTGGGGAGTATGGCAAGGGCATCCTTTTCCGCGGGCACGCTTTCGCCCGTGAGCGAAGATTCGTCTGCGGCGAGGCTTTCACAAGATATCAGCCTTGCGTCTGCGGGCACAAGGTCGCCCGTCCTTAAAATTATCACGTCGCCGGGGACGAGCTCGGCAGGCTCTGCGGAGCGCACCTCTCCCCCGCGCAATACCCGGCAAGAGGGCGAGGCGAGCGAAGAGAGTGCCTCTAACGCGTTCTCCGCGCTGCGCTCCTGCGTGACGGCGAGAATGACGTTCATAATAATTATGGCGAACACAACAAAGGGCTCTATAAGGCTCTGCGGCCCCTCCCACTCTATTATCGCCATGGTGAGGCTGAGCGCGGCGGCTATTATAAGTATTATCGCAGAGACGTCCTTGAGCTGCGAAAGTATGAGCCTTGCCATGCTCTTTTTTCTCTGCTTTTCAAAGGCGTTTGCGCCGAACTTTTGCAGCCTGCGGGCGGCCTCTTCCTCCGAAAGGCCGTTTTGCGTATCCGCACCGAGGAGCCGCGCGGCATCCTGCGGGGAGGAGAGGTAGTACCGCTCTTCGGCGGCATATGCCCTGTCTCTCTGCGTCATTGTGTCCTCCTTTAAACGGTCATGCGGCATACACCGCACATTTTATTTTGCGTATGCGCCGCTTAAATATGCCGCGCCGCAACTTTATTATATATTGAACAGCGTGAAAATTCAATGGTCAAAAGAAAAAAAGCCTGAAAATTTATGTATATTTAAAAAGCGACGGCAGCCGCAAAGCCGTTCATGCCGCAAAAAATAAAACGTAACC
Organism: uncultured Clostridia bacterium; assembly: GCA_944353935.1. GTDB lineage: Bacteria > Bacillota > Clostridia > Christensenellales > Borkfalkiaceae > Coproplasma. The sequence goes on along the minus strand of CALVPV010000115.1, from coordinate 1,197 downwards.
CGTTTTGCCCATATCCCGCCCTTAGGCATTATTCGTGACAATGTGCGGCGGGCATATACTTATCCCTATTGACAAACAGTTATTTTTCCGTTATAATGGAGTCGTATTCCGTATTAACGGAAAAACGAGGTGAATTATGTACATCGCAAGGCATATAGAAAAGACGATCGAAAAATCTTTTTCGGCTTTCCCCGCCGTACTGATCACCGGACCGCGGCAAGTCGGGAAGAGCACACTTCTTCTCAACAAATTCAAAAATATCCCTAACGTCACGCTGGATAACCCGCTGCAACTATTGAGTTTAAGGCAAGATCCGGTTGAATTTTTCAAGCTGCACGGCTTTCCGCTCATCATTGACGAGGTGCAGCGCGCCCCCGAATGTTTTTCGGTACTGAAATACATGATCGACTCCGACCGCCGCGCCGGCATGTATATCCTTACGGGTTCACAAAAATATGCACTCATGAAAGGCGTAAGCGAAAGCCTTGCCGGGCGGATAGGCATTATAGATATGCTCGGACTTTCCGACAGAGAGATATATGAAGACCCGTTCGACCTCCCTTTTTTGCCTACATCGGATTATCTTCTTGCGCGCCGCCCTAAAACGGCTCCCTCCATTCAGAACCTGTGGGAAAGGATACACCGCGGCAGTATGCCCGAACTATACTCCAACGAAAACATGGATTGGGAACAATATTATGCCGCCTATGTGAATACGTATATCGAACGCGACGTCAAACAGCTCGGCTCCGTAGGCGATACGCTCGCTTTTACGCAATTTATGACCGCCCTTGCGAGCCGAACGGGAGAACTGTTGAACGCCGCATCCCTCGCGCGGGACGTCGGCGTTGACGGTAAAACGGTAAAGCGCTGGCTCTCCATTCTGCAGGCGTCCAACATAATCTATCTTTTGCAACCGTTCTCTTTAAATATCAATAAACGCGTCATCAAGACGCCGAAAGTATACTTTACGGACACCGGCCTTGTTTGCTATCTCTGCCGCTGGCTGACACCCGAAACGCTGGCAAACGGCGCAATGGCGGGCAGCATTTATGAAACATTTATCGTAAGCGAAATACTTAAATCATATTATAACGCCGGAAAGCAACCCGATTTATATTTTTTCCGCAATACCGACGGGCAGGAAGTTGACTTACTGTTTTACCGCGACGGAAAATTGTATCCGATAGAAATCAA
>CALVPV010000114.1 GCA_944353935.1 uncultured Clostridia bacterium | reverse complement strand
CTCCATAAAGGCGCCGCCGAGAGTATTTACATACGCCCTGTAAAAGCCGGAAACACCGGTAACATGGACGCCGGAGGCATCTATAAAATTACGCGTTCCCCTTATCACGGGCATGAGCCGACCGCCGACGTAGGCACTCGAATAATTTTTAACTTCGTCAGCCGCAAGACTGTTTGCCCTGTTGAAGGCAAGCGCCCTCTCTATCCAGGCGTGCTTTTCGGCAAGGATGTTTTCAACGGCGCGCTGCGTGGTGCCCTCAGGCGCACGCACGATTATGTCGTTGTTCTCCGTGACTTTTATGGAGTACGTCTTACGCCTGCTCTTTATGAGGGTATATTCATATTTTTGCATGCGTACACCTCCACGCAAAGGCGCCTGCGGCGCTGAAATGCCCGCCGCGGCAAAGCCGTTGCGGGCAAAAATTATATTCTTCTGAACTTTATTTTGAACCGAACGCGCGCTTCATCGCCCACCCTGCCTTCAAGGTAAGAAAGGTCGCCGTCGTCCCGCCTGTAGATTTCCAGCGCCTCGCCGAATTTGCACTGCTTTACATAGGTTATCTGAACGTTCTCTATGCTGCGCCCCGCGAGTTCATCCACGGTGAACGCATCGAGGCAGATATCGGCATACTTTGTATTGTTGACGTGAAAATAATGGTCGTAATCCGACGCGGAGACGGCCTTTACGTAACTCTTTACGCCGTCATTCACGGGCGCAAGCCTCCATGAATTGAATTCCAGGGCACGGCAATCGTTGTATTCCCGCGTATCGTTTTCAAAAAAAGCGCTCGTGGGAAGCACGGCAAAAGTTTTGATATCCACCATACACCAACGCGTTGTGGCGGCACACACCTTCTCTTCGCCCGAATACACTTCAAATTCCCTGAAAAAGATAGTGGTCTTGGGCTTCATCGGCCATGTATGCACGGTGAGCCTTTCCCCGAGTTTTATGGGGCGGGCGACCTCTATGTACCAGTTGGCAAGTATGAACCCGATCCCGCGCGGCGAGATATCGTCGTAGCCGAAGCCGAGCTCGTCCGCCGAACAGCATGCCGACTCCTCCAGCATAGACATCAGCGACGAAAGTTTGAGTTCGTCTTTAAAGTCCACGTCCGTGTATCTTATTTCATAGTCGCGTATATTTCTGTACATTGACACACCTCTTATAATCTTTTTAATTATACCACCCGGATAAAAAAAAGTCTAATGTTTGAAAGGCAAAATATACCGTCAACACCGACGCGAACGGCGGGCAAAATATAAATTATGTTTGACATAGTACTATAAATAATTTCATACCATTGACATTTTACTTATATTTTGTTATAATAAAACCATAATTTCGGAGAAAAACGCCATGGAAGAAGAAAAAGATAAGAAAAACGAAAATACCGAAGAATTTGAAGCCAAAAGTTCCATAAGCGCAGATCTTATAAGGGGTCACATCAACACGATAATCCTCCGCTCTCTGTACGACAGGGACAAATACGGCTACGAGATAATAAACGAAATAAACGAAAAGAGCCACGGGCAGTACACTTTAAAACAGCCCACCCTTTACAGCGCTTTAAAGAGGCTGGAAAATCAGGGCTACATCCAGGCATACTGGAAGACGGACGAAGTTTCTGCCGGGGGCAGGCGCAAATATTTCAGGCTGACCGACAGCGGCAGGGAGATAACCGAACACAACCAGGCGGAATGGGAATATTCAAGGACGGTCATCGACAGCCTTATTTCCGACCGCAACTTCGACTTCGATCAGCCCGCCCCCACTCCCGTGGATTTTAAGATCCTAAAACAGGCTACATCGCGCGTGCCCGTCGTACATACCGAGGGCGAAGAGGCGGACGACTCTCACTCCGCAGAAAACAGGAACGGCGTGCCCATGCTTGAAGCGCGCAGCTACACCGTGGAGAGCCGGTCGGACACCGTCTACATAGATGATCCCTCCGCCGCCAAAGAGGCGGACGAAAGCAAAAATGAAGATAAAGACGGGCAGCCAGACGAGGAAGATATCTCTTACAGCGCGGGCACCGAAACTTCCCTCTCCTATTCCGAAGATAAATTTCACAGCGGTTCCACATACAGCGAAGAAAGGCAGCAGGATAAAGAAAAAGAGGAGCAGCCGGAGGAAGATGCCGATAATGACGGCGCAGCTCCTTCCGGCGGAGAAACTGCCGCCGATAACGACGATACTGCCGAACAGACAGCGGATGCCGAAACTTTACAGCCGCAAGACGACATTCAGCCGCAGGATGTGCAGGCTGCGGACGCGCGCGAAGACATTCCCGTTCAACCAGGCTGCGGACAGAGCGGCGAATACGCCGACCGCGCGTCTTCCGCAACGGAGGCGCAGACTTCTTTCTATGCCGAACAGCCGGCTTACGGCGAGCCCTCTCCCTCCGCAAACAGATTTGAAGAACAGAGCTATATCCGCAGCGGAAATAATACCTACGACGGCGGCGCCTACGAGCGCAACGCATACACGTCGCAGCTCGGCAGATCCGCCGAAGAGGAGGCAAGAAGAAAGGTACACGAAAACTACCTTAAACTTATAGCGGACGACGATAAAAAGCAGCCGGACGAAACGCCGTATGCCGACAGCATCGACACGAGCAAGCTCATATACAATGCACGCCCCGAACAGGAGCGCGACTACAAGAACCTTATAGACAAGCTGTTCGACAACGCGCTTAAAAATACCGAACCTGCCCCCGCGCCCGCACCCGCACAGGCGGCATACACGCAGCCGCAATATGTTGCGCAGCCGCAGGCAGAGGAACAGGCGCCGCAGCCCGTCCCCTCGCCGCAGCCAAGGTACAACTACTTTGACGCAAGCAAAAAAGCGGCATCCGACGGACTTAAAATAAGCACCTCGGACGAAGCGTTTGCCGCGGGCAGCGCAAGGCAGTCCACATACGACAAGGGCGCAACGCTGTTTAAATGCTCTTTGATAGTCGGCGTGATAATGCTGCTTGAATTTACGCTCACCCTCCTGTTCCGCACGGAGCTCAATGTGGGCATCGCCTACCCCATTGTTATACTCGCGCTCGGCGTATCCACCGTGCTCGTATGCGGCATTCTGTTCGGCGCAAGATACGGCAGCCACATAAGAAAGCCAACCAGCCTCAGATACATCACAACGGCGTGCATAATAACAGTTTTACTGATTTGCATAATCCTGCTCTTTGCAGTTATACTTGAAGTGAACTGGTCTGTGACTACCGACGTGCTTGCCAAAGTGGTCATCCCCTGCATAATAGCGCTAAACATCCCGATATTCACTCTCAGTTTCTATTTCTTTATAAAATAATTGATTGCGCCCCGCGGCAGACTTGCCGCGGGGCGCAATCCGGAAAAATGCGGAGGCGTTGACGCCTCCGCATTTTTTGAATACATTTATTTTGCATACTCCACGCTTCTGAATTCGCGGATGACGTTTACCTTTATCTGACCGGGATATTCGAGCTCGGCCTCTATCTTCTTTGCGATATCCTTTGCAAGGAAGAGAGCCTGGGCGTCGTCTATCTGTTCGGGCTTGACTATTACGCGCACCTCTCTGCCCGCCTGGATGGCGTAGCTCTTGTCCACGCCGTTGAATCCGGACGCTATCTCTTCGAGCTTTTCAAGGCGCTTTACATAGTTGGTTCCCGTCTCCCTTCTCGCGCCGGGCCTTGCGCCGGAAATGGCGTCCGCCGCAGCCACGAGCACGGCTTCTACCGTCTTGGGCTCTACGTCGCCGTGATGCGCTTCTATCGCATTGACGATGTTGGCATTCTCTTTATACTTCTTTGCAAGGTCTGCGCCGAGGCGGATGTGCGTGCCCTCCTGCTCGTGATCGACCGCCTTGCCTATATCGTGCAGCAACCCCGCACGCTTGGCAAAGTTGACGTCAAGGCCGAGTTCCTG
>CALVPV010000113.1 GCA_944353935.1 uncultured Clostridia bacterium | reverse complement strand
AAGTTGTCGCTATAGCTCCAACTTGCCGGCTCCCTTTAAAAAGGGCGCCACGGCATATGGTGCAATTTAATATATATATATATCCCACCTTGGCGGCCTCATAAAAATCGTCCGCCCATCCTCCCTTTAGCAAGGGAGGAGCAATCGCGGAACATTGCCCCATATAACCTACCGTCGCGGCGATGTGCCGCGCCACCTCCCTTTAAAAAGGGAGGCAAGGGATAGACCCTTTAGCAAGGGGGCACAATTGCGGAACGTTGCCCCATATAACCCACCGACGCGGCAAGCAATAAATTTTTTTCGTTCGGCGCTCATTCGCTTGCCAAAAAAGCCGTGCAGGCTGTAAAATAATGCGGTAATAAACATGCGAGGAAAGTTATGGAAGGAGTGATATTCGATCTGGACGGCACCCTGCTCGATTCCATGGGCCTGTGGCGCAGGGCGGGAGTCATCTACCTTGAAAGATACGGCATATATGCCGATGAAAGCCTTGCGGATATAATACTTCCGCTCACAAAGGCTGCCGCGGCGCGGTACATAAAGGAGCACTATCCCGTCCCCGAGAGTGCGGAAAACATCGCCGAGGGGATAAACGGGGTGATGGAGGAGTTCTATAAAAATTATATCCGCCCCAAGGAGGGGGCGGATGAGTTGCTTGCCGCTCTCCATGCGTGCGGCATACCGATGTCCGTCGCCACCGCGACCGACCGTTACCTTGTTCAAAGCGCCCTGGACAGGCTGGGCTGGAACGGGTATATCCGCGAATTTTTCACATGCGGAGAGGTGGGCGCGGGCAAGCGCGAAAGCGCCGCCGTGTATGACGCCGCCTTAAAGAGCTTCGGCGGCACAAAAAAAGGCAGCTGGGTGTTTGAAGATTCCCCTCACGCCGCGCTCACCGCGGCGCGGGCGGGGTATAACGTCGCCGGCGTCAGGGACGAAGGCGGCAAGCCCGATGCCGCTGAATTAAAGGCGGCGTGCAACGTCTATTTTGAAAGCCTTGCTCCCGCGCAAAACGTTCTGCGCGCCCTCGGGCTGAACGGCTGAGCGGGCGCACGATAAAATTGCCCCGCACATATGGCGCGGTCATTCCCCTCTTTTAAAGTATATCCTGTAATACAGAGGGGCAAATTTTAACGCGTGCAGCTTTTTTTCGGCGTTTATGACGGCGAACAGAAAGCCCTCTGCGCCTTCGGGCGAAGCGTAGGCGTACAGCCTCGTATAGGTGCCGTCCGCCTTTTTCTTCCTGCCCGTGCGCATGCCGCGCGCCTTGTATATCGCCATGGGGGATAGCCCCGCAATGTCGCCCTCTTTAAAGGGGACAAAGCCGAGGCTTAAAAGCAGGCGTTCCTCCGTGTCCGCCGAATCCGCGGCGTTTATTTTAGCAAGTAACTTTTTGTTCATACAGTCAGTATACCACAACGCCCGCCGCGTGTAAAGCGGCAAACAAACTGCCTTTTCGGGCGGATCCGGATGCTTTGGCTCGGTTAAATATTGCGCGGCCGCTTAATATGCGGCGGCAATGCACATTATATGTCTTGTACAAACAACTGCCGCGCCACGCGCGGCAAAAGGAGTAAACAGTGGAAGAATTTTTCCGTGCGGTGAAAGATTTCTTTTCCGACTTTGCCTATGAAGGCGGGCTGGTCATAGTCCGCACCGTGGCGTTCGCGCTGCTCGGCCTGGTCGTTGTAAAGGCGGTGGGGCTGATAACCCGCCGCGTGACGCTTAAGAGCAAGCTGGACAACGCCGCCGCTACCTTTGTCATCTCCGTGATAACGGTGGTGCTGTATATCGCGCTCGTCGTCGTGGTCGTAAGCTCCCTCGGCGTGTCCACGGCGGGCATCATCGCCGCCTTTTCGGCAGTCGCCCTTGCGGTGGCGCTCGCCCTTAAAGACAGCCTTGCCAGCCTTGCAAACGGCGTTATAATCATATTCACCAAGCCGTTCAAAAAGGGCGATACGATAATAATAAACGGGCAGGAGGGCACCGTTCAGGACATCCGCCTGTTCAACACCAAGATACTCACCTTCAACAATGAAGAGGTCATAATCCCCAACAGCGACGTGCTCTCCGAGACGCTGGTCAACGAAAGCAATATGCCGCTAAGGCGCGTGGAGCTGTCCTTTTACATCTCTTATAACGCCGACGCCTCCGCGGTGCGCGGGCGCATCCTGGAGGAGCTGGGCAAAAACGGCGTCGTCCTGGCGTCGCCCGCTCCGTCCGTGGCGTTCGACAGCTTCGGCGAATCCACCGTCCGCTGCACGGCATACGCGTGGGCGGCGGTGCAGTCCTATTCGGAGGCAAAACTCGCCGTAAAGGACATAATATATGCCGCCGTAAAGCAGTTAGGCGCGGAGCCTTCGGCAAGGAAGGTGGACGTCAACGTGCTGGGCGCAAAGGAGGGCAGGGATGACTGAATTTTTATTGCTCGCGGCAGACGGCGCCCGCAGTGCGCAGGCGTCGGACGGGTGGGAGCTCGCCATACAGTATATCGCATACGGCATAGTAATAGTCGTCAGCGTGCTCATACTGCTGTTCATACGCAAGCGCACCCGCCTGCCCCGCCATACGGAACTCAAAAAGAAGCTCGAAGGGCTGCTTGCCGAGGTGCAGGAACTGTCTTCCCCCGCGGAAAACCGCATGCAGTTCGTAAAGCGCGCCGCCCGCGCGCTGTATACGGCGGACAACCTTGCGTACACCGCCGCCATGCTCGCCGAAAAGGAGAGGTATTCCGACTTGGGCAAGATATCCTCCCTTCTTGAAGGCGCGCGCGAAGATATCGCGCCCTACAAGTACGGCAAAAGGGAGCAGGAAGAGGGCGAAGGCATCGCCGCCGCGGAGGAAAAGGTGCGCTCCGCGATAGACGTCTGCGACGTCATATTAAACCGGGACAGCGCCATAAAAAACTCGTCTTCAAAAAAATGAGCATGCGCTCTCTGTGTTCTGCGGGCGCCGCCGCGCTAAAAGTTAAAGCGCGGCGGCGCCCGCATTTTGCACTATGCGGGCATTTCAATTATTCGTAAAAAAATTTTTGCAAGTGCGTTTTAAATGTTTGCGGCGGTGTTATAATTAAAGTGAAAAAAGAATCAAGGCTTGTGACCCGATCCTTTAAAAATAAATTTAAAGGAGAAAATATTATGAAAAATTATATCCAGAAAAGAAATTACAACCGCGACCCCTTCTTTGACGTGTTCGACGACTTCTTTAAGCCGGTGTTCTACGACGACAGGGCCGATTCCATGCGCACCGATATAAAAGAGACGGACGGCGGCTATCAGCTGGACGTTGAAATGCCCGGCTTTGACAAAAAGGACATAAAGATATCGCTTGAAAACGGCTACCTCACCGTGAGTGCGGAAAAAAGCACCAAGGAAGAGGATAAAGACGGCAAATACCTCCGCAAGGAGTGCAGCGTATCCTGCAGCCGCAGCTACTATGTGGGCGAGGATATAGAGAGGGAGAACGTAAAGGCAAAGTACGATAACGGTATGCTCACGCTCACCGTTCCCAAGAGCCAGCCCAAGCAGCTCCCTTCACACAATATAGAGATAGAATAATAAAATTTTTTACCGGCGCGGAGGAAAATCCGCCCGGCAGTATGGCGGAGCGGCGTGCCGTAAAAGCAGCCCTTCCGCAGGCGGTGTGCGCGGCCGCGTAAAGTCGGTGCGTGCAGCCGCATAAATGTGATTACCCCCGCCATATGTGGCGGTCATTGCGTAAATCTCTCCTTAAAGATTGTGTGCGGCGCGGGATTTTCCGCGCCGCACACAAATTTTTTTTTGCTATGCCGTGCTGTATGCCCCTCTTATTAAAGGGGCTTTTTTATTGCCCTCTTTTATGTGCCTTATCTGCTTTTGAATGGGATATTTCTATTGCCTTGCTTTTTTGAACGGGATGGCTATCCCCATACTTGTCTCCATTTAAAGGGATTACTCTATATTTGTCCCCCTTACACGCCAATTCTTGTCCCCCTTTTGTAAAGGGACGAACGAGGCATTTCATAGCACAGCGGACACCCGCTGTGCGTGCCGAAGTGAG
>CALVPV010000112.1 GCA_944353935.1 uncultured Clostridia bacterium | reverse complement strand
CCCTCCTTTACGCCCCACACCTTGTCCCCCTTTTGATAAAGGGGGAAATAAAGGGGGTTAGAAACCCTCAGACAAGTTGTCGCGATTGCGCCAACTTGCCGGCTCCCTTTAAAAAGGGCGCCACGGTATGCGGTGCAATTTAATATATATCCCACCTTGGCGGACTCATAAACATTCGTCCGCCCGTCCTCCCTTTAGCAAGGGAGGCACAATTGCGGAACGTTGCCCCCATATAACCCACCGTCGCGCCCGTACGGCCGCGCCACCTCCCTTTAAAAAGGGAGGCAAGATTAAGGCACGTTGCCCCTACACACCAATAATTGTCCCTCCTTTACGCCCCACACCTTGTCCCCCTTTTGACAAAGAGGGAATTAAGGGGGGATAGACAAAATTGCCATTTGGCAAGGGAGGCAAGACTGAGGGCATTGCCCCTTATATATGGTGGAATTAAAGGGGCAAGGCATAGTTGCCCTTCAAATGGGGCGCGATTGCCGCAATGCCCGTTAATATAAAAAAAACGCCCCGACGGGGCGCTTTAAACGCGGGCAATTTATTTGCCCAAAATTTCTTCATACTTCCTTTCCGCCTCTTCCACCACATCCTTCCAGCTGCGGTACACGTAGCGGCGGCAGTTTTCGCGCACGGCAGAAAGGGCAGGCCTGTCGCTAAGGGCGGCATATATCCTTTCCGCCCACTCGTTTTCATCGTCGGGGACGGCGTAGCCGCTGAACCCGTCCTTAATTATCTCCGAAGTGGGGCTGTCCTGCACCAAAAGAGTGGGCAAGCCGAACGCCGCAGCCTCTATAGGGCAGAGCGAAGCGGTATCGAACTGCGACGGGAACACAAACAGGTCTGCGCGCAGGTAGAATGCCTTTAAAAAGTGCCTGTCGGTCACTTCGCCTACAAACAGCACCCTGTCTGCAATGCCGAGCTCTTCACACATGGCTTTATAGGACTTCATCCCCTCGCCGTCGCCAACCACGACGAATTTAAAGGAAAGGCGGGGCTTTAACAGTTTGAGCGCGCGGAAGGCGAGCGCCAGATTCTTTGTCTGCACGACGCGCCCCACAAAGAGCAGGACGTTTTCCTCGTCACCGAGGCCGTACTTTTTGTTTACCTGCTCTAAAAGCGACGGGGCGTCTTCGGGCACCGACATATCGGTACCGTTGCGTATGACCGTTATATCACCCTTATAGCCGTATTCGCGCAGCGTCTGCGCGGCGCCGTTGCTCACCGTCCACACATACTGCGTCTTGTTTATCACGCCCATTATGCGCGACATCATTATCGCCGTGCACACCTTTGAACGGGTGTAGCGCATAAATTCGTCTTTGAACTTGGTATGAAAGGTGAGGACAGAGGGTTTGCCATATTTTTTTGCCGCGTCGGCAAAATAATTTCCCAGGGCAAACGGCGAATGGGCGTGGAACAGGTCTGCCTGTTTTGCCCTTTGGCGAAGGGCTCCGTCCAGCCCGGGCATGCAGTTGCGGAAGCCGCCTATGGGTATGTATACCGAACGCACGTGCATGACGGGCACCCCCGTTTCGGCGTCCACGGCGCCGTCCGTCCTTTTACCGTAGGAAGGGACGCATGCCGTTACCTCGTTATTTTCCGAAAGGTATTTCAGGTAATTTGCCACCACCACATTGGGCCCGCCCATCTGCGGGTACCATGCGTCCACGGCAAGGAGAATGTTCTTTTTCATGCTACGCTCCCATCGCGGAGGCGCAGCACTGCACCCGCGATTCTATTTGTTTTTTTGCGAATAGTCCGATATGATGCGGCGATATTCCGCGGCGGCGTCCGCCACCGCCCTGTCCCAGCCGTAAGCCGCGCAGATCGGCATTGCGCCCGTAAGAGGGCGCTATGATATTACAGCCGTAATTTAATTTTTTAAGCCGCGCGCAGTAGTTCAGCACGGTGTTCGTCACGCCGTCCACCTGCGGATACCACGCGTCTATCCCGAGGATTATATTTTTCATTTCAGATAAATTCAAAGCGTTTTTTCACTGCCCGCGCCTTGCAGACTTCACGTTCTTTACTATTAGGTCTACCACCGTCATCACGATGCCTATTATGATGTAGATATAGTACACCGCAAAGCGCCAGAACAGCACCGACCACGCGAGCGTCGCCCCCGCGACCGTGCGGAATGCAAGGACGCCCATGCCCTCCACCACGCCCGTATTGCCCGGCGTGGGTATGAACGACACGCCGAACGTAGCGAACACGTTGAGCGATATGACGGCTATGAACATGCCGTCCAGCTCGCAGGAAAAGGCGTTCATCACAAAATACGGCACCGAGAAGGTGAGAAAGTTTTCCGCAAAGCAGCACAACAGAAAGAGCACGAGCCACAGCGGTTTTTTGATTATTATTTTAAACGAAGATACAAAGTCGTCTATTATTTTAAGCGCCTTTGCCATCACCCTTTCTTTGTTCTTTACTATATGCAGCTTTACGCCTACGTTTATGAACCACGTGGTGCACCTGTTTGCAAGTTTGGGGAAGAATACAAAGAAAGCTATGAACGTGGGCAGTATGAGGTTTACGCCAAGTCCTACCCAGCCCACCACCTGTATCAGCGTGCCCGACTGATTGCCGTCCAGCGCGCCGAAGCATACGCCGAGTATCATAAACAGCGCGCCCAAAAAAGTGAACGCGAATATGCTGCCGAAATAGCGGATGAGCACCACGGCGGAAGAGAGCGATACGTTGACCCCCTTTGTGGTCATGTAGTATATCTGCATCGGCTGCCCGCCCGTGGCAAAGGGCGTGATGTTATCGTAAAACTTGCCCAAAAAGCTGGTCTTTATGGCAACGGCGGGGCGCACCCTGCCTATGACGGCCTTGTTGACAAAACAGAATTTGAGGCAGTCTACCACCATGACGCCGAGCACCACCGCTGCAAGCAACACCGCGCCCGGGGCGTTTATTTTAGACATCGCCTCCGAAAAGGTCATGCCCTCGCCGTCCGTTATCTCACCGGATATGCCGAACAATCCCCACAGCCCGAGCGCTATTATGGCAACGAGCACAAGGTTCCATATCCACCTGCGCTTTTTTTTGGGGGGAAGAACGGTATTTACAGTATCCTGCCTTAAATCGGCGGGCTGCGCGGCGGGCACATCCCCTTCCCGCGCGGGCGCGTCCCCGCATTCCTCCGCGCCGCCGTTGTGCGCGGCTGCATCCTCCTCTTCGCCGGATGCGGGCGTTTCGTTGATTTCCACTTAAAATTACAACTCCGAAAAATATATATCGATCACTTAAAATATATATCGATTATATATTATATTGCGGCGACTGTCAATTTTAAACCGCATATGAAAGGGCGGGCGACGCAAAATGCACCGTTTGCAAAAAAGCTGAAAAAAAGCGACTTTTTACGCGCCGCCCCGCCGAAAGCGCAATAGGTATGCCGCCTCTGCGAAAAGTAACACGCCTGCCTTGCGGGCTTTATTTCCGCGCCACAGGCTCTCTTGTGTAAAATAAAGGGAGCCGGCTTAAGGATCGTTTGTCGTTACCAAAGCGACCTATAATTCTGAATGCACCGCCGGCATACGCAATTATTACAATCCCCCCTTTAATTCCCCCCTTTACACAAGGGGGGCAAGGTGTGAGGTATTCCACCATTTACGCAAGGGGCACGGCGTAGTGACATCCCCTTTACACAAGGGGGCAAGGTGTGAGGTATCCCCCCCCCTTTTTACGCAAGGGGCAAGGTGTGAGGTATTCCACCATTTACGCAAGGGGCACGGCGTAGTGACATCCCCTTTACACAAGGGGGGCAAGGTGTGAGGTATTCCCTCCTTTACGCAAGGGGCACGGTGTGAGGCATCCCATTTACACAAGGGCAAGGTGTGAGGTATACCCTTTACGCAAGGGAGCTTATCCGTTCGTTGCTCATAAACCTTTTTTTACACATCGGCAAAAGACCATTACCGAATCCCCGGACTATCCGAGGATTTTCGCTATACAAACGTACGCCGCCGCAGATTACCTGCGGCGGCGTAAAATGTTTTTTAAAGCGTGCGCTTATCCGTGCCGAAAAAGAAGAGCG
>CALVPV010000111.1 GCA_944353935.1 uncultured Clostridia bacterium | reverse complement strand
CGTCAATCTTGGAAAAAGGCGCGCCGCGTGCTGCCGCCATAGGGCGGCGCACGCGGCGCGTTAAGCACATTATTTAAGGCATATATGCCGCTGTTTTATTTTATCCCGCAGGATAAAAAGCTGTCCGCAAGCGCGGCGAAGGTCTGCGGGGAGAGCTCTTCCCCGCGCGCCATGGGCTGCACGCCGCAGCCGGAGAGCACCCTTTGCACCTCTTCCCGCCCGAGCCTGAACGCCTGCATCAGGTTATTTTCAAGCGTCTTCCTGCGGGAAGAAAATGCCGCACGCACTACCTTTTTGTACAGCGCGGCGTCCTTTACCGCGATGTTGCCCTCTTTGATGTCTATGCGCACGACGGCGCTGTCCACATTGGGGCGGGGAGTGAACATATTGCGCGACACCCTTTTTATGATGCGGCACACGCCGCGCAGCGCGATGTTTGCGGTGACGGCGCCGTATTCGGGCGTGCCGGCGCTTGCGCAGAAGCGCTCCGCCACCTCTTCCTGCACCATGACGGTGAGCGAAAGGCACTTTGCGCTCTCTTCCATAAATTTCATCACGAGCGGCGTGGTTATATAGTACGGCAGGTTCGCCACGACTATATAGGGCGGCAGCGAGGCTTCGAACTCGCGCATATCCACCTTTAAAAAGTCGCGGAAAACGACCTCCGTATTGTCTGCGCCCGCAAGCGTCACGGCGAGCACGGGCTGCAGGTCGCGGTCCACTTCAAACGCGACGACCTTTTTTGCCCGCTCCGAGAGCGCCTTTGTGAGCGTGCCCGCGCCGCAGCCTATCTCCACGACGGTGCTGTCGCCGTTCACCCCGGCGCCTTCGACAATGGAGGAGAGCAGGTTTGTATCCGTTATAAAGTTCTGCCCGAACTGTTTTTTGAATTTAAAGCCGCGGGAGGCAAGTATTTCGCGCACCTTGTTTTCTTCCATCGTCTCACCACTTTTACGGCAGGCGCAAAGAGCCTGCCGCGGTAAAATATATGACGCCCTTCAATTTGCGTTATGCAGCTTTTTAAAGAGCGCATGGGCGTTGCCCCACAACGCGTCCGCCACAACGGACACATCCCCCCCCCTTATTGCCGCAATATTTGCAGTTATTTCGGGGATACTTGCGGGTGTATTGGGGAAAGTGCCGTACTTTGACGCGGGCGGAAGATAGGGGCTGTCCGTCTCTGAAAGCAGCCTTGAAAGGGGGAGAGCCGCGATAGCCCTTCTTGCGCGCTTGCTCCCCTTGTAGGTGGACGTGCCGCCAAAGGAAAAACTTACGCCGAGCTTTTCAAATTCAGCCGCCATCTCAGGCGAGTGCGAATAACAGTGGAGCAGCGCCCCGTGTTTTAAGCACCCGGCATGTTCCTTTAAAAAGGCAAGCATGTCCTCCGCGCAATCGCGGCTGTGTATCTGCACGGGCAGACCGCATTCCTCCGCCATTTTCAGCTGAATGTCAAAGAACTTATGCTGAAGGGGCTTGTCCGTATCGTCGTAGTGATAGTCCAGCCCTATTTCGCCGAGGGCGACGCACTTGGGGTGCTCCAAGAGCCCGCGTATCGTATCCAGGTCGCCCTCGCCGCACTTTTTGAGCTCCGTGGGGTGCAATCCCGCGGTGAAATACACCGCCGCGTACTTTTCCGCAAGCTCTCTGCCCAAAAGCGAAGACGCGGCGTCGAACCCCGCGGTTATGACCTTTTTTACGCCGAGCCCTTCCAGCCCGGCAACAAGCGCGCCGATATCGCCGTATTCGCCGCCCGTGAGGTGGCAGTGCACGTCTATATAGCGCACGCTCACGAAAGCACGCTCCCAGAGGGCACGTCCTTTTCCGGCACGACGAGCGAAAGGGTGCCGTCCGGCGCCTCTGCGCAGACGACCATGCCCTCGCTTAATATGCCCTTCATCTCCCTGGGCGGAAGGTTGGTCACGACCACCACCTTCTTGCCCACCATCTCTTCCGCGGTGTAGTGCTTGGCTATGCCGCTCAATACCGATATCGTCTTGCCGCCGATATCTATCGTCTCGTGCAAAAGTTTGCTCTTTTTTACTGCCTCGCACGCGACTACCGTGCCCACCTGCATGCGCACCTTAGCAAAGTCGTCTATTGTTATCAAGGGCGCCTGCTGCTCTTCTGCGGCGGGAGCCGCCTGTTCACGCTGCAACTGCATTATTTTTTCGATAGCGGGTTGGATATCTGTAAATTTTATACGGTTGAAGAGAGTGACGGGCTCCGCGCTGACGCGGTATTCTTCCCTTGCGGGGAGAGCCGCCGGCGAAGAAAGCTCCGCCCCTATCTCCGCAAGTATCTTTTCCGCGGTGGACGGCATAAAGGCGTGCAGGATGTCGGCGCCTATCTCAAGCGAGCGCAAAAGGCTGTACAGCACCTGAGAGAGCCTGTCCTTTGCACCTTCGTCCTTGGCGAGCAGCCAGGGGGTGGTTTCGTCTATGAACTTGTTTGCGCGGCGGAAGAGCGACCAGAGCGCGTCCAGCGCGTCCGCCACCCTGTATTCCGCCATCTTGTCCGCCACCTTTTTGTAGGTGCCGTCCATAGCCGACGCAAAGTCCGCGTCCGTTTCGCCCAAAACGCCCGTGCGCCTTGCCGTGCCGCCGAAGTACTGGTTGGTCATTGCCACGGTGCGCTTTACAAGGTTGCCCAAAACGTTTGCAAGGTCGGAATTGTTCCTTTCGCATACGAGCTCCCACGTTATGGTGCCGTCCTGGTCGAAGGGCATTTCGTGCAGCACGAAGTAGCGCACGGCGTCCGTGCCGAATATGCCGGCAAGGTCGTCGGCATAGATGACGTTGCCCTTGGATTTAGACATCTTGTCGCCGCCCTGCAACAGCCAGGGGTGGCCGAATATGCGCTTGGGAAGAGGCAGACCGAGCGCCATAAGGAATATCGGCCAGTAGATGACGTGGAACCTTATTATATCCTTGCCCACGACGTGCAGGTCTGCCGGCCACAATTTTTTGAACTGTTCGGAGGGCCCGTCGGGATCGTACCCTATGCCCGTTATATAGTTTGCGAGCGCGTCCAGCCAGACGTAGACGACGTGCTTTTTATCGAAGTCCACGGGGATGCCCCATTTGAACGACGTGCGCGATACGCACAGATCCTGGAGTTTGGTCTTTAAAGTGCCGTTTTGCGCGGCGCAAGCAAGCTCTTCGTCGCTCTTGCCGATAAATTCGTCGTCCAGCAAAAAGTTGTTGAGCATTTCGTGCTTGCGCGAAACGGGGGTAATAAAATCCGGGTGTGTGCAGATATGGTGCACCAGGCGGGAGGCATACTTGCCCATTTTAAAAAAGTACGCCTCTTCCTTGGCGGGCTTGACCTCCCTTCCGCAGTCGGGGCACCTGCCGTTTACAAGCTGGCTCTCCGTCCAAAAACTTTCGCAAGGGGTGCAATACATGCCCTCGTACTCGCTCTTGTATATGTCGCCGCTTTCAACAAATTTTTTGAATATCTTTTGAACGGCGCGCTCGTGCTCGGGGTCGGTAGTGCGGATGAACTTGTCGTAGCAGACGTCCATGCCGCCCCATATCTTTTTGATGCCTTCTGCGACGCCGTCCACGAACTGTTTGGGGCTGACGCCCTTTTCCGCCGCCTTTAACTCTATCTTCTGCCCGTGTTCGTCCGTGCCCGTCATAAAGAATACTTCCCTGCCCTGCGCGCGCGCAAACCGCGCCAGCGCGTCGGCGAGGATTATTTCGTAAGTGTTGCCGATGTGGGGCTTGCCCGAAGTATAGGTTATAGCCGTAGTGATGTAATATTTTTCTGCCATATGTTCACCGTATTGCATTGCGCCAAGCGCGGCGCAACCATCAAATATAATTTTTCAAAAAAAACTATACTGTAAGGGAATAAAACGAACCCGATTTAAAGCGTGGATATCACGGCAGAGGCTGCGTTAAAGCATTTGAACGTGCCACCGGGCACGCCCTGCGTGCTTTGCCTTGCCTTTGCCGCAATCTTTCTCGCAAGGCGCAAGGAATAAGCGCCTCGCACGGTCAACGCAAACACTGACATTTGTGTTTGCTTATCTTGCGGAATACGTAAAGCGGGTGTCCGCTTTACTATGAAACATTCCG
>CALVPV010000110.1 GCA_944353935.1 uncultured Clostridia bacterium | reverse complement strand
TTGACAAGGGCTTTAACGATGCAGCTGTGGTGAGATACCCGCTTCCGATCGGGTTCGCTTTATTTTGACTTGGTTAAGCATAAACTATCAATCCTTTGATCGGTTCTTTAAAGTTTTCTTATTCGCCATACTATTATAGTCTTTATTTTTTACAAGTCAAGTTAATGGGGAAAAAAATTTCTTTGTGAAATTATCGTGCATATGCGTAAAAATCTTGATTGCCGCCACCATTAAAAAACATAGAGCTAATGTTTTCAGTTGTAAATTTTGCCGTACATATAGTCGGCGTATATGCCGCCCACGTCTATGCCCGTCACGGACTCTATCCCGCCGAAAAAGGCGTTGGAGTTGACTTCGCATAAAAGGTAGCCGCCTTCGCCGAACAGTACGTCTATGCCGCAGTAGTCCAAGCCGAGTATCTTCGCTGCCTCTATACACATTGCTTTCACTTCGTCCGGCGGGTCTGTCTTTGTGCCCTTTCCGTGCAGCTCTATATTAGAACGGAAGTCATCTTTGTTCTTGCGCTCCATTGCCGCCACGCATTTTCCGCCTATAACAATAACGCGCATGTCCCGCCCGCAGCTTGCGGCGATGTATTTTTGAAAGAGGTGGGGCAGGCATTTAAGTTCTTCCGCCTTTTGTTCCAATGCGGCGCGGCAGTCTGCCTTGAATACGCCCGCCCCCAGCGAACCGTAGCACGTCTTAATTACGAGCGGATAGCCGAGCGTGCCTTCTACGATATCGAGCGCGCTCTTTTTTACGGGCATTTCGGGGTCGTAGCATAAAAGCCCGGGCAAAGTTTCGGGCATGGGTATGCCTTTTTGGGAGAGGATTGCAAAGGTGGTCATCTTGTCGTCGCACGCCTCTATGGCGGAGTGCGGGTTGAACAGCCGCATCCCCGCCTTTTCCAAAAGGTAAGAGGTATACTTGTCCTTGTCAAGGTATACGCAAAAATCGTATCCCGTAAGTTTGTTTACGATTTCGCCCCGCCCGTCCGTGTGCGCGGCAAAAAAATCGTTGTGCAGTATCTCCGTCTTTACGCCCCTTTTTTGCAATTCCTCTTTTAGGCGTACCGACTGGTTTAGGCTGTGTTTGAGCTGCGAATATGCGTTTATAAGAATGACTGCCCTTTTCATGATATTCTCCTGTCGTTGTCGTTTTAAATTATATCACGCCGCCCTTTTGTTTACAACATATTGCCGCCCGCCGAAAAAAAGTTTATGCGTATCGTTTTAAGTGCGGGCGCCGCCGTCTATGTATCGTATAAAATATTGTCCGTTAAAAAGCTGCCGAATTTGACATGCCGTATGTATAGTGATATAATTGAGCTGTAAAAAACGGTGCACAAAGCCGTTTTAAAGGAGGCTCATTTTGCATAAACTCTACTGCATAGGCGAAGCTCTCATAGATTTTACTCCGTGCGGGGAAGGCGTGTACAGGCGCAACGCTGGCGGGGCTCCCGCAAACGTTGCCGTGTGTGCCGCAAAGCTCGGCGCGCAGAGCGCGATGATCACAAAACTCGGCAAAGACCTGTTCGGCGACTACCTTGTAAAGACCCTTGAAGAATGCGGGGTGGATATAAAGTACGTCCTGCGCACGGACAAGGCGGATACCGCGCTGGCATTCATCGGCACGGACGGCAGCGGCGAACCTCGGTTTGCCTTTTACCGCAACCCTTCGGCAGATATGCTTTTGGAAGAGGAGGACGTGGAGGGTATCCCGTTTGAAAAGGGCGATATTCTTCACTTCGGCAGCGTAGACCTTGTGGATTATCCCGTGCGCAAGGCTCACCTTGCGGCAATACGCAGGGCAAAGGCGGCGGGGGCGGCAATAAGTTTTGACCCCAACCTGCGCTTCAACCTGTGGAAGAATAAAGAGGAGCTCATCTCTGCGGTAAACGCATTTGTGCCCCTTTCGGACATAATAAAGGTGAACGAACGCGAACTGTATGCAATATCAGGCACGGACGACGAAGAGGCAGCGGTAAAATATATGTTCCGCGGCGACGTCAAGCTGCTGTTCGTCACCCGCGGTGACCGCGGCGCGTCGGTATATACGTTAGAGGGGGCAACTTATTCATGCCCCGCCGTAAAGTGCGATTTAGCCGATGCCACGGGCGCGGGCGACGGGTTCACGGGCGCCGTGCTGTACAAGCTGCTGGAAAGCGGCATAACGCGCGGAAAGCTCTCCGAACCGGGTGAAGAGATAAAGGAGTACATAGCCTTCGGCAATGCCGTCGCTTCGCACGTAGCTTCACGTATCGGCGCCATACCGGCGATGCCCTCTTTAAAGGAAATCTGTAAATAAAAACGTTGCCCCGCGCATAAAATGCGCGGGGCGTTTTAACGTCATCTTATCAGCGTAAAATCCAAAAAGTCGCAGTAGTTTTCGCCGTTGTAGCGGAAGGCGAGGGAGTGCACCCCGTCGGGCAGGGCACATTCGGTTTTAAACTGCGTCCATTCCTCCTGTTTTTTTATGGGGATCTTGGCAAAGGGGTGCTGCTCTCCGTCGGCAAACACTTCCAGCGCGCCTTCGCCGTCGCGCACCGTTGCGGCTATCCCCTTGAGCCCTTTGATGTCAAAATACTTAAAGTCCGCCTCGGCGCCTCGGCGCAGGTTCTGAATGAACTGCCTGCCGGCTTCCTGCGTTATGCAGGGGTGTATCGCGTATTTCCACCTTTGGAACGGCCCGTAGGCGCACTTGCACGCGCCGCGCGCGCTCTTTAAATTGCAGGCTATGTATGCGGGGTATGTCCCTTCGCCTTCAAGGGGGCCGCCGTTCAAGCCGCAACTCGTCGTCTCAACCTGCGCGATGCTGCCGTCGGC
Organism: uncultured Clostridia bacterium; assembly: GCA_944353935.1. Taxonomy (GTDB): domain Bacteria; phylum Bacillota; class Clostridia; order Christensenellales; family Borkfalkiaceae; genus Coproplasma. The sequence continues at coordinate 1,361 of CALVPV010000110.1, read as the reverse complement.
GGCGATCTCTATCTTCTCCGCGCAGCCCTGGCGGGACTGCTCCGTCTTGTTTGTCTGCTTGTGGTAAAAGACGTACCATTGCCCGTTAAGGTATGCCAAGGAGCCGTGGTTGTTTCCCCAATAGGTCTTTGCCTTTTCGGGTTCGCTCCCGATGCCGAAGTCGCCGTTGGAAATTATGACGCCGCCGTAGCGGAACGGCCCGTCGGGCGCGTCGCCCGTGGCGTAGGCGAGCTCGTGGCTCTTTGCAGTGGAATATATGTAGTAATACCTGCCGCCTATCTTGCGCATGGAGGAGGCCTCGTAAAACTCGTGCCCTTCAAAACAGGTGCCGGCGCTGCCGCCTCGTCCGGGGACGCAAAGTTTGGGGGCGCCGTCAAGGGTGAGCATGTCGTTTTGGAGCTTCATCACCTGGCTGCCGCTTTCCCCGACGTTCTTGAGCCCCTTTAACTTCAGCCCCGCGCGCACGAGCCTGCCGGGCGCAAATCCCGAATAGAGGTATACGCTCCCGTCGTCGTCACGGAAGACGGCGGGGTCAAAGCACATAAAGTCGCCCTTTCCGCTGCCGTAAAGCCTGCCGTCGGCGTGTTTTACGCAGCCTATCAGGGAAAAGTGCCCGTCCGGGCTGTCGCTGCGCGCAACGCATATGCGGTTTTCAAAGCCGAAGCAAAAGTAGAGGTAAAATTTCCCGTCGCTGCCCTGTACGCAGTCGGGCGCCCACATACATTTAAATCCGCTCTTGTTGAATTTGTTTTTTCTGGGCAGGGATACGCCCTTGCACGTCCAATCACTCAAATCATTTAGCGGCGCCGACCAAACTTCGTAGTCGCCCGTGCAAAATCTCTTTCCGTTCGCCCTGTCGTGGCTTGCATATACATATACCCTGTCCCCGAAGACGTGCGGTTCGCCGTCGGGCATGTATTTGCCCTCCGGAAGATAGGGATTGAATGGCTGCCTGTTCATGATTTTCTCCCGCGGCACCCCTTATGCCGCATTAGTTTTTTAGCAGCAATATGATAGCATAAAAATTTTTTTCAGTCAATGCAAGTGCCGCCGCTTTAAAAATTTTGCTCTTTGCCCGCGTCTGTTTTTTTGTGGAAAAGGATGAGTTCAAATGCTTGAAAAAAACGCGGCGTTTTACTATAATCTTATTGTATGGAACAGTCGGACGGAATGATGAATAAAACGCAGTCCTGCCGCATTGCCCTGCTCGAATATGCGGCGCTGCAATACGGCACGTCGCCGGAATACCTCTGGCGGACAAACCCCGATTACGCGGTCTTGCGTCACCCTTGCGGCAGGTGGTTCGGGGTCGTTATGGATGTCAAAAACAGATACATCGGTCTAAGCGGCGAAGGCTGCAC
>CALVPV010000109.1 GCA_944353935.1 uncultured Clostridia bacterium | reverse complement strand
ATAATTATATAATAGTATGCGTTAAACGTGATTCCCCTTTAAAAGGGCGGAATCACTTTTGTTATTTGTTTGTAAAATTTATTGTCGCCGCGCCGTTGCGCGCAAAAATTTTGCAACGTGATCGCTAAAAGTTTACAGCCGCCATACGGCGTGAATTTTTGCGAAGGAGGATTTTTTTATGGCAGACCAGTATTTTGAAATGACACAAAAGAATTACGAGGATCTTAAAAAGGAACTCGACTACCTCGTAAAGGAAAAGCGCCCCGAGATAATAGAGCGCATCGCCGAAGCGCGCAGCCACGGCGACCTTTCGGAAAATGCCGAATATGACGCGGCAAGGGAGGAGCAGCGCTCCAACGAAGGCAAGATAGCAGAGCTCGAATATCAGATAAAAAACGCAGTCATAATAGCCGAAGTTTCGGACAATTCCTATGTGCATCTCGACAGCAAGGTGACCGTTGAAGACGAAGAGTTCGGCGACAAGGAAACTTATACCATAACTTCCGTGACGGACGTGGACGTAATGGAAAACCGCATCTCCAGCGAATCCCCCGTGGGTTCGGCGCTCATGCGCCACAAGCAGGGCGACGTGGTCACCGTAAGCTGCCCGGACGGTTCTTCCTATAAGCTCAAGATAATCGCCATAGCTTAAAGGCGAAGTCTTTAGATGACACCGGCCGACTTCATCGCCGGCGTCTCGCCGTGCATGCGGAGAATAAGTACGGCACGGCTCGCCGTTCGTGTCGGGTATATACTCATTTAACTTATTGCTCAAATAGTTGACGCCCGTTGTTTGAAGGACGGTAATGCTGCCTTTTTACAATGGGACTATGAAAAAGTGGTCAAAACCTGTAGCGTAAACGTGGATATCTGTCCCCGTGAGCCCCTTGTGTAAGGTGGGGTGTTCAGTCCCCGCGAGCCCCTTGTGTAAGGTGGGGTGTTCAGTCCCCGCGAGCCCCTTGTGTAAAGGAGAAAACAACCCATACCTTGCCCCCTTATGTAAAGGAGAAAACAACCCATACCTTGCCCCCCTTGTGTAAAGGGGGGAAGTAAAGGGGGGATTGTATTTTCCGCAGTAAAGCAAATGGTGGATAGAATTCACAATAAATCACTTGTAAAATATGCCTCTGCTTTACGTAAAGACATGACTAAGGAAGAGAGGCATTTATGGTATGACTTTTTGCGCAATTATCCCCAAAAATTTATTCGCCAAAAAATAATCGGAAAATATATCGTTGATTTCTATTGCGCGCAGGTTAAATTAGTAATAGAACTGGACGGTTCACAACATTATTCGGAACAAGCAGAACAATATGATAATGAGCGTACAGAATATCTGAACGGTTATGGCATAAAAGTTGTGCGGATATCAAATTTGGAAATAAATATTAATTTTCGGGGCGTTTGCGAATATATTGATAATTTGGTCGGGAAGTTGTTGGGATAACAATCCCTCAGCCGACTTCGTCGCCAGCTCCCTTTACACAAGGGAGCCGTGAGAACGCTGAGGAAGTCAGCATACAACCCGTTACTTTTATACGGTTCTGAATTAGAACAGATTGAGGATATCAATGGAAGAAAATAACATTCAGCTCACAGAACAAGAGGAAGAGGAAAGGCTCGCCGAGCAGGCGAGAATAAGAAGGGAAAAGCTGGCAAAACTTTGCTCGGAGGGCAAAAACCCCTACGAAAAGGTCAAGTATGCCGTGACAGCGAACTCCGCTTCCGTCAAAGACAATTTTGACGAGCTCGAAGGCAAGGAAGTCACCCTTGCGGGCAGGCTGATGAGCCGCCGCATAATGGGCAAGGCGTCCTTTTCGCACATATCCGACCGCGACGGGCTCATCCAGATATACGTAAAGCGCGACGACGTCGGCGAAGAGGACTATATGTCCTACAAAAAGGACTATGACATAGGCGACATAGTGGGCGTAAAGGGCTTTGTGTTCAAGACGCAGACGGGCGAGATATCCGTCCACTGCACCCACATAGAGATGCTCTCCAAGTCGCTCCGTCCCCTGCCCGAAAAGCAGCACGGCCTTACAAACATAGATTTAAAGTACCGCCAGCGCGACCTCGACCTCATCGTCAATCCCGAAGTGCGCTCCACATTCGTAAAGCGTTCGCAGATAATACGCGAAATACGCCGCTATCTGGACAACCTCGGCTATCTTGAGGTGGATACCCCCGTTTTGACCACGCTGGAAATAGGCGCCGCCGCGCGCCCCTTCAAGACGCACCACAACGCGCTGGACATCGACATGTACCTGCGCATAGAGACGGAGCTGTATCTAAAGAGGCTGATAGTCGGCGGGCTGGAGCGCGTGTACGAAGTCGGCCGCATCTTTCGCAACGAGGGCATGGACGCCTTCCACAACCCCGAATTTACTTCGGTGGAGATGTACCAGGCATATACCGACTATAAGGGCATGATGGATCTTATAGAGGATATGTACCGCACCATAGCGCAAAACGTGTGCGGGACTACCAAGATAACCTATCAGGGCACCGAGATAGACATGGGCGCCCCCTGGGCGCGCCACACCATGAAGGAGGCAGTCAAAAAGTACTGCGGCGCCGACTATGACGAGTGGGCGGACGATGCAGCCGCGCGCGCTGCCGCAAAGGAGCTCGGCGTAGAGGTGGAAGAGGGCGACCGCGCCACCAAGGGGCACGTGCTCATCGCTCTGTTCGAAGCCTTTGTGGAAGACAAGCTGGTACAGCCCACCATAATATACGACTACCCCGTAGAAAATTCCCCGCTTGCAAAGCGCAAGCCCTCCGACCCCGCATTCACGGAGCGCTTTGAATACTTCATATGCTCCAAGGAATTCGGCAACGCCTTCTCCGAACTCAACGATCCCATCGACCAGAAGGAGAGGTTCGTAAGGCAGGTCAAGGAGAAAAAGGCGCAGGAGCCGGGGTGCAACGCGCAGGTGGACGAAGATTTTATAACCGCGCTCGAATACGGCCTTCCCCCCACGGGCGGCCTCGGCATGGGCGTGGACAGGCTCGTAATGCTGCTCACCGACAGCCCCACGATAAGGGATGTCATACTCTTCCCCACCATGAAGCCTAAAAAGTAACAACATTCTGATCGCTCCGCTTTCCCTTGTATAAACATCGCAATACGGCGTTGCGCTGCGGCAACCCTCGGTCATGTACGTCTTTGTACACTCTCTTGGGTTTTTCTCGCGCGCCTTGTCTTGCTTGTTTCTCCAAGGGGTATCCGGGCAGGGGCGGGAAACCCGCCTTAAAAAATAATTTCAAATCGCCGCTTTCACTTTTCCCTTGTATAAACATCGCAATACGGCGTTGCGCGCATCCGTGCAGCCTTATGGGCGGCGGAGCGTCTGTTCGCTTTACAGGGGCATCGTGCGGGGAACGGCTTAAATGCCGGCTTTACCGCAGGCAAAGAATATCGTTACGCCGCAATCAATTAAAAGTGAACAGCGGGCGGCGCCATTGCCGCCCGCTTTTTTTTAACAGACAGCTGTTTAACGGCACCCGGCATACGGTCTGTGCCGTTACGGCAATTTTGCGCCCGCGCAGCCGCGCGGGCAGGGGAACCGCCTGATATATGAGTAATTACCACATTCTGGATTGTATAAACAGGGGCAGGCGCGGGCACGTCAGCTTTCATACTCCCGGGCATAAGGGGGGCGGCAGCCTCTCTTCGGTGATGGGGATATGCAGCCGGGACGTCACCGAACTTTCCTATACGGACGACCTCTCCGGCCCCACCGGCCCAATTGCCGCCGCGCAGTCGGATATCGCAATGATATGCGGCGCAAAGCGCGCCTATATCACCACGGACGGCTCTACGAGCGGCATCCTTGCCATGATGTACGCCGTCGGCGGCAGGGGCGGCAAGCTCATAGTGCCCAGGAACAGCCACAAGAGCGTGTGGAACGCCTGCAAGCTGTTGCACATAGAACCCGTGATAGTGCAGGGCGAAGAGCGGGACGGCGTGATGCTCCCCCCGGACGCGTCGCTTGTGGCGTCGCTCGCGGCAAGGGATCCCGATATAATAGGCATGATAGCCGTTTCGCCCGACTACTACGGCAATATAGCCCCGCTTGAAAAGTATGCCGAAGCCATGCACGCCTGCGGCAGGGTGCTGCTCGTGGACGGCGCTCACGGCGCCCACCTCGCCTTTGAAGGGGAGGGTGCGGGATATGCGGGGAGCTATGCCGACATATGGGTGGACGGCGCCCACAAATCGCTGCCCGCGCTCACGCAGGGCGCAGCGGTGTTTTTGAACGACCTGC
>CALVPV010000108.1 GCA_944353935.1 uncultured Clostridia bacterium | reverse complement strand
CAAGGGCTTTAACACAGTAAATAGAGCGATATGCCTGCTTTAAATCGGGTTCGCTTTATTCCCGTCCGGTATGCCGTCAGTCTGTTGCGGACGCCTTCTTTTTGCGCCACAGCCTTATGAATATCTTGCTCACCTCCACCGCGACGAGCGGGAAGAGCGCGAGCGCGAGCGATATGAGGTACTGGTACCATTCAAGGTATACCAGGCTGAAGAATCCCATCACGCCCGGAACGAACGCCACGAACGCCACTATGGCGAGCGAGCCCGCCATGGCGCCGTACAGGAACTTGTTGTGGCCCTGGCCGGGGCGGAACACGCTGTCGTAATTGGAGCGCTGGTTTATGGCGTGTACGAGCTGCGAGAGCGACAGCACGAGGAAGGTCATCGTCATGGCGACGGCGTGCTTTGAACCGTCGTCCGCGCTGCCGTAGCAGGCTTCGGCTATCCAGTATGCCGAAAGCGACGCCGCCGTTATGAACAGCCCGTGCACCACTATCCTTATTATTACGCCCCGTTCAAAGAGCGTACCGCTCTTTACGGGCGGGACTTTCATCACGTTCCTGTCCGCGGGGTCTACGCCGAGCGCTATCGCGGGGAGCGAGTCGGTGGCGAGGTTGATGAGCAGCACGTGGATGGCGAGTATGGGGTCTTCCCAGCCGAACAGGAAGGCGAGGAAGAGCGTAAGTATCTCCGATATGTTGCCGGCAACGAGGAACTGTATGACCTTTTGTATGTTGCGGTATACGCGGCGCCCCTCCCTTACGGCATGCTCTATGGTGGTGAAGTTGTCGTCCAAAAGTATCATGTCCGCGGCATCCTTGGCGACGTCCGTGCCCGTTATGCCCATGGCAACGCCTATATCCGCCTCCTTTAAAGCGGGGCTGTCGTTTACGCCGTCGCCCGTCATCGCGGCGACTTCGCCCGTGCGCTTGAGCGACTTTATTATGCGCAGCTTATCCGAAGGCGACACGCGCGCGAACACGACGCACGTCTTTACCGCCTCGTCCAGCTGTTCGTCGGACATTTCGTCCAGCTCGGGCCCGGTTATTACGGTGTTGCCCTTGCGGAATATATGCAGCTGTTTTGCTATGGCGAGCGCCGTCACCTTGTGGTCGCCCGTTATCATTATTACGCGTATGCCCGCCTCGTGGCAGGTCTCTACGGCGCCTATGACTTCTTTGCGTGGAGGGTCTATCATGCCCACCGCGCCTATGAAAGTCATGTCGAATTCCAGGTTATCCGTCTCGTTTTCGGGCACCTTGGTTATCTGCCTCTTTGCAAAGCCGAGCACGCGCAGCGCCTCCGACGACATCCTGTTGCAGAGCTCCAGCACCTTGCGGCGGTCGCCGTCAGTCATCTCCCTCACGCCGTCCTGCGTGAGTATGTGCGTGCACAGCGGGAGCATTTCGTCCACGGCGCCCTTTGTGTAGGATATGAGCCCCTCCGCCATCCTGTTCACGGTGGTCATCCTCTTCCTGTCGGAATCGAAGGGCTGTTCGAACAGGCGGGGGTGTTCGTCTTCATACTCTTCCGAATTTATCCCGAACCTATCGGCAAACACTATGAGCGCGCCCTCGGTGGGGTCGCCCATCGTCTCGCCGGGGCGGTCGGGGTCGAAGTGCGCGTTGCCGCACAGCGCGCAGCCGTCCAAAAGGTCGGCATATACCGCGCGCGAATACTTCCTTTCCAGATCCTCCGTGCGCGTCGTGGTGCCCATTTCAAAGTCGGCGCCGACGGCGACGTGCGTCACCGTCATCTTGTTGAGCGTGAGCGTGCCCGTCTTGTCGCAGCACACCACGGTCGCCGAACCGAGCGTCTCCACGGCGGGCAGGCTCTTTACGAGCGCGTTCTTCTTTGCCATCCTCTGCACGCCGAACGCCATTATTATGGTGGCGGTGGCGGGCAGGCCTTCCGGTATAATGGATATGGCGAGCGAGATGCCGAGGAGCACGAGCGACTGCCAGCTGCGCCCGCCGCGCGCAAAGCCTATTATCATTATGACGACGCACACGATAAGGCCTATTACGGTAAGTATCTTGCCCACGGAATTGAGCTTCTTTTTGATGGGCGTCTGGAAGTCGTCCTGCTTTTTGAGCATGTCGGCTATCTTGCCGACTTCGGTGTCCATGCCTGTGCCCACGACCACGCCTACGGCGTTGCCGTACATGACCACGGACGAAGAGTACGCCATGTTCACCCTGTCGCCGAGGGGCGCGTCCTCGGGCAGCACCGTGGGGCCGTCCTTGGGCGCGGGAACGCTTTCGCCCGTGAGCGACGCTTCCTGCACGCTCATGTTGTTGTCGTTTATGATGCGGATATCGGCGGGCACTATGGCGCCGTCTTCAAGGTATACTATGTCGCCGGGGACGAGCTCGCTCGCGGGGATGATGCTCTCTTCCCCGTTCCTTAAAACGCGGGCGTTGGGCGCCGTCATCTTTTTGAGCGCCTCCAGCGCGTCTGCCGCCTTCTTTTCCTGTATGACGCCCACAGTGGCGTTGAGCACGATGACGCACAGGATCACGACGGCTTCCGCAAGGCCCTCGCCGTCCACAAAGAACATCACCACGGAAAAGAGCATGGCGATGAACAGTATTATCACCATTATGTCGGAGACCTGCTCCAGTATCATCTTCCAGATGCTCTTGGGTTTTGTTTCGCGCAGTACGTTCCTGCCGTACTTTTCCAGGCGGCGCGCCGCCTCTTCGTCAGAAAGGCCCTCTTCACTCGTCTGCAAGATCTCTTCCGCCTCTTGGTAAGACATCGCGTGCCAGGGCTTATGCTGTCGGTCTTCCATCTCTTTTAAAATAATTCCTCCGTTAAAATAATTTTAAACGCAAAAAGACATAACCATCCCGTTATCACCGGCCGGCTATGCCTTAAAGATCCGTCTTTTAAATTTTATCATTCGTGGGTAGGCGCCGCTGCTACTGTCGCCATCTCCTACGGACATAAATCTATAACCTCTTGCGTTTGAGATGTAAAGATTATAACATACGGGCGGGGGCGCTGTCAACGATTTGAAGGCGGCAGAGCAAAAGCGGCGCCGACACATTGAAAATATCGTGCAATATATATGAAAGAATATTACAATGCCGCCACTTTCCTTGACTTGCCCGCCCCGCGACATTATAATATTTATATGCGCGCAAGGCAACGGCATATGCGCGCAAGACAACAGCATATAGGAGTTTCACATTGATAAACACAAAAATCAGCCAACTTTTGGGCATTGAATACCCCATATTCCAGGGCGGCATGGCGTGGGTCGCCGACGCGGCGCTCGCTTCGGCAGTTTCAAACGCGGGCGGCCTGGGCATAATCGCGGGGATGAACATGAACGGCGAGCAGCTGCGCGCCGAAATACGCAAACTGCGCGAAACGTGCGATAAACCCTTTGCCGTGAACGTAATGCTGATGAGCCCGCACGCCGCCGAAGTCGCCGACGTGATAGTCGAAGAAAAGGTGCCCGTGGTGACCACGGGCGCGGGCAACCCCCTCACCTATATGAAAAAGTGGACGGAAGCGGGCATAAAGGTCATACCCGTGGTAGCTTCCGTGGCGCTGGCGCAGATGGTCGCAAAGCGCGGCGCGGCCGCCGTCGTAGCCGAAGGGGGCGAATCGGGCGGGCATATAGGCGAAGCCAACACGATGGCGCTCGTGCCCCAGGTGGCGCAGGCGGTGGACATACCCGTGATAGCTGCAGGCGGGATAGCCGACGGCAGGGGCTACGCCGCGGCTTTAATGCTCGGCGCCGAGGGCATACAGATGGGCACCCGCTTCCTTGTGGCAAAAGAGTGCAACATACACCCCAACTACAAGGCGAAAGTGCTTAAAGCGGGCGACACCGCCACCATTGTGAGCGGCAGAAGGCTGGGACACCCCGTCCGCTCGCTCAAAACGCCCTTTTCACGCAAGTTCGCGGAGCTGGAAAAAGACCCCGCCATATCCGACGAGCAGCTGAACGAATACGGCACGGGCGCGCTGAGGAAGGCCGTGTCGGAGGGCGACGAGGTAAACGGCGCGTTCATGTGCGGCGAAGCCGCCGGGCTGGTGAAATGCGAACAGACCTGCAAAGAGATATTGGAAGAGATGACCGCCCAGGCGGAAAAGATACTGTCCTCCGCGGGCAGGTTTATAGTATAAAAAATTTGAATAAACTTGGGATATTGCCGCACCCGTTGCGGATACAATAAACTATACTGTAAGGGAATAAAACGAACCCGCCTTTAAATGCACTTTTTGCATGTCTTGGCGTTCATCGTCGTTGCAATACGAAAAGTATTGCCGCCTCCTCTTTGCGCCAACTCACCGCAAAATGCGCTATTTAAAGGTGCATGGCAATTTAAAGCGGGCAGATTGCGGCAAAGGCAAGGCGAAACACGTAGGACGTGCCCGGTGGCACGTTCAAGGGGTTTAACACAGCCTGTGCCGTGATATCCACGCTTTAAATCGGGTTCGTATTAATCCCTTACAGTA
>CALVPV010000107.1 GCA_944353935.1 uncultured Clostridia bacterium | reverse complement strand
ATCTCACTTCGGCACGCACAGCGGGTGTCCGCTGTGCTATGAAATGCCTCGTTCGTCCTTTATCAAAAGGGGGACAAGATATGGGGTGCGTAAGGGGGACAAGGTGTAGGGTGAGCCCCTTGCAAAGGGCAACTATCCCTTGCCTCCCTTTTTAAAGGGAGGTGGCGCGGCAACTTCGCCGCGCCGGTGGGTTCTTATCTTTACATTCCACCGCATACCGTGGCGCCCTTTTTAAAGGGAGCCGGCAAGTTGGAGCAATCGTGACAACTTGTCTGAGGGGTTCTAACTCGCTTTTATGTCTAACCCCCTCTTTCCCCCTTTATCAAAAGGGGGACAAGATGTGGAGGCTTCTTTACAAAAAGGGGGACAAGATGTGGGGGCTTCTTTACAAAAAGGGGGACACGGTGTGGAGGCTTCTTTACAAAAGGGGGACAGGGTATGGGCGTATAAAGCGAACAAGGTTCCGCAGTTGTGCCTCCCTTGCAAAAGGGAGGACGGGCGGGCGAATATTTATGAGCCCGCCAAGGAGGGATATATATTAAATTGCACCTTATTTTTTGCTGAATTTAAAATAAGGCAAAATGTTTAATATATCCCCCTTTCCCAAGGGGGACACGGTGTAGGGTATAAGGGAGGCGCCGGTGGGTTGCTGGGTAGCACCCGCTTATTTTTTGCATAAAAAAAAGAAGGCGGAACGCCGTTCCGTCTTCCCTTTGAGTTTTGTTTTGAGTTATTCGGCTTTGATAGCGCCGGTGGGGCAGCCGTCTTCGCAAGCGCCGCAGTCGATGCAAACGTCGGGATCGACAACATACTTGCCGTCACCTTCGGATATAGCGGATACGGGGCATACAGCTGCGCAAGCACCGCACATTATGCATTCATCAGAAATTACGTGTGCCATGAAGTACCTCCTGAAATAGTTGCTTTTTAGTGAGTTTATTATATCATACCCCGCACGCATTGTAAAGGGGAAAACGATATTTTTTATCGCCGATAGCATCATTTTTTGCGGCAAAAGTTCCAATAAATGCCTGCAAGGCGCGCCGACGCCCTGCAACATTGCGGCATTCAGTCAAGGATATCCTTGATATCGTCGTCCAAAGGCTCTTCCTTTTCCTTCTTTTCGGGGCGGCGCTTGAATTTGAGCTCGTCCACGGAAAAATCCTTATATACGGTGGCGTCGCCGCGGTCTATGCGCACCTTCGCCTCCATTTTGAGCATATTTACGTTGACAACGGTGCCCGCGCCTTCGGGCGTGCCGACTTCGCCGCCCACCTTGGGCATCTTTTTGCATGCTTCGGCGTAGTAGTCGTTTTCATACGCGAGGCAGCACATGAGCCTGCCGCACAGCCCGGATATCTTGCCGGGGTTGAGCGAGAGCCCCTGGTTTTTTGCCATCTTTATGGAGACCTTTTTAAAGTCGGGCATACAGCTTGCGCAGCAGCACTCCCTGCCGCAGGGGCCGAGCCCGCCCAGAAGTTTGGTCTCGTCGCGCACGCCTATCTGCCTGAGCTCTATCCTTATATGGAACACGGAAGACAGGTCTTTTACGAGCTCCCTGAAATCCACGCGCCCGTCCGCCGTAAAGTAGAATATGACCTTTGTGCCGTCGAAGGTGAATTCGCAGTCCACCAGCTTCATGTCCAGCCCGCGGGCGGCTATCTTTTCTTCCGCGGTCTTCATTGCGGGGGCGCGCTTTTCCTCGTTCGCCCTGAGCGTCTCTTCATCCTTTTGCGTAGCCGCGCGAAGGACGGGCTTTAAGGGCGCCACGAGCTCTTCGTCCGGCACTTCCTTTAAGGGGACGCACACCGTGGCGTACTCCACGCCGCGCGCCGTCTCCACTATTACCCCGCTGCCTTCGGCATATTCGCCGTTTCCGGGGGCAAAATAATACAGTTTGCCGCTGTCTTTGAATTTTACTCCGATAATCTTTGCCATTTATTATTCTCCTCTATCATACCGAGCATGGCGCTGTACAAAAGCGCCGAAAAGTATGCGTTGAATTTTAAGTCGCGCAGGGCGCCGCCGTAAATTTCCGCGCCCTTTATAAGGGCGGGCAGGCTCCACGCCGACGCTGCCGCGTCCCGCCGCCCGCACGCCGCCGCACGCGCCCCTTCAAGGCACATGCGCTGCACTTCCGCAACTATCTGTTTTTTGAGTTTGCTGTCGGCATATCCCGCGGCGACTACGCCCGCCTTGCCCGCGTCCGTGGCGGACAGTATCTCTTTGGCGGCGGAATGCACTTCGCCGAACTGCCCGCGTGCGAGCGCCGCCGCGACGCCCAACACGCCGCCCGAACTTTCCGCCGCAAGGCGGTTGAACTGCCCGCCGGGCAACATGCGCTCCAGGGCGGAATATATCTGTTCCGAAGTGAACGGCGGCACCTCCAAAAGGCGCACGCGCGAAAGTATCGTGGGCAGCACGGGCAAAAGCGTGGTTGCGCCCACCAAAAAGCTCACTCCCTCCGGCGGTTCTTCCACCACCTTTAAAAGTTTGTTCTGAACGACTGCGGAGCAGTCTTCGAACGAGCTTATCACATACAGCTTTTTATCCCCTGCGGAGGGGCGCATCGCGCAGTCCTCTATGAGCGCCACGGCGGCTTCCGCATTGAACTTTTTGCCCTGTTCGGGGTATATCCTGCAATCGGGATACGCCTCGCGCAATATCTGCCCGCCCAGGCGTTCGCCAGCATCGGTGCCGAAGAAGCGCAGCGCGAATATTTTGAGCGCGTCGCGCAGAAAGTCGGCGTCTTCAAAGCAGAGCATATAGGCGTGGGCGAGCCTGCCCGCCTCCGCTTCGCGGCAGAAAATTTTGTATGCAGTTGTCTGTCCGATCAGAGCTTCCAACGCCCGCCTCCCGTATAAAAGACCCGCATATAACCAAGTCAAAGTAATCCGAACCCGCCCTGAAAGGCGTTTTTTGCGCGCCTTGCGGCTCATCCTCATTGCAATACCTCTGTGGGTATTGCTGCTTCGTCTGTCGCCTCAACTCATCGCAAAATGCGCTCTTTCAGGGTGCGAAGCAATCGCAAGCGGGCAGATTGCCGCAGATGCAAGGCAAAGCCCGCAGACAATACAGCGACGTATTGACAAGGGCTTTAACGATGCAGATGTGGTGAGATACCCGCTTCCGATCGGGTTCGCTTTATTTTGACTTGGTTATGCAGGAAACAATGTAAAGATCAGATGAGTTTGCGCGACTTTAAAAGGGCGTATATGTTTTCCGCCGTCTCCCACTTGCTGCCGCTGCAGGCGACCTTTGCCACCCTTTCGGGCTCGGCTTCCGCGATTTTAAGGTAACCTTCGTACACCTTTTGGTGGAACGCCATGCCGAGCTGTTCCATGCGGTCGTCCTCGTCCGCGCCGTGCTTGCGTTCGAACGCGGCGCGCGGCGATATGTCAAGAAAGAGCGTGATATCGGGGCGGAAATCGCGCATGGCAAAGCTGTTTATCTCCCTTACGAAATCCAGCCCCAGCCCCCTTGCGTAGCCCTGGTAGGCGAGCGAGGAGTCCACAAACCTGTCGCACAGCACGAGCGTGCCCCCGTTTAGCGCGGGCTGCACCACCTCGCGCAGGTGCTGGGCGCGCGCCGCCGCGTAAAGGAGCGCCTCGCATTCGTCGCACATGGCGGTATTTTTGCCGTTTAAGATTATGTTCCTTATCTGTTCGGCTATGTCGCTGCCGCCCGGTTCGCGCGTGACTATATGGGAAACACCTTGCTTTTTGAGCCTTTCGGAGAGCAGCCTTATCTGCGTGCTCTTGCCCGAACCTTCACAGCCTTCAAATGTTATGAATCTGCCCTTCATTCCTCTTCACCACTTTTATCTTTCCGTCCGTTATGCCGAACGTGTGAGCGCCGCTCTTTAACAGCGCGGCGGCATCTTCGGTAATCATCTCGCCCGCCGCCACCACGGGTATGCACGGGGGCATGAGCCCCGCGTTCTCCGCGCACATCCTGCCTGCGCTCTCCTCCAGCGGGACGTATTCCGCGGGCCGCCCCAAAGCGTACAGATAGCTGTACGCGCGCGAAAACACGGGCAGTTTTTTGCGCGGGATGTAGGAAGAGCGCACTCCCCGCTGTTTAAGCGCCCTTTCAAGCGCCCTTTCAAGCGCCTTGAAGTGGCGGGCGCGCGTCTCCGGAGAAAGGTAAAACACAAGGTACCTGCCGTCGGCAAATTCGGCATATATGCCGCTCTTTTCCAAGAGCGACGCCACGCGGCGGGAATCGGCGGTGAGCGGCGCGCAGTCAAGGCACAGCTTTGTCCAGTCCGCCGAAGGGTAAAAACGGTAGTCTGGGCACCTTTTTTTAAACTCCGAAAGCGCGCCCTTTGCCGCAGCTATATCCTGCGGGTGCGCCGAGAGGTACTTGTACGCAAATTCCACCGACGCCATCACGGGGAAGGAGGGCGACGTTGTGCGGAAGACCGACAGCCCGTCCTTGAGCGCCCCTTCAAGGCGCAGGTCGTTCAAAAACACCGCTGCGCCCTGCGTGAGCGCGGGCAGCGATTTGTGGGCGCCGTCCACCCATATGTCG
>CALVPV010000106.1 GCA_944353935.1 uncultured Clostridia bacterium | reverse complement strand
CAGGTATGCGCAAATTGGGGCCTGCTGCGGCGGCATAGCCGCCTTGCGACGAAAATTATTTTAGAAATTTCCTGCGGAAAACCTTGCTTGAAACGTTAATTGTTTAAGTTCACGAAAAATCTTTTGCCTGCGGCAAAATCTTTTTCCGTGATTTTACGGTAAGTCGTAACGGGACTTAACGGGTGAAGTAAATTCCCCCTTGTCCCGTTTCGGCATAATTTATTCTTAGATTTGCCGTGGCAAAGATTTATTCCTTGTAAAACGCTTAACGCGCGGGCTACCGCGCTGCATTTTACTGCGGGAAACCTTGCTTGAAACGTTAATTGTTTTAGTTCACGAAAAATCTTTTGCCTGCGGCAAAATCTTTTTCCGTGAGGTTACGGTAAGTCGTAACGGGACTTAACGGGTGAAGTAAATTCCCCCTTGTCCCGTTTCGGCATAATTTATTCTTAGATTTGCCGTGGCAAAGATTTATTCCTTGTAAAACGCTTAACGCGCGGGCTACCGCGCTGCATTTTACTGCGGGAAACCTTGCTTGAAACGTTAATTGTTTTAGTTCACGAAAAATCTTTTGCCTACGGCAAAATCTTTTTCCGTGCGTTTACCAAAAACATTGCGTAAAAAGCCAACGGCTGTCGGCTTTACATTTAAGGCTATAATAAGCAAATTTTTAATTGCTTAAACGGAGTATTTATCTATGAACAATATATTTTCGTCCGGCAACAACATGAGCTCGCAGCGTTCGCTGCTGCGTGCGCTCGGCTGGACAGACGAAGAGATGAAAAAGCCGCTCGTAGGCATCATATGCGCCCAGAGCGACATAATACCCGGGCACACTCATTTAAGCGAGATCGCAAGGGCGGCGTCCGAAGGCGTAATAGCCGCGGGCGGCAAGCCGGTCATCGTGCCCAGCATAGGCGTGTGCGACGGCATTGCCATGGGGCACGCGGGGATGAGGTACTCCCTCCCCTCCCGCGAGATAATCGCCGACAGCGCCGAAATACTCATACGCGCGCACGCGTTCCAGGCGGCGGTGTTTGTAGGCAACTGCGACAAGATAATCCCCGGCATGCTCATGGCGGCGGCAAGGGTAAACATCCCCTCCGTATTCGTATCGGGCGGGCCCATGCTCGCGGGGCGCGTTCACGGCAAAAAGACCTCGCTTTCAACAATGTTTGAAGAGGTCGGGGCCTACAACGCCGGCAAGATAGACGCGCAGACGCTTAAAGACTTTGAATGCGGCGCCTGCCCCACGTGCGGCTCGTGCTCCGGAATGTTCACGGCAAATTCAATGAACTGCCTGTGCGAGGCGCTTGGCATGGCCCTGCCCGGCAACGGCACCATCCCCGCCGTATATTCGCAGAGGCTGGCGCTTGCAAAACAGGCGGGCGCAGCCGTTATGGGGCTTTTGCAAAAAAACATACGCCCGCTGGACATAATGACCGCCGCGGCATTCAAAAACGCCGAAACGGTGGACATGGCGATAGGCGCTTCCACCAACTCCGTACTGCACCTTTTGGCGATAGCCAACGAGGCGGGGCTAAAGGGCAAAGTCTCCATAGACATAATGAACGACATCTCCGCAAAGACGCCCAATCTGTGCAGGCTTGCCCCCGCAGGCGAGCACTACATCGAAGAGCTCAACGAGGCGGGCGGCATCTCCGCCGTGATGAAGGAGCTGCTTGACGGCGGACTTTTGGACGGTTCCGTTATGACGTGCAGCGGAAAGACGCTTGCAGACGCCGTGGCAAACGCCAAGGTGTACGACAGCGATATCATCCGCCCGCTCTCCGATCCCTATTCAAAGACGGGCGGGCTGGTCATCTTAAAGGGCAACCTTGCGCCCGAAGGCTCGGTGGTGAAAAAATCCGCCGTAGACACCGCAATGTACCGCCACAGCGGGCCCGCAAAGTGCTTTGACAGCGAAGAAGAGGCGATGGCAGCCATATCTTCGGGCAAGATAGTAAAGGGCGACGTGGTCGTAATACGCTACGAAGGCCCCGTGGGCGGCCCCGGCATGCGCGAAATGCTCACGCCCACCTCCGCCATCGTGGGCGCGGGGCTGGGAGCCGAATGCGCGCTGATAACCGACGGAAGATTTTCGGGCGCGACGCGCGGCGCCGCCATAGGGCACGTATGCCCCGAAGCGGCGGCAGGCGGCCTTATAGGGCTGGTGCAGGACGGCGACATAATAGACATAGACATAGAAAACTGCCTTATAAACCTGCGCGTGAGCGAGGAAGAGATAGAAAAGAGGCGCAAAAACTTTACCCCTCTTGTAAAACCCGTGGACGGCTACCTTGCGCGCTACCGCAAGAGCGTGACGTCCGCTTCCGAAGGCGCGGTGCTCAAAAAACCGTAATTTTAATGGGGCCGCGGGCGCATTTTTGCCGCCCGCGGCCATAAAATAACAGCAAATACCGCTACTTTCGGCACAAAAGTTTGTATTTTTAAAAAAATTATTATATAATATATATGACAGTATCCCCGCGACAGGCACGGCGGGGCGCCGCAGGACGCGGCGGGATATAAGAGCTCCGCAACACACAGGGCGCGCCACGGCGCAACGCATCATAAAGGAGCGCATCACACAAAGACCGCGGGTAATTTCAGCGTGCCGCGGCACCGCCGCAGGGGAGCGGCAAAATTTACGGAGATAATTTCAATGAATATAAAAAAATTTCGCACGATCGCCGCAAAGGGCGACGTGTTACATATAGATATAGATATTTTTAACGCAGACATGGAGATGGTGAGCACGGAAAAGCCCGCGCTCTTTATACAATTTTCCAAGGGTTTCCGCCCCGTATTTAAAGAAAGGGACGGAAAGGTGAGCATCTCGCAGAAGAAGACGCTGTTCGGCAGGATAAAGCGCCCTTCGGTGACGGTATACGTCCCCGAATGCACCGTCCCCGATGCAAACATAAATATGCACTGCGGCAGCGTGACGATAAGCGGCGGCATCTACAACGACGTCATTGTGCGCGGCGGCGCGATAAAGGCCGCGATAACCTCCGCCACGTTTGAAAACCTGCATATAAACGCCGACGAGCTGGATGTTTCGGCAGACGACATAACGGTAAAAAACATAGCCAACGCCATAGCCCATGACGGCAGGGTGGAGATAGACAAGGCTTACTGCAAAAATGCGGAATGCCGCGTTAAAAGGGGCAACATAGGCATATGCAGCTCCACCTGCGACTTTGCCGTACTCAATTCGGGCGAAGGCAACATTGCGGCAAGCATGCTCGGGCGGGAAAGCGATTACCTCGTTGCGCGCAACGGCGACGTGAGCGGAAGGGAAAACGCCTCTTCAGACAAGTGCATAAAGGCGTGCGCGGCAAAGGGCAGCGTCGTAATAGACTTTGAAAACGCCCCGCGCTTTAACGAGGCGGAAGAGCTCGGCTACGAACAGGTAGGAGCATAAAAAAGCGCGCGTGCCGCTCAGTTTTTCCGCGGCGCATGCCACAAAAAAATACATAAGCATAGACATAAAACAAGCCCCGCGGCAAGACATAAGCGGGGCGAACGTACATATGCGGAGGTGACAGCCATGCCGATGACAATGTCGCAGAAGATACTCGCGGCACACGCGGGGCTTAAAGAAGTCAAAGCCGGGCAGCTTATAAACGCCCGCCTTGACCTTGTGCTCGCAAACGATATAACCGGCCCCGTTGCCATAAACGAATTCAAAAAGGCGGGCGCGCAGTCGGTAAGCGACGGCAAAAAAGTGGCGCTCGTTATGGATCACTTTGCGCCCAACAAGGACATAAAGAGCGCGCAGCAGTGCAAACTCTGCCGCGACTTTGCCGACGAACAGGGTATAGAGAACTTTTTTGACGTGGGCGAAATGGGCATAGAGCACGCCTTGCTGCCCGAAAAAGGGCTCGTGGGCGCGGGCGACCTTGTGATAGGCGCGGACAGCCACACCTGCACTTACGGCGCGTTGGGCGCGTTTTCCACCGGCGTGGGCTCCACCGACATGGCTGCCGGGATGATGACCGGCATGTGCTGGTTCAAGGTGCCTTCGGCAATAAAATTTGTGCTGCACGGCAAGCCGGCAAAGAACGTATGCGGCAAAGACCTCATCCTTCACATAATAGGCATGATAGGCGTGGACGGCGCGCTGTATAAATCCATGGAATTTTACGGCGACGGCGTAAAGCACCTCTCCATGGACGACAGGTTCACCGTATGCAACATGGCGATAGAGGCGGGCGCAAAGAACGGCATATTCCCCGTGGACGCGCTGACGCTCGAATATATGAACGGGCGCTTTAAGCGCAGCCCTGCAATATTTATGGCGGACGCCGACGCCGAATACGACGAAGAGTACGAAATTGACCTCTCCGCGCTCAAACCGACGGTGGCGTTCCCCCACCTCCCCGAAAACACAAAGACGCCGGAGGAATGGGGCGACATAAAGATAGACCAGGTAGTGATAGGCAGCTGCACCAACGGCAGGATATCCGACCTGCGCATCGCGGCAAAGGTATTAAAGAACAAACACGTGAAAAAGGGCGTGCGCACGATAATAATACCTGCCACCAACGAAATTTACCTTCAGGCGGTAAAAGAGGGGCTCGTGGAGACATTCATAAAGGCGGGCGCGATAGTCTCTACCCCCACCTGCGGCC
>CALVPV010000105.1 GCA_944353935.1 uncultured Clostridia bacterium | reverse complement strand
TTTATATTATCATCTTGAATATCGTCATTTTTCCGCGGCGCACGGCAGTAACGTCCGCCATGCTCTTGTATACGGCGTTGGGGTCGAATTCGGTGAGTATCTCCTTTTCAAACACGGAAAAGTTCACCGCCTTGTGCACGAGCAGGTTTATGGCGGTGTCGGTATATCCGTAGCCGTTCATCGCGGAAAACAGGGTGGCGTTCTTGTCGCACAATTCGCGCGCGGGTATATTGAAACTGATGGGCGCAAAGCCTGCAAGCACGGCGCGCTTGCCGTCCGCAAGGGCGCGCATCGTAAGGGCGGGGTCAAGCCTGGAGCAGGTGGTGTACACCGCCGCGTCGCAGAGCTGCCCGCTCGTCGCCTCTTTAAGGTTTTCGGTTAGGTCTTCGTCGGCGGCAAAGGAGTAATATATGCCGCACGCACGAGCCTTTTCAAGCGCCTGGGGGGTATTGTCTATTATTATGGGTATCAGCTTGTGGTATTGCAGTACCTGCGCCAATATGTTCCCCGCAAAGTTGCTGCCTATGACCGCTACTCTGCTGCCTGCGGAGAGCTCCAGCTTGTCGTACACGTTTTCGGCAAGCGCGACGGCCTCCGTGCACAGCGCCTCTATGTCGGTCACAGAGTCGGGCAGCGGGGCGACGTCCGTATATTTGCACACCACAAAATCGCGCAAAAACCCGTCAAAATCCCTGCCGGCGATGGCGGGGGAGGCGCACTTGTCGCCCTTGCCCGTCTTGCAGTAAAGGCAGTTGCCGCAGGCGCGCGCGGGCTGCAGCAGCACGCGCATGTTCTTTTCCACGCCGTAGCAGTCCTTGCCCGCTTCGGTTATCCTGCCCACGGCAAAGCGGCCTATGGTCTTGGGGTAGTTTGCGTGTGTTTCGCCCGAATAGAGCACGGCGTCAAAGTTGGAAGCGAGCACATACGCCACTTTTACCTTTACTTCGTCCGCACCCACGGGCTGTTCTTTGACCGGCTCGTTTACAAGGAGCGCGGCATTTTTTAAGATCCAATTATCCATGATACTGTTTTCATTATACTCATATTTTGCGCCGAACGCAACTAAAATTCAAAAAAAAGCAAAAGCGCCGGGCGCGGGCGGCTTTTTACCGCCCCGCCGTGCCATGCGGGCGCGCGCCTTTATCCGAGTATAAAAAATAAAAATGCGTAAAATCAATTTTTTTGCTTGACTGCCCCCGCATTATGATATATAATGATTTAGCATTGAAACTTTTAGCGAGGTGAATAAAGTGAAGCCCGATATACATCCCAAATATCATGAGGTAACGGTTGTATGCGCCTGCGGCGAAACATTTAAAACGGGTACCACCAAGAATGTTGACACTCTCAAGGTGGATATCTGCAATAAGTGCCACCCCTTCTTTACAGGCAAGCAGAAGCTCGTTGACACAGGCGGCCGTGTAGACAAGTTCAAGAAAAGATACAATATGTAACACAAAATGGCGGCTCCAATTTTTTGGCGCCGCTTATTTTCCATTTTAAACGGTCTACTTAAAATTGCCGCGCGCGGCATAGAATATTGGGGGCGGCTTTTGCCCCTGCCTGCAGGGAACGCTTTGCGGGCGCGGATAGATTATGTCTGATAAAACTCACAAAAAGAAAAACCGAATATCCTGTTCTATAGGCGGCCAGGCTGTACTTGAAGGCGTTATGATGATGGGCAAGACGTGCATGGCGACCGCCGTGCGCGACCCCGACGGGCAGATCCAGGTGGAGGCGAAGAGGCTGAAGACTTCTCCGGGCGTAAAAAAGGCGTCCGCGATCCCCTTTGTCCGCGGCGTCGTAAACATGGTCTCCAGCCTCGTGAGGGGCACGGGCACGCTCATGCGCTCCGCCGCCGTCTACGGAGAGGAAGAGGAGGCGGGCAGGTTTGAAAAGTGGCTCGCCGAAAAGTTTAAAATAAGCCTGATGTCCGTGGTGTCCACCATAGCCGTGTGCATAGGCGTGGCCCTTGCCATAGCGCTCTTTTTGATACTGCCCAACCTTGCGGTCAGCGGCCTCAAAGCCGCGGTGCCCTCCCTTTCCGGCAGCGCGTGGGAATACGTGCTTCTGGGCGTGTTCAAACTGGTCATATTCTTTGCATATCTGGGGCTCATCCTCGTATTAAAGGATATACGCAGGCTGTATATGTACCACGGCGCCGAACATAAGACCATCACCTGTTACGAAAGCGGCATGCCGCTCACCGTGGAAAACGTGATGAAGTGTTCGCGCCTGCACCCGCGCTGCGGCACGTCCTTTTTGTTTATAGTCATAGCGATAAACATCCTTGTGATATCGCTTGTAAACTGGGCGCTCGGCGTGGCGAGCATTCAAAGCGGCTGGCTGCAATTTTTGGCAAAACTCGGCATAGAGATAGTGCTCCTGCCAGTCATCGCAGGCATCTCTTACGAGCTTTTAAAGCTCGTGGCAAAGTTCAACGGCAAGATATCGCTCATATTCAAGGCGCCCGGATTTCTCATCCAAAAGGTGTTCACCACACGCGAACCGGATGAAGAGATGGCGGAAGTTGCCATCGCCGCGTTTGAAAGGGTGCTGGAAATGGACGCCGACCCCGCCATGGAAGAGACGGAGTTCATAACGAGCGGCATCCTTTCGCAAAAACTTGCGGAGACAAAAAAGAAGTTTGCCCAAAAGGGCATAGACGAGAGCGATGCGGAGTGGATATATTCGCTCACCCTTGGCATAAAGCGCAGCGAACTTGCATCCGAGCGCATAGTCACCGCGGCGGAGAGCAAGCAGATAGAGGGCATAGTAAAGGAGAGGCTCACCGGCCGCCCGCTGTGGTATATAATCGGCGACGTGGACTTCTTCGGCTGTAAAATAAAGGTGGACGAAAGGGTGCTCATCCCCCGTCCCGAGACCGAACAGCTCGCCGAGATCGCCGTAAAGACGGTGGAGGACGGCGACAAGGTGCTGGACATGTGCACGGGCAGCGGCTGCCTTGCCATAGCCATCGCAAAGGGGTGTGCCGGCAAGAACATCTCCGTGACTGCGGCGGACGTGTCGGATGCGGCGCTCATGCTCGCCAAAGAGAATGCCAATGCCAACAGTGCGGTGGTGCACTTTGTGCAGACCGACCTGTTTGAAAACATACGCGGCAGGTTCAACGTCATAGTGTGCAACCCGCCCTACATCCGCTCGGAAGAGATCTCCCGCCTGGATAGGGAGGTAAAGGATTTTGAACCGCGCATAGCGCTCGACGGCGGCGAGGACGGCCTGGACTTTTACCGCAGGCTGGCAAGGGACGTCAACAGGTATATCGCCCGCGGCGGCATGCTCATCCTTGAAGTCGGCGAAGACCAGGCGGCAGACGTGCTCCGCCTGTTTGAAAAGCGCGACTATGCCATAGTTATCAAGGATATGGAGGGGAAAGATAGGTTCCTTAAAATAGCCTTCTAACTTAAAAACTTCATATAAGCGGCGCAATACGGTGTCGCGCTGCGGCAACTTTTTGTCGTTTACGCTTTAGTAAACTCCCTCAAGTTTTCCTCGCGCTCCTTGTCTTGCTTGCTTCTATAAAGTTTTTGCCCCGCTCTGTAATTGCGGCGAGGAATAAAAATAATGTTGCGCGGCGGCGCGGGCATGCCCGCGCCGCCGCTTTGAATTTTTTTGCAATACACCGCGTTAATTGCGGCATATTGCCGCCCCGATCGGCAAATAATTCTTAAATAACGGTATTTTTATTATGGTTTTTTTAGAAAAATTAAAGGATATTTACAACAAGTATTTAGCCCTTTCGCAAAAGATGGCAGACCCCGACGTCATTGCCGACAGCGCGGCGTGGACAAAGTTTGCCAAAGAGCAGGCTGAGATAGCCGAAACGGCGGAAAAGTATGCCGAATACACGGAGGCGGAGCGCAGGCTGGACGACACGCGCGCCGCACTCAAAACGGAGGAGGATGCCGAAATGCGCATACTCCTTTCCGAAGAGGAGCAGTCGCTAAAAAAACAGCTCGAAACTTATGAAGGCGAGCTCAAAATACTGCTCCTTCCAAAGAACAAGAACGACGAAAAGAACTGCATCGTTGAAATACGCGGCGGCGCGGGCGGCGACGAGGCGGCGCTCTTTGCCGCAGAACTTTACAGAATGTACCTCGGCTACTGCGAAAAGCACCGCTTAAAGACGGAGGTCGTGGATATCAACGAAACGGAGCTCGGCGGCATAAAGGAAGTGGTGTTCAACGTCAGCGGCAAGGGCGCGTACAAACTTTTAAAGTTTGAAAGCGGCGTGCACCGCGTGCAGCGCGTGCCCGAAACGGAGTCTCAGGGGCGCGTTCACACCTCTACGGCGACCGTGGCGGTGCTTCCGGAGGCGGAGGACGTGGACGTGGAGATCCGTGACGAGGATATAAGGGTGGACGTATACCGCTCCTCGGGCGCGGGCGGCCAAAAGGTAAACAAGACCGAGACCGCCATAAGGATAACTCACTTCCCCACGGGCATAGTAGTCACCTGCCAGGACGAAAGGAGCCAGCTAAAAAACAAGGACAAGGCGTTCAAGGTGCTGCGTTCCCGCCTGTATGACTACTACAATTCGCGCAACCGCTCGGAGTACGATAAGCAGCGCAAGAGCCTTGTCGGCACGGGCGACCGCAGCGAGCGCATACGCACCTACAATTTCCCGCAGGGCAGGGTTACAGACCACCGCATAGGCCTTTCGCTCTTCTCCATAGAATCTTTCATGCAGGGCAACATTGACGA
>CALVPV010000104.1 GCA_944353935.1 uncultured Clostridia bacterium | reverse complement strand
GTGATACAGCTCGTAATCGCATCCATAAGGTGCGCGGTATATCAGCCCGTGATCAGCACGGAGAGCAATGCCGAAGTGCCTGCGACCTACTACGACGATACCGCCGTTGCTCCCGCTCCCGCATATGCGGCACAGCCCCAGCAGCAGTATGTTCAGCCCGTATATCTTCAGCCCGTATACGCTGCACCCGCGGCGCCTGCGGCTCCCGCTCCCGCTGCGGCGGCACCTGCGGCTCCCGCAAACCAGACCGGCGAAATAGTTTACACCGCAAAGGAAGTTTACCGCGGCCCCACGGACTCCTTCATTGCAAGGCTGACCGACAGCGAAAAGATAGAATTTGCAAAGCTGTTCCTTGAAAAGATAAACGGCCCTTACGCCAACATGCCCGACTATGTGATAGGCGGCGACAACAAGGAATTCTTCTCTACGCTGTTCATATACCTCGGCAAGTTCCGTCCCCTTATCTCCGACGGTCTTATGAATAAGATATACGAAGAGCTCAACCTACTCAACTAAAACCTTATGAAAAAGCCCCGCCTATGCGGGGCTTAATTTTTTGCCGAAAAATTGCTGAGACTTGCGGACGCAAGGCAAAGCCGTTTACGCCTTTGACCGCATTTTAAATTGTGGCGCATATTAGATAGGCAACGATCCCCTCCTTTAATTCCTCCCCTTACCAAGGGGAGGCAAGTCGTGGGAGATGATCCCTACCCCTTACCAAGGGGCGTTGGCAGGATAATTTCTTCTCCCTGCTAAGGGGTGTTGATATAAATCCCCCTTTACTAAGGGGTGTTGGCAGGATAAGTTTTTCCATTTGCTAAGAGGCTGTTGGTTGGATACCTTCCCTTACCAAAGAAACAAGTTTAAGGAGATAAGCCCTCTTCTTGCTAATGGGAGGCAAATCATGAGGGATAACGCCTCCCCTTACCAAGGGGAGGCAAGTTGGGTGGGATAAATTCTTCCCTTGCCAAAGGGGCTATTAGTTGGGATAAGTTCCTCCCTTACCAAGGGGAGTTGGCGGAATAAGTCCCCCCATTATCAAGGGGAGTTGGCGGAATAAGTCCCCCCATTATCAAGGGGAGTTGGCGGAATAAGTCCCCCCATTATCAAGAGGAGTTGGCGGAATAAGTCCCCCCATTCCCAAGCGGAAACAAATTTAGCGGGATAGTTACTCTTTCTATGGGAAACAAGTTTAGGAGATGATTCCTTCCACTTGCTAAGGGGCGTTGGCGGGATAATTTCTTCCACTTGCTAAGGGGCGTTGGCGGGATAATTTCTTCCACTTGCTAAGGGGCGTTGACGGGATAAGTCCTTCCCCTACCAAGCAAACAAGTTTAAAGAGATAAGCCCTCTTCTTACTAATGGGAGGCAAACCATGGGGGACAAGTTCCTCCCCTTACCAAGGGGCGTTGACGGGATAACTCTTCCCTTACCAATGGGAGGCAAGTCGTAGAGGCAAGTTTGGCGAGATAAAAGTAAAAAACACTTTGCCGTTTTGCTTTGCCGATGCCCGTCGGCAAAAGCCCTTTGCCTACGGACTATCCGTGGATTTTATTAGTATAATGAACGCCTCGCTTACGCACGCCACAGGTAATGCCGCAGGGCGTAAAACAGCCGCCCGATATAACGGACGGCTACTTTTTTATACTTTGTACCGCATCGAAAGAGCGCGGCGATATTTTTAAAATCGTTTGCTTGCGCGCAGACGTCAGTCATCGCCCTTGCGGCGCTTTATGCACACCTTGACCGAGCACCCTTCGGCAGAGACGCGGCTGCATATCGCCTTTATGATATAGAGCCCCCTGCCGCTCTCCGAAAAGACGTCCGGCAGCCCCGCGTTGAGTTTACTGCAGTCCGTACTTTCCGACGTGACCGATATAGTGATGTTGTCGGCATTCACCGAGCCTTCAAAATCGGCGGCTTCGCCGAGGTGCTTTAAGACGTTGGAAATGAGCTCACAGGAAACAAGGCGGCTGTCGAATACGTCGTCATCGTCAACATCCACGCTGCGCAGGTAATCCAAAAAGGGTTTCAGGCAGGCGTTCATATTCTTTAAATTGTCCACCTTGAATCTGATCATTGCGACAATGCTTCCTTTAATTTTTCAACTATCTTACGTTCCGCGCGGGACACGAACATCTGGCTCACGCCCAATATCTTGCCGACTTCCGACTGGGATTTGCCCTGCACGAACCTGAGCGCCACCACCTGCTGTTCGGTGGGGGTGAGTTTTTTTATTTCATCCTTCAACGACTGGGCGTCGTCGAACTTTTCAAAAGAATCCACGGGGTCGGGAATGACGTCGTAGAGCACTCCCTCGCCGTCCTCGCTCTGCACGGTGCCGTCCAGGCTGACGGGATGGCGGCTCTCCATTGCCTCCATAACGGCTTCTTCGCTCTCCCCGAGCTTTTCCGCAAGCTGTTTTACCGTGGGTTTTACGCCGTAGCGCTTGTAGTATTCGTTGGTCTCTTCCTTTATTTTAGCGCCAAGGGAATATATCCTGCGGGGCAGGCGCACGGAGCGGGAATAGTCGCGGAAATAATTTTTTATCATCCCGGTTATCGTGGGCGTGACATAGGTGGTAAACTGGTTGCCGAGCCCGGGGTCAAACTTTTCCACGCCGAGAATGAGCGCTTCGGACGCGACCTGAAAAAGGTCGTCATATTCGACGCCCCTTCCCGCAAACTTTTTTGCAAGTATCTCGGCTATGTACATGTAATTTTCCACGAGCTTGTTGCGTATCTTTTTATCGCCCGTGCGGCGGTATTCGCGGAAGAGCTCGCCTGCCTGTTCATTTGTCATCATAATTCAAGCGTCACCGAATTTATAACACCGCCGTGCCCGTCTATGCCGCACTCCTCCACAAGGGCGCCTATTAGCGCGAGAGAGAGCTCGTTGTCCGCCTCCGCGGGGCTGCCGCCCTCGCCGCAGAGCACCGCCTTTACGCCGCCCTGCGCGCTGAACGTTGCGTTGAGCGTCTTAAAGCCGCAGTTTTTGAGCATCAGCGCACTCTCCGTGACGCAGACCTTGAAATCTTCAGTCGTGTCCACATCCTTTTCCGCAATGGAACAGAACGCGCCCGCGACCAGCCTGAGCGCCGTATAAAATTCACTGTCCGAAAGATCGAACCTTACAGAAAATTGCTTCATCAGTCTATCTCCATTATGGTATCGAGCGCGCATATCTGAAAGAGCTTTTTTATCCTCTGCTGCACGTTTTTAAGGGCGAACGTGTGCCCGTCCTGCTTTAAATGTTTAAATATCTTTACAAACGTGCCCAGCGTTGTACTGTCTATGAAAGTGAGCGCCGAACAATCGAACTCTATATCCTTTTTATCGTGGCTGTATATGGCGCTGACCTGAGAATAAAAATCGTCCGAAACTGCCGAATCTATCTCACCGTATAGCGCTATGACCAGCTTTTCGCCATCGGAAACAAGTTTAACGTTCTGCATATTAAAGTTCTCCTTTGATGCCCGCGCGGCATCCGTATATTTATTTATAAACGCGCGCGCGCCCGCAAAAACACAACGGGCGCAAAAAATGTAACGCCGGCGCGTTTATGTATAAAATATCATTAAAAACGCATAAATATTCACCGCGGGCGGGCTTTTGGGATATTCATTTGACAAAACGGCGCTTTTATGCTATCATAAATAAAATTACCGCAAATACATGAATAGGAGCAGATATAGTGGATTTTAATGAAGCAAACCTCCTGGTCAAGTACTCTTACACCATTTCCGAGCTTGCGGAAAAGAGCGCGCTTTCAAACAGGATAGAGCCTGCGCTCTATGCAAAATACGACGTAAAGCGCGGCCTGAGGGAAAAGAACGGCAAGGGCGTACTGTGCGGCCTTACGGAAATTTCCGAAGTAACTTCCTGGGAAGAAAGGGACGGGGTGAGAAAGGAGATCCCCGGCATACTGCGCTATCAGGGGTATGACGTAAAAGACCTTGTTAAAAACTGCATAGCCGAAAACCGCTTCGGGTTTGAAGAGACGGTCTACCTTTTACTGTTCGGCAAGCTGCCCACAAGGGCGGAATTTGAACAATTTTCCGAGATGCTGGCAGAGTTCAGGGTGCTGCCGCGCAACTTTGTGCGCGACATAATCATGAAGTCGCCCTCCAAGGACATGATGAACATGCTCGCACGCTGCGTTTTAAACCTTTACAGCTACGACCCCGACCCCGACAACGTGAGCATTTCCAACGTTTTAAGGCAGTGCCTTCAGCTGATTGCGCAGTTCCCGATGCTGGCGATATATTCGTACCGCGCCTACCGCTATTACAGCACCAACGACGGTTCGCTGATAATACACAAGCCCAAGCCCGAATATTCCACGGCGCAGAACATACTGCACATTTTAAGAAAGGACAGCGAATTTACCGACCTGGAGGCAAAGGTGCTTGACATAGCCCTTATCCTTCACGCAGACCACGGCGGCGGCAACAACTCCACCTTTACCACGCACGTAGTCACCTCTTCCGGCACGGACACATACTCCTCCATGGCGGCATCCCTGGGCTCTTTAAAGGGTCCCAAACACGGCGGCGCAAACATAAAAGTAATGCAGATGATGCAGAACATCAAGGAAAACGTTGCCGACTGGAAGGAGAGCACCGTTACCGCCTATATAGACAAGATACTAAAAAAGGAGACGTTCGACCACGCCGGGCTTGTATACGGCATGGGGCACGCCGTTTACACGCTTTCCGACCCGAGGGCGGAAATACTTAAAAAATATGCGGAAAAACTGGCTGCCGAAAAGGG
>CALVPV010000103.1 GCA_944353935.1 uncultured Clostridia bacterium | reverse complement strand
CTCGTATTAACCAAAATCAATCTGTAAATTGCCTTTTGTACTTTAATATCTTTCTCTATGCAGTTGTCAATCTTCGTCCCCCGACTAAAGCCGGGTTTTAAGTATTTCCTTACAGAAAAACTTAGCTGCCTCAGCGACAGCTTTTACATATTAGCAAAATATATGCGTAATGTCAAGCAAAAATCAAAAATTTTTTAAAAAGTTTATCGAATTTTGAGTATTGTAAAAATACCACAAAATACGGGATATACGAACACAATATATTGTATGTGCGCGCGTACACGCGCACGCGCACCATATATATAATTATATATTTTGCGATATTAAAAACGCAGCCGCAAAGCCCTTCAGCCCGGCTGCGCGGCAAAATAGCGCACCAGGCGGTACAAGATCTCTTTATCGGCTATGCCCGCCACGGCGTCGGGGGCAAAAGCGCTGCCGCCGTCTGCCGTTCCGCCCTCGCCGCGAGCGGAAAAGCCCCCTTCACTGCCGGCATCGCCCTGCTTATCGTCCGCATTGTTTGCGGCATATGTGCCGCCGTTTTTATCTCCGCGCCCTTGCGCGCCCTTAAAGCTATCGCCGCCGAACGCAGAGAGCGCATCCCGTATCTTTTGGGCGTTTTTTAACGCGGACTTGACATCTTCGCCCGCAAGGCTCTCTATCAGGGGACGCAGCTCCCCGAGCGCGTCGCCCTCCCTGCCGCCGTAGAGCAACATTAAAAGAATAAGAAAAAGTTGCATATTTTTTTACCGCCGCATAGATTATTACTATTGACATTATATGCGGAGGCAGCCATGAAAGATTTTAAAAGTTATTCAAAAGAGCACGGCGGGGACAAAAAAGGCGGCGCGGACGATGCGTTTCAAAACGACAAAGGCGTGAAAATGATAAGGGATATAGCCGATTCAATGAAGGGCAGGAGCAACTGGGACATAATGCGCGCCGTGATAGAGGAGGCAGAACGCGGCAAGCGCGCCGGCACGCTCACCAACGAAGACCTGGACAATTTCTATTCGCTGACGGCGCCCTCGCTCGACGCGTTCAGGCGCCGCAAACTTAAAAGCATCGTGGAGCGGCTGAAACGCATTTAGCCTGACGCAAAAGCGCGCCGCGGCGTCTGCCGCGGCGCGTAAAATACGTTATTTGCGCCATATTACGGGGGCTATCTGCCCGCCGCAATGCTTTTTAACGCCGTAAAAAAGAGCTCTGCCTCCCTTTCCGAATTGAATGGCGAAAGGGACGCGCGTATAAGCCCGCCTTCCGCCGTGCCGAAGCTCTCGTGCATGAGCGGGGCGCAGTGCAACCCGCCGCGCACGCATACAGAATATTCTTCCGAAAGGCGGTACGCCGCCTGTTCCGAACCCATGCCCTCAAGTTCAAACGATACTATCCCCACACGATTGGGGCGGGAATATAGCTTAACGAACGGCATTAAAGACAGCTCACGATGCACGAGTGAGGTGAGGTGGAAGAGCTTATCGCGCTCTTCGTTGAAGTGCGACTTTAAATATAACACGCCCTCCGCAAGGGACACAATTGCGGGGTAGTTTACGGTGCCGCTCTCCAGCCTGTCGGGATAGAATTGGGGCATTTTAAGGTTAAAACTTTCGCTCCCCGTTCCGCCGTAGAGCAGGGGAGCGGGGTCTACCCTTTCGGAAAAGAGCAGCGCGCCGCTGCCCTGTATGCCGTACATGCCCTTGTGCCCCGCCACGGCAAGCGCGTCTATCCCGCACGCCTTCATATCTATGGCGATGTGGCCGCACGCCTGCGCCCCGTCGCAGATGAGAAGGGTACGCGGAGGTATAGCAGAGCGCAGCCGAGAAATATCCGGACATGCCCCCGTGACGTTGGACGCCAGCGTTACTACCACCGCGCGGGTATCGGCGCGCACCATGGACGCCACCGCGGCGACGTCCACTTCGCCGAACGCGCCGACGGGAGCGAGCGCTACCTCCACTCCCCTGTCTTCAAGGTATTGCAGCGGCCTTAAAACGGAATTGTGTTCGGCAAACGTTGCCACCACCTTGTCCCCCGGCCGCAATATGCCGAGCAGCGCAATGTTTAAAGCCTCCGTGCAGTTTTTTGTAAAGATAGTCCTGTCACACGAATAGCCGCCGAAAAATTCCATGAGCGCGCGGCGGCACGCATAGACCCTTTCCGAACACGCCACGGACAGCCTGTGCCCGCTCCTTCCGGGATTTGCGCACAATCTGAGCGCTGCCGTGACTGCAGAAAGGACACTCTGCGGTTTAAATCCCCCCGTTGCGGCGTTGTCCAAATATATCAAGATACACCTCCCTCGCCGCGGCTGCCATGCGGCGCTTTCACCTAAACGCGGCGGCTTTTCATACTATGTTATATATACTGCGGCGACGCCGGATAAATGCAACGCAGGCTGCGCGGATTTTGTTGAAAAGTACCTTTCTCCCCAAAATATAAATACTGTAATTTTATTACAGTATAATTCGCTGCCCCTTTACAGGGCGCCCGCAATGCCATGTGTTTGAGGCGGAACGCCCCATCACGCCGCAAATAAACGTAAATTTTTTACAATATGGTACAAAAGGAGAAGAGATGAACGATATGCTTGCCGTGTTCCGTTCGCGCACGCAGGCCATGCAATGCCGTGCACGGCTCAACGCCTGCGGGGTGCGCGCGGAGATAGTACCCACTCCCACCGCGCTTAAAGCGGGGTGCGGATATTCCGTAAAGATCCCCGCCCGCAGCTTTGCCGCCGCAAAGAGGGTAATAGAGCGCGGCAACTACGGTGCGCTGTACGGATATGTTGAACTGAACGGAAGGTACGGCGGAACGATGTAAAAAGGTAAAATGCCGCCGCGGGCTTAAAACTGCCCGCGGCGGCTTGCATTGCGCGCAAAAAAGTGATAAAATTTTTTCATGGACAAAAATACCACCGAAAAGATACTTGCAGAACTTGAAAAAGCGTACCCGGACGCCGCCCCCGCGCTGCACTTTAAAACGCCGTACGAATTGCTCGTGGCGGTGATGCTCTCCGCCCAATGCACGGACGAGCGCGTCAACAAAGTCACGGCGGAGCTGTTCAAACAGTATAACACGCCGCAGAAAATGCTGACGCTTTCGCAGCGAGAGCTGGAAAAGTACATCTATTCCTGCGGGTTCTACCACAACAAGGCGGCGCACATTCTTTCCGCCAGCCGCGACATAATGGAAAAATTCGGCGGCGAGGTGCCCTCCGCCCACGCCGACCTTAAAAAACTTGCGGGCGTGGGGCAGAAGACGGCGAACGTAGTGTATGCCGTGGCATTCGGCGGCGACGCCATCGCGGTGGACACGCATGTTTTCCGCGTATCCAACCGCCTGGGGCTTGCGCACGCAAACACGCCCGAAAAGACGGAACTACAGCTAAACGAGGCGATCCCGAAAGAGATGTGGTCTAAAGCGCACCACTGGCTTATATTCCACGGTAGAAGGGTATGCCATTCACAAAGACCCGACTGCGTAAACTGTACCCTAAAGAGCCTGTGTGAATTTTACGGCAAGACCGCGCCAAACAATAACTGAAAAGAAAACGCGGCAAAACTGCAATGTTTTTGCCGCGTTTAGCATATAAAACTTTATATTGCCGAACTACTGCCGACATACGGCAGACTATATTGCGCAAGGCTGTAATGTAGGTGTACTCGATCCGTTCCATTAAAAAAGCTGATTAGCGAAAACTAATCAGCTTTTTACCTTAATATAAATCAGATTCGTTAAAACTTCAGAAAAGCGAGCAGTACAAGGAGCTGGCGGAAGATGTGAGGGAGCTTACTTAGAGGTAAGTGACCGAGCATACCCGTAACAGCGACAAAGTAGTGCGACGCTTATATGAAGTTTTGAGAGGCGCGATTAACCAAGAACCTTGGAGATAACGCCCGAACCTACAGTCCTGCCGCCTTCGCGGATAGCGAACTTGAGCTTTTCTTCAACGGCTACGGGCTTAATGAGCTCAACGGTGATGGTTACGTGGTCGCCGGGCATAACCATTTCGGTGCCTGCGGGAAGTTCGATGGAACCGGTAACGTCGGTAGTCCTGATGAAGAACTGAGGACGATAGTGGTTGAAGAAGGGAGTATGACGGCCGCCTTCTTCTGCCTTAAGAACGTAAACCTGAGCTTCGAACTTGGTAGCAGTCTTAACGGTGCCGGGCTTAGCAAGAACCTGGCCCTTTTCAATGCCCTTACGGTCGATACCACGAAGGAGTGCGCCGATGTTGAAGCCTGCGATAGCTTCGTCAACGCTCTTGTGGAACATTTCAAGACCGGTTATAACGGTGCCTACGGGCTTATCGATGAGACCAACGATTTCCGCAGGATCGCCCACGTGTGCAACACCGCGCTCTACACGACCGGTAGCAACGGTACCGCGGCCGGAGATGGTGAATACGTCTTCCACGGGAAGAAGGAAGGGCTTATCGGTATCACGCTGAGGGGTGGGGATATATTCGTCGATGACGTTCATGAGCTCAAGTATGCACTGGCATTCGGGAGCTGCAAGAACTTCCGCATCGGGGCAACCGGAGGTAGCCTTTTCAAGCGCCTTGAGAGCGGAACCACGGATGATGGGGGTGGTGTCGCCGGGGAAGCCGTACTGGTTGAGCACGTCCCTGATCTCCATTTCAACGAGCTCGAGAAGTTCGGGGTCGTCCATCTGGTCGCACTTGTTAAGGAATACAACGATGTAGGGAACGCCTACCTGACGGGCAAGCAGGATGTGCTCGCGGGTCTGGGGCATGGGGCCGTCGGTCGCTGCAACTACGAGGATGGCGCCGTCCATCTGAGCGGCACCGGTGATCATGTTCTTAACGTAGTCGGCATGTCCCGG
>CALVPV010000102.1 GCA_944353935.1 uncultured Clostridia bacterium | reverse complement strand
ATGGACGAAAAGTGTTCGCGCGCGGTGAGGGAGGTGTTCGTAAACCTCTACAACAAGGGGCTCATATATCACGGCAACAGGATAATAAACTGGTGCCCCGAATGCCGCACCGCCCTTTCGGACGCGGAGGTGGAGTATGCGGATGAAAATTCCAGTTTCTGGCACATAAAATACTACCTCGAAGGGTCTGATTCCGAAGGGCTCGTAGTCGCCACCACCCGCCCCGAGACGATGTTCGGCGATACCGCCGTAGCGGTCAACCCCGCCGACGAAAGGTACAAAAAATTTATCGGCAAAAACGTCGTCCTGCCCATAATAAACAAGCCCATACCCGTAGTGGCGGACGAACATGCGGACATGGAGTACGGCACTGGCTGCGTAAAGATAACGCCCGCGCACGACCCCAATGACTTTGAAGTCGGCTTAAGGCACAATTTGCCCGTAGTTTGCGTGATGAACGAAGACGGCACGATGAACGAGCTTACCGGCAAGTACAACGGCATGGAGCGCTACGAATGCCGCAAAAAGGTGGTGGAGGAGCTCAAGTCGCTCGGCAACCTTGTAAAGATCGAACCGCACACGCACAGCGTGGGGCACTGCTACCGCTGCCATACCTCCATAGAGCCTATGGTCTCCAAGCAGTGGTTCGTAAAGATGGAGCCGCTCGCCCGCCCCGCCATAAATGCGGTCATGGATAAAAAGACTACGTTCATACCCGAAAGGTTTGCAAAGATATACTACAACTGGATGGAGAACGTGAAGGACTGGTGCATCTCCCGCCAGCTGTGGTGGGGGCACCGTATACCCATCTGGTACTGCGACGACTGCGGCGAAGTCATCTGCTCCAAGGAAGACCCCGCCGTATGCCCCAAGTGCGGCAGCGCGCACATCCGCCAGGACGAGGACGTGTTGGATACGTGGTTCTCTTCCGCGCTGTGGCCGTTCTCCACTTTGGGATTCCCCGAAGATACCTCCGATTTGGAATACTTCTACCCCACGGACGTGCTCGTCACGGGGTACGATATAATCTTCTTCTGGGTGGCAAGGATGATATTCTCCGGCATAGAGCACA
Organism: uncultured Clostridia bacterium; assembly: GCA_944353935.1. Lineage (GTDB taxonomy): Bacteria > Bacillota > Clostridia > Christensenellales > Borkfalkiaceae > Coproplasma. The sequence continues at coordinate 3,817 of CALVPV010000102.1, read as the reverse complement.
TGCGCAAGGTGCCCTTCCGCTACGTCCTTATGCACGGCATCGTGCGCGACGAGCAGGGGCGCAAGATGTCCAAGTCGCTCGGCAACGGCATAGACCCGCTGGAGATAATAGACAAATACGGCGCCGACGCGCTCCGCTTTTCCCTTTTGCAGGGCGTTGCAACGGGCAACGACATACGCTATTCGGACGCAAAGGTGCAGTCGGCTGCTGCGTTCATCAATAAGATATGGAACGCCTCCCGCTATGTGCTCACAAATTGTGAGGGCAGAAAGATAAAGGACATAAAGGACGTAAAGCTCACCCATGCCGACAAGTGGATAATCTCCGAATTGCAGTCGGCGATAAGGGACGTCACGCTTGCGCTCGATAAGTTTGAGCTGGGCGTTGCGCTCGAAAGGGCTCACGGCTTTATGTGGGACGACTTCTGCGACTGGTATATAGAGCTCACAAAGTCCGCGCTCTGGTCGGATGACGAGGGTAAAAAGGACGGCGCGCTCGCCGTGCTCGTGTATGTTTTGGACAGCGCGCTCAGGCTGCTGCACCCCTTCGTCCCGTTCGTCACGGAAAAGATATACGCGGAAATGCCGGGCGCGCACGGCAGGATAATGCTCGCGCCCTATCCCCGCTACAACTCTCGCCGCACATACCGCAAGGAGGCCGACGCATTCCGCGGCGTCATGGAAATAATCAAGGCGGTGCGTGCGCTCAAGACGGAAACGGGCTGCGCGCCCTCCAAAAAGGTGACGCTCTACCTTATAACCGCCGCAAAGACGATAATTTCCGCCAATGAGGACAGCATCAAGCGCCTTGCCGGGGCGGCGGACATCAAATTCATCTCTTCCGCGGAGGAGGCGGGCGAAAACGCTGCCGTAAAGGTGGTTAGCTCCGCTACCGTATTCGTGCCTATGGGCGACCTCGTGGACGCCGATAAGGAACGCGCAAGGCTGGAGGGCGAGCTCGACAAGGTGATGGCGGAGATACGCCGCGCGGACGGAAAGCTCAACAACAGCGGGTTCATGTCCAAGGCGCCCAAAAAGCTCGTGGACGAAGAGCGCGCCAAGCTGGAAAAGTATCTGGAGATGAAGGAACGTATAGAGAAGCAGTTACAAAATCTATAAGCCGTTTGTCTGCCCTCGTATATACTTCGTAATACTGTGTCGAACTTGCGGTTTGCCTTGGTCACTTACGCTCAGGTAAGCTCCCTGCGGTCAAATCCGCGTTCTCCTTGTCTTACTCGTATCTCCGAGGGCATCATGGCGGTGGGTATATTTACAATGAGGTGAATACTATTGCCGCGGGGCGCGTACGCCCCGCGGCAGTTAAATAAATACGGAAAGGTGTTTTTATGAAGATACGTGAAATAAAAAGCGGGGACAGGCAAGAATATTTGAATATGTCGGCGGAGTTTTACTCTTCGCCCGCGGTGCTCCACGATATTCCCGCAAGGTACCGCGAAGACGCCTTTGATGAATTTTTAAACGGCTCGCTGGCAAAGTGCTTTATCTTTGAAGAGGATGGCATGACCGTAGGCTACGGCATAATATGTTTTTACTATTCGCAGGAGGCGGGCGGCAGGTGCGTGATGTTTGACGAGCTCTTTGTAAAAGAGGCGTACCGTTCGCGCGGGTTCGGCAGGCAGTTTTTTGACTATATTTTTAAAAATTATCCCGCGCCGCGCTACCTTTTGGAGATAGAGCCGGAAAACGTCCGCGCCCGCGCGCTGTATGAACGGCTGGGCTTTGAGCCGCTCGGATATATCAGGATGATAAAGGAATAAAATTCGCTGTGCATATTGCATAAAATTATTGCCGCAAAAAAATTCAAGGCGGCGGCGTAAAGCGCCGTTAAATGCCTTGTTTGCGGCATATATGTGGGTCAATTTATAATTGCGTGCGTTCGGAAGTTAAAAAATTGCCGCGCGCACGCCTTTTTTTGTGGTATAATGCAGATGTGTTATAATGCAATTGCGGGCTTTTTCTTTTGAGCCCGCGGGAGGTATTATGAAAAAGTTGTTTGCGGCAGCCGCCGCGGCGGTGACCGCCATATCCGTCGCCGCGTTCAGCGGGTGCGACGTTCTTGAAAGCATTTTGGGCCACGTGCATGATATGAGCTATATCGCCGCCAAGGAGGCGACGTGCACGGAGGGCGGCAATATCGAATATTATCACTGCAGCGGCTGCGGGCAGGACTTTGCGGACGAGGCGGGCACGGAGCGGCTCAGGTCGGTCGTTACAAAGGCGCTCGGGCACGACCTTGAGTATGTGGAGCCCGTGGCGCCCACCTGTACCGCGGACGGTGCAAACGGGTATTACTCGTGCCTGCGCTGCGAGGGCAGGTTCATAGACGAGGCGGGCGAGACCGCCGCCACGGACGAAGAGATAGTCCGCCCCGCCGAAGGGCACGAATGCGATGAAAATGAGTGGCGGGGCGACGGCCGCGGGCATTGGAACGTATGCGACGTGTGCGGCGCGCAGGTCAATTTTGCCGTCCATACATACGGTGAAGGCGGCGCATGCACGGTATGCGGCTACGAAGCGGGCGAGGATGACATCATTGTGGGCAACGCGGAGGATATCTCTTCCGCAGAGCTATCCATACACTTTCTTGAACTCGGCAATGCGTACACGGGCGACTGCACGCTTATAAAGGTCGGAGATACCGAAGTGCTCATAGACGCCGGCTCGCGCAAGGGCAGCGCAAGCAGGATATGTGAGTATGTCTCCGAATACTGCACGGACGGCGTGCTGGAGTACGTGATAGCAACGCACGCCCATCAGGATCACATTGCGGGGTTTGTGGGCAACGCCGGCGACCCGCGCACGGGCGTCATGTATCAGTTTAAGATAGGCACGCTCATCCAGTTTGCGCTCACCGATGCCACTACCAACATATATGAGGAGTATTGCGAAGCCGTGGATTACATACAGTCTCGGGGCACGGAAGTGTATACCGCCGCGCAGTGCATAGCACGGGCGGACGGCGCGCAGGCGGAATACTACCTCGACGAGGCGCACACGATTTCAATGACCGTCCTCGACAGTTATTATTACTATAACTCTGCAAAAAAGACGGAGGGCGAGGAGAACAACTATTCGGTGTGCATGCTGCTCACGCAGCAGCTTGAAGGCGGGGAGGAGAACAATTACCTCTTCACCGGCGATCTTGAAGCCGAGGGCGAACGGCACCTTGTTGAAATGAACGACCTGCCGCGCGTAGAGCTGTTCAAGGGCGGGCATCACGGCAGCTATACGGCCTCTTCGGAGGTGCTCCTGAACGTCATACAGCCCAAATATGTGGCGGTATGCTGCTGCGCGGGCTCTACCGAATACGCAAAGGATCCGAACCACACCTTCCCCGCCCAGGAGTTTATAGACAGGGTGGCGATGTATACCGATAAGATCTACTGCACGACGCTGTGCATAGACTACGCCGAGCGCGAATATACCTCCATGAACGGCGACATTGTGTTCTACTACGACCGCGCCGAGGGAGAGGATACAGGTTCGCTCAAACTGTGGTGTTCGGACAATATGCTTAAACTTAAAGATACCGACTGGTTCAAACAGAACAGGACGTGGCCGCAGGGCGGCGTGTGAAAGTGCGGTAAAGATTTATTCGTGATGCGGGGCGGGCTGCGGCAAATGCCGCAGCCCGCCTTTTAGCTGTGGAGTAAAAAAATACTTATTTTGCCGCCGCTATTGACCTTGCGGCGTTTGTGTGGTACAATTGTTTTAACAAAGAGAGCCGCACACCGTGCCGTGCGGGCGAAGGGGGATATATGAAAAAGCCTGCTACGTTTGATTTTGCTTTAAAACCC
>CALVPV010000101.1 GCA_944353935.1 uncultured Clostridia bacterium | reverse complement strand
AAAGGTAAACTAAGTATGTAGAAAGCTCGCGCAAACCCCGTAAGACCAGAGTGCAACTCTCTGCAGGTCCACCAAAAATCAACCAAGCCGAAAGGGCTGCGCATTCATGCGCGGCCCTTTCGGCGCAAAAAAATGAAAAATACCCGTGTAAAAAATGCAATATTCTTCCACATATCGGAAATTGCGGGGCAAACAAAATATTTTATTGACTTTTCGGCGCAAATAATATAAAGTAAAATGAGAAAGGATTATAAAACCGCGCATATATACGGCGCTGCCGAGGAAAGATGATATACACCGTTACGTTCAATCCCTCGCTGGATTACTACGTAAAAGTAAATAACCTTAAAAGCGGCATAGTCAACCGCACCGCAAGCGAATACATAACCGTGGGCGGCAAGGGGCTAAACGTTTCGCTCGCGCTCAAAGAGCTGGGCGACAGGTCGTTTGCCTACGGGTTCGCCGCAGGATTCACCGGCAGGGAGATAGACGACATCGTAACAAAGACCGGGCTCGAACATCAATTTATACAGACGGGCGGCCGCAGCCGCATAAACGTAAAGATAAAATCGATAACCGAAACGGACATAAACGGCACGGGCGCGGACGTGCGCGAAAGTGACGTGGAGACACTCACGGAAAAGCTAAAAGCGGTGCTAAAAAGCGGCGACTGGCTGATAATATGCGGCAGCGTCCCCCCTTCGCAGAGCGACAGGGCGTACGAAAACCTTTTAAAAAAGCTTCGCGGCGTAAAGGGCATAAACGTCGTTGTGGACGCCTGCGGCGGGTTACTTACAAACACGTTGAAGTACAAACCCTTCCTTATAAAGCCCAACATATTTGAACTGAGCGAGATCTTCGGGCTGAAGACGCTGCCCAACACAAAGGAGATAGCCGTCTGCGCAAGGCAGCTGCAAAAACAGGGTGCGCGCAACGTCATAGTCTCCATGGGCGCCGACGGCGCTGTCATGGTCACCGAGACAGACCAGGCGATGTACGTGCGCGCGGCGCGCGGGCAGCTCGTAAATTCCGTGGGCGCGGGCGACAGCATGATCGCCGGCTTCGTGCACGAATACTTAAAGTCGGGCAACTACTTTTCCGCCCTAAACTTTGCCACCGCGGCGGGCAGCGCGTGCGCGTTCACGCAGCACCTTGCCACAAAAGAACAGATAGAGTACATAGAGTCGCTGATGCTATGATATCCCTCTACTTCTGCCCGGAAAACGAGCGCCGTAAAGTGCTTTGCAAGCTGCTTGAAGAGAGGCTGGGGTACATTCCCGAGATAGCGCGCGCCCCGGGCGGCAAGCCGTACATCCCTGGCAACGGGGCATATTTCAGCCTGTCGCACAGCGGCGGCATCTGCGCGATAGCCCTTTCGGACGCGCCCGTCGGCGTGGACACGGAGGCATTCCGCGGCAAAGACAGGGCGCGCGTGCTTGCGTCCTTTCCGCAGAACGAGCGGGCGGAGATAGCGGGCGAACGCGACTTTCTGATGCATTGGACTGCGCGCGAGGCATACGTAAAACTCGCGGGCGGGAGCATCTGGGGGTACGTAGGGCGGCTGTACTTTGTGGGCGGTCAACTCTTTTTGGACGGAAAAAAGGCCGCCGTGCAGACGGCATTCCGCATCACGGAGAGCGCCGTCACGGCGATATGCGCCGAGAGCGCGCAGTTTACGGAAGGCGACTGCAAAAAATATTATTAAAGGCACACGTATTTGCGCGGCGCACCCTATACAGGGCGCGCCTTTTTTTGCAAAAATCCGCCGTGCCGCAAATTGCGTGCCGCTAAAAATTTGCGTTATTTTTATGCGTTTGCTATAATTGAACCATGATTTGTTTTGTTATTGCCCTTGACGGCGAAGCCGAGCCCGTGCTCGCCAACATGCAGGGCGTTGAACGGGAAATTGTTTGCAACAAAAAAGTTTACCGCGGAAAGATGTGCGGCGAAGAGGCACGCGTCATCGTATGCGGCGTGGGCAAGGTCAACGCCGCCATGGGCGCCACCCTCGCCATCGCCAAATACAACGCCGAAGCCATAATAAACGCGGGTACGGCGGGCGCGCTCAACGGCACCATGCGCGTGGGCGACATATACGCCGTGGAATGCGCCGCCGAATACGACTACGACCTAAGACAGATAAACGGCACGGAGATGGGCGTCATAGACGAATTTGAAGAACGCTGGATGCGCCTGCCCGTCGCGGAGGACTATGCCATAAAAAAACTTGCCACGGGCGACAGGTTCAACGACGACAGGGCGGACTACCTGATGCTCACGGACGATTTCAAAGCCGACCTCAGGGACATGGAGGGCGGGGCGATCGCGCACGTGTGCGCGCACTCAAAAACGCCGCTCTATATGTTCAAAACGGTGTCCGACATAGCGGGCAGCGGCAGCACCACGGAGCAGTACGGGCACAACATAGAGCTGTGCTATAAAAATCTGAAGCGGGACACACGCAAAATATTCCAAGCCGTTTTGAATGCCATCCGCGGCTGAACGTTAAAAAGGGCATACTTGCGCCCCTTTTGCGATCTGAAACCTTTTTTAGGAGGGGTTATGGACAGGATACCTTCTTTTTCAAAAGACCACGACGCGCTGCAGCCCGGGCTGCACAAGTGCGGCGAAAGCCACGGCGTGACAACCTGGGACCTGCGCTTTAAAAAGCCGAACGCGGGCGACTACATAGAACAAAAGGCGCTGCACACGATAGAGCACGTATGCGCCACGATACTGCGCAACGGCGAACACAAGGACGGCATAATCTACTTCGGCCCGATGGGCTGCCGCACGGGCTTTTACCTTTTGACGTACGGCATACCCGAAAGCGAAGTCCCCGCCATGGTCAAAAGCTGCATGGAGCGGGCGCTCGCCTTTACCGGGATACCGGGCAGCAGGCGCGAAGAGTGCGGCAATTACCTTGAACACGACCTTGAAGGCGCAAAAAAGGAGTGCAAAAGATACCTTGAGGTATTAAACGGCGTATGATAGAACTTGGCGGCGGCTGGGATGAGGCGCTCGCGCCCCTCTTTGCCGATGAAAGATACAAAAAGATACGCGAGTTTTTAAAGTACGAATACAGCCACTACATCGTCTACCCTGACATGTACGACCTGTACAACTGCTTCCGCTTTACCCCGCTTTCAAAGCTCAAGGCGGTCATACTGGGGCAAGACCCCTACCACGAACCGGGCCAGGCGCACGGGCTGTGCTTTTCCGTGAAGCCGGGCGTGCCGCTGCCTCCCTCCCTTAAAAACATATTCAAAGAGATAAAGAGCGACCTCGGCATAACCGAACCGGACTGCGGCGACCTTACGGCGTGGGCGGAGGACGGAGTACTGCTTTTGAACACCACCCTTACCGTGCGCGAACACCGCGCCAATTCGCACGCCAACTGCGGTTGGGCGTGGTTTACCGACAGCGTGATAAAACTCATATCCGACAGGACGGAAAACACGGTGTTCATACTGTGGGGCGGCAACGCCCGCTCCAAGCGCACCCTTATAGACGGGGCAAGGCACCTTGTATTGCAGAGCGCGCACCCCTCTCCCCTTTCGGCATACAACGGATTTTTCGGGAGCAGGTGCTTTTCCGCGTGCAACGCGTACCTCGCCGCGCACGGCAAGGCGCCCGTGAACTGGGATCTAAACGTTTAAAATACCCCCGCAATATTGCCCGACGAATCAACATTTAAGGAGAATCAGCAATGAAATACGCAGTTGTGCTCGGCGACGGGATGGCCGACAGAAAGATAGAAAGTTTAGGCGGCAAGACCTGCCTTGAATACGCAAAGACGCCCAACATCGATAAACTTGCCCCGCACGCGGAGGCAGGCATGTTCCGCACCGTGCCCGCGGGCTTCAACCCGGGCAGCGACGTGGCAAACATGTCCGTGATGGGCTTCGACCCCAAAAAATATTACAGCGGACGCTCCCCGCTCGAAGCCGTCGCCATGGGCATACCGCTCAAAGACACCGACGTCACGCTGCGCGCCAACCTTGTCACTCTTTCGGGCGACGGCGCCTATGAGGACATGACGATGGCGGACTATTCCTCCGGCGAGATAACCACGGCGGAGGCAACGGAGCTGATAACATTTTTAAAGCGGCACCTTGACGGCGACGGGCTCACTCTGTACCCCGGCATATCCTACCGCCACTGCCTCGTAGCCGAAAACGGCGCCACGGGGCACGCCCTGACTCCCCCGCACGACATTTCCGACAGAAAGATAACCGACTACCTGCCCAAGGGCAGGAACGCGGGCAAATACCTCGCCCTGATGAAGAGGAGCCACGAGCTTTTAAAGCACCACCCCGTAAACCAAAGGCGCATAGAGGAGGGCAAAAACCCCGCAAACAGCCTGTGGCTGTGGGGCGAGGGCACAAAGCCGCAGCTTGACGACTTTGCCCGCAAGACGGGGCTTAAGGGCGGCGTCATATCCGCGGTAGACCTTGTAAAGGGGCTCGCGCTGCTCTCCGGGATGAAATTCATACCCGTGGAGGGCGCCACGGGCAACTACGACACGAACTTTAAGGGAAAGGCGCTCGCCGCCGCGGACGCGCTCATACACGGCGGGCTGGACTACGTATACATACACATGGAGGCGCCCGACGAGTGCGGGCATCACGGCGACGCCGCGCACAAGGTGTACTCCATAGAGCGGATAGACGGGGATGTGGTAAAGACGCTGATAGAAAAGTTTGAAGAGGCGGGCGAAGACTACTGCCTGCTCATCTGCCCCGACCACCCCACTCCCTGCGCCATAAAGACGCACTCTTCCGACCCCGTGCCCTACCTTTTATACAGCAACGTAAAGGACATGGGCAACGGCGCCGCAAGGTACACCGAAGACGAGGCGGCAAAGACGGGCATATTCATTGAAAACGGCTTTGAACTGATAGACAGGATG
>CALVPV010000100.1 GCA_944353935.1 uncultured Clostridia bacterium | reverse complement strand
GAGCGGCTTTGACAGCGTACCGCGCGCAAGCACCTTTATGTAGGTGATGTTTTTGGGGACGTACGGCACGCGCTTTTTGATCTCTTCAAGGGTGACCTTTTCGCCCTCTTCAAAGAACCTGCCGAGCGTATCTATATTTACGACGCCCGACCTTGTCCTGTCCGAATATCCCTCGCCCTGCTGTACGCGCAATTTTGCCCTGTCGTCCGCCATGAGCGAAGACACGTCCGACGCGCTGACCTCTTCAAGTTCGTCCTCATCCTCGTCCTCGAAGTCCTCGCCCTCGAAGTCGTCGTCATCTTCAAACTCCTCTTCGACGAGTTTTTCGGGTTCGCCCTCCGACTGTTCGGGAATGGCGAGCTCTTCATAGCTGACTATCCTTATGAGCCCCTTTTCCACGAGCGCCTGAGTTTCTTCATACGGGATGAGCGAAAAATCTTCCTCCTCCCGCTCGGCGCGTTCGGCGCCGTCGAACAACCTTGCGATGAGCTCCTTTGCGTAGCGGCAGCGCCTGTCGTTCTTTATGCGGTACAGAAGGGGCGTTCCCGCAAATTTTGCATAGCGCGACATATCGTCTACTATGTACTTGCTTTCGGCATAGTCTGCGGGGTTCAGCGCGAGGCAGAGGCAGAGCGTCTTTCCGCGTATGACGAATTTTGCCACCGACGGCCTGCCGTAGCGGAAGGATTCGTGCCGCCAGCTGACGCGGGGAACGACCTTTTTATATTCGAGGATACAGTTTTTCAGCTCGGAATAGTAGCGCTTTACTCTGTCTTCCGACTGGATGAGCTTTGCGGAAAAACTGCGGTTGTAGCGGTACCTTATAAACATGCCGGGGCGCGGCTTTATAAATGTGACCCTGCCGAGCTCCGCCTGTTTTTCAAGTTCGGCGCGCCGTTCGGGCGATTCGGGTACGCCCGCAGGCGCTGCCTTAGCGGCGGTTGCGGTTGCATTGCCCGCAGGCACATTGCCCGCGGCGGGAACGCTGCGCACGGCGGCGGCAGAAGCAGCCTCCTCTTGGGCGGCAGGTACGGCATCGGTTTGCATTTCGGGCTCGGCGGCGCGTTCGGCACGGCGGCGCGCCCTCTCCCTGTGTATGCGGACGGAGCAGGCTATTATGATTATGAGCGCTATCACCGCCACAAGCGCGCCCGCCGCGATAAGGACTATGGTGAGGTTGTCCTTTAAAAAATCGAGCGCTTCGGAAAAGACCGAGAGCATACAGTCCAACATAACGTTTTTGCCGCAAAAAATGCGGCTCAATCCCCCTTAAATAAATTATTTGCCGGCAAAAAATATGTATTTACAGCTGTATTTTTGCCGCATTGCTTTTATTAGATTATACATATATGGGGGTCATTTGTCAATAGCATACCCAAAAATAAAATTCAAAACAAAAATTGAAAATATTTTTCAATATGATTTTTTTACGATTGGGCGGCATTTTTTTCGCCGCAAATAGCAAAAACTCCGCGGCGAAATGCCGCGGAGCCGCAAATTAAAATTTTTTACTGAGGCACGGCTTCTACCCTTATGCCGACTTTTACGTTGACGCCTTCAAACAGGCGGAGCTCTACCTCATACTCGCCCGCTTCGCGCAGGGGAGAAGAGAGGACTATCTTCTTTTTATCCACGGCGTAGCCGCCTTCTGCAAGCGCCGCGGAGATGTCTGCGGCGGTGACCGAACCGAACAGCCTGCCGCCTGCGCCCGCCTTTACCTTTACGGCGAACTTTTGCCCCTTGAGCTTTGCCGCGACTTCACGCGCGGACTTGAGTTCTTCCGCCCTGTGAAAATCTGCCGCCGCCTTTTTTTGAGCGATATCGTTTATTTTTACGGCGGTGGCGGCTTCGGCATACCCGCCCTTTATTAAATAGTTGCGGGCGTAGCTGTCGGATACGTCCACGACGTCGCCCTTTTTGCCCTGCCCCTTTACGTCTTTTAACAGTATTACGCGCATATATGCACCCCTTTCGGCGTGCCGCCGCACACGGCGCCGCCCTTTTTTTATATAATTATAAGGCGTTTTTTGCGTTTTGTCAACAGCGGCCGCGTATAATAGGCGGCAAAAAGGCGCATTATATACAGAGAACGGGCGGCTTGCCGCCACGTAAGGAGGTAATCTTATGGAAAACATCAACAAGGGCGTAAAATGCGACGTAAGAAGCTGCAAGTTCAACGAGGGCGGCACGAGCTGCACGCTGAACAAAATTCAGATCGGCTGCGGCAGCGAACAGTGTACCTGCTGCGAAAGTTTTGCCGAAAGGATGCACTGACGCTATACTGTAAGAGAATAAAACGAACCCGCCTTTAAATGCACTTTTTGCATGCCTTGGCGTTCATCGTCGTTGCAATACGGAAAGTATTGCTGCCTCCTCTTCGCGCCAATTCACCGTAAAATGCGCTATTTAAAGGTGCATAGCAATTTAAAGCGGGCAGATTGCGGCAAAGGCAAGGCAAAGCACGCAGGGCGTGCCCGGTGGCACGTTCAAATGCTTTAACGCAGCCTCTGCCGTGATATCCACGCTTTAAATCGGGTTCGTATTAATCCCTTACAGTATACTGTAAGTAACAAGATTTAAAGCGCATTTAATTGCGCCTTGCAGTACTTTAAAGGGGCGCCCGCACGGCATGCGGGCGCCCCTTTTTTCGTCTATTATAATTCAATTGAACCAACCGCGTATGGGGAGCTTTTCTATAAATTCCAGCCCGTTGAGCGGGTTGGCGGAATAGAACACCGAAGCTACCGCCGCGGGCTTTTGCTGCCCCTTGGACGAGGTGTAATACATAAAGCTGTTGAACTGCTCCATAAAGGGAAGATCGTGCAGCGACCAGAGGATGGCGCCCACAAAAAGCAGCAGCGCGCACACTATGGCAAACGCGACTATGGCGCCGAAGACTCCGTCTATGGTGCTGAACGCCTTGCCTTCCCTTGCCCTGCCTATTATGCCGGCGACTACTATGCCGACTATGAGAAGGACTATTGCAAGCACGATAAACAGCGCCGTGCCGAGTATCGCCTGGGCTATCGTGAGGGAGGTTATCTCCTCTTCAAACACGCCCACGCCGTTGACCGCGTCGGCAACGGAGCTTGCAAAGCCGCCGAGCGCGCCGTCCGCAAGGCTCTGCGCGGTGTCCATGAAGGGATCGACGTTAAAGAACAGGCCGTAGGATATGTATGCCGCGCCGCAGATGAGCGCAAGCACGACGAGCACCCACGCCACGCTGAATATGCCCGAACGGAAACCGCTCCTTATGGCAAGGAAGAGTATGCCTATGACAAAGGCGTCCATCACGAATTTGGATATAAACTTCCAGAACCCGCTGTCGTACACCTTGTTCACGACTTCGTTTATAGACGCGAAGATCTCATTTTTTTCAACGGTGTAGAGGTTGGTGAACCTGTACGCGACGAGAAGCACCGCACCGATGAGCGCGATGACCACCACCGCCTTTATGACGAGCGTGACCGCACCGCAGATCCTGTCCGCAATGCCCGCTCCGCCGCGGCTCTGGGGAAATTCGCGGTTTGTAAGGCGCTTGTACGCCTTACGGTCGCCCAGCTCTATAGCGTCGAGTATGAGCATCCTGTTTTCTTCACGGTCGCCGTACTGTTCGTAATAGGAGCGCTTTTGCGCGCTTGCGATGCCGCGCCTTATAAGCGCCTTCCCGCGCGAAGAGAGTATGGCGAACACGAGGATGAACGCCACAGCCGTGCCTATTTTTAGCGCCGCGGCGGGTATGGGTTCCATACCCGAAAGATCGGCAAGGGAATAGATGAGCACGGAAAGAACTACCGCGAAGAGGTATTCCGTAGCCCACGTCTTTGTATTGGTGAAGCCCTTTACGAGCCCCACAATGCACGCTATTACAAGAATGAGCGCCGCGGCTATGATTACATATACCATAAAACTCCTCCCCGCCCGGCAAAAGCCGGGGGCTTTTCACAGGCGCATGGCGCCCGTACATTACCTTGATTGACTTTGCGCGCCCGCCGAGCCGCAGCCGCGCGGGACGGCGCTATTTTTTAAAGCCGTCCTTTAAGGACACTATCTCCGAAAGGACGAGCTTTCCGCCTTCGGAACACTTTTTATAATACCCCGCGCGCAAAAGCTGGAAGGGCTTTGCCTCCTCCGCCTCCGCAATATAGGGCTCCGCCTTGCCGTAAAAGATGTGCTCGCTGTTGTAATTGAGCCTTTCGGCATAGTCCTGATCGGGGTACTGTTCATCCTTTAAAAGGCTCTCGTACTGCCTGAATTCGGCGTCGGCGCCGTACTTTGCGTCCACCCACTGTATCACGCCCTTTGCCTTTACCGCGCACGGAAGATCGGAACCGCTGCGGCTTTCGGGGAAGTAGGTACATCTGAGCTCCGTCACGTTGCCGTCCTTGTCCTGCACCGCCTCGTCGCAGCGGACGATGTACGCGCCCTTTAAACGCACGGTGCCGCCCACGGTGAGGCGCTTGTATTTGGGCGGTGGAACGAGGGCGAAATCTTCGCGCTCTATGTACACGCTGCCCGAAAATTTGATCTTTCTTGTGCCGAGTTCGCCCTTTAAGGGGTTGAGTTCAAAGTCGAGCTCCTCCTCCCCTTCGTAGTTGGTCACTACAAGTTTGAGCGGCTCTATGACCGCCATGGCTCGCTCCGCATTTTCGTTGAGGTCGTCGCGCACGCAGCTGTCCAGCTGGGCGGCGTTAACCACCGCATATGCCTTTGCCACGCCGACGTCCGCAACGAACTTTTTGAGCGCCGCGGCGGGCACGCCCCTGTTTTTGAGCCCGGCGAGCGTGGGCATCCTGGGATCGTCCCATCCCCTTACAACACCCTCGTCAACCAGCTTTTTCAAATAGCGCTTGGACATGAGCGTGTTGGTTATGTTCAGCCTTGCAAACTCTATCTGGCGGGGTACGGGGGCGGGGAAACCCGCCTTTTCTATCACCCACTCATACAGGGGGCGG
>CALVPV010000099.1 GCA_944353935.1 uncultured Clostridia bacterium | reverse complement strand
CCCTGGAACACGGCGAACATAGAGGGCGTAAAAAAGTTTGTAGACAGGATACACAGGCTGTATTTTGAATCGGGCGCGATAAAGGATCGGCCCAATGCCAACCTCGATAAAATATACAACCAGACGGTCAAAAAAGTGAGCGAAGACTATATGGCGCTCAAGGTAAACACCGCAATTTCCCAGATGATGGTATTCATAAACGCCGTCTACAAGGAGACGGCAGAAGGGCGCCCCTTCCCCATGGAATACGCCGAAGGGTTTACAAAACTTATAAATCCCGTCATCCCCTTCCTGACAGAGGAGATCTGGCAAAAGGTTTTCGGGCACGAAGAGACGATAGCATACGAAAAATGGCCGGAATTTGACGAAAGCAAGTGCGGGGAAGACACTTTTGAATACGCCGTGCAGATAAACAGCAAGATAAAGGCAAAGCTGAACATACCCGTCGACATGAAAAACGACGAGATAGAAAAGCTGATAAAAGAAAATGCGGAGATCGCGCCGCTCATAGACGGCAAACAGATAAAAAAATTCATAATAGTTCCCCGCAGGCTGATAAATATCATAGTTTAAAAGCGCAAATGCCGCAGCGAGCAACAGTGCCCGCTGCGGCATTTTAAATTTAAAGGCGGCGCCCGTAACGAGCGCCGCCGCAGTTGTGCAAAAAAATCAAAGGGTTTCAAGAACTTTGGCGATATCGCCCACGGTCTTGATTTCGGCAACCTTATCTTCGGGAATGGTCTTGCCGGTCTTTTCTTCCAGCCCCATTAAAAGTTCAACCACATCGAGAGAGTCGGCACCGAGGTCTTTGATTATATCCGTATCGGCCGTAATGGTCGAAGGATCAACATCGAGCTGCTCGCCGAGCATTTTAGCAATATCTTCTAACATGAACGGTATCCTCCGTGTATTTTATTATCAAATAAATTTTACAATAAGTGTTGCGTATTGTCAAGTCAATTTGTTTGTTTTTTTACTTGTTTGAGCGACAGCCCTATGCGCTGTTTTTTGACGTCGACGCTTATGACCACCGCCCTTACCTGCTGACCCACCTTCAGAACATCGGAAGGATGTTTGATGTAGCGGTCGGTAATTTCCGAAATGTGCACGAGCCCGTCCTGGTGAACGCCTATATCGACGAACGCGCCGAAGTCGATCACGTTGCGGACGGTGCCGTCGACTATCATGCCTACCTGCAAGTCCTCTATACCCATTATATCCTTGCGGAGCTTGGGAGCGGGGAGCGAATCCCTTATGTCCCTGCCCGGGCGCAGGAGCTCGGTTATTATGTCGCGGAGAGTGGCGACGTCGAGTTCCGCATATTCAGCCGCCTTCTTTTCGCCAAACGCCTTGACCTTTTGCGGAAGTTCTGCAAGCCCGCCCTCCTTTACGTCGTTTTCCGTATATCCGAAAAGTTTTAAAAGTTTTTCGGCTTTTTTATAGGATTCGGGATGCACGGCGGTGTTGTCGAATATGTTTTCGCCGCCCGGGATGCGCAAAAAGCCCGCGCACTGTTCATATGCTTTTTCGCCCAGCCTCTTGACTTTCATTAGCTGCGAGCGGCTGGTGAATTTGCCGTTGCTTTCACGGTACGCCACGATATTTTTTGCAATGCCGGAATTGAGCCCCGCCACGTGTTCCAAAAGCGATGCGCTGGCAGTGTTAAGGTCTATGCCTACGCTGTTTACACAGTCCTCCACAACGCCGCCGAGAACGGTGTCCAGCCTCTTTTGGTCGACATCGTGCTGGTACTGCCCGACGCCTATTGATTTGGGGTCGATTTTGATGAGTTCCGCGAGCGGATCCTGCAACCTTCTTGCAATGGAGATCGCCGAACGGACATTGAGGTCGTATTCCGGGAACTCCTCCGCCGCGAGCGGGCTTGCGGAATACACGCTGGCGCCCGCCTCGTTGACGACCATATAGCTTACGTCACGGCCGACTTCCTTTAAGAGCTCCGCGACGAATATCTCCGTCTCCTTGCTTGCCGTGCCGTTGCCTATTGCTATTATGTCTACACCGTACTTATCTATAAAGTTCTTGACGATCTTTTTTGCGTCCTCAATTTTATTGAAGGGCGGAACAGGATAGATAACGGACGTTTCGAGCACCTTGCCCGTTTCGTCTACGACTGCTACTTTGCAGCCCATTCTGTAGCCGGGGTCGAGCCCGAGCGCCACCTTGCCCTTTACGGGCGGCTGCAAAAGGAGCGGGCGAAGGTTGACTTCGAACATCTTTATGGCCTGTTCGCCCGCGCGGTCGGTGAGTATCGCGCGCACTTCGCGCTCTATGGAAGGTTCGATGAGCCTGTCGTAGCCGTCGTCCGCTGCCTCCCTGATAAGGTCGGCGCATGCGCCCTTGGAACGTATGTACTTTGCCGAACATACGCGCTTTGCAAGCTCGGGGTCAAAGTACAGTTTGACTTTAAGGCAGCCCTCCTTTTCGCCCCTGTTGACCGCAAGGATGCGGTGATTTTTTATTTCGGGGACAAGCTCGGCATAGTCCGCGTACATGGCATATGTCCCCTTGCCGTCGTCGTTTACCATCTTGGACTGCAATTCGCCGTGATTTTCAAACAGCTCCCTCAATTTTTTCCTGAGTTCGGCATTGTCGGAAATTATCTCGGCAATTATATCCTTTGCGCCGTTTATGGCAGACTGCCTGTCGGGCACGCCCTTCTCTTCGTCGATGTATTTATCCGCTTCGGCAAACGGATCGCCCTGCTGAGCAAGGATAAAATCGGCAAGCCCCTGGAGCCCGCGCTCGATTGCAACGGACGCCCTCGTCTTTTTCTTCTGCTTGAAGGGGCGGTACACGTCCTCTATTTCCGTCAGAGTCTTGCAGCCTTCAAGTGCCTTTTCTATCTCCTCCGTCATCTTGCCCTGGTCGGTTATGGACTTGCGGACTTCTTCCCTGCGCTTTTCCAGGTTGGTAAGATATTCGTATCTGTCTACAAACTGCCTTAAAACCTGGTCGTCTATCGCGCCGGTCATCTCTTTACGATAACGCGCGATAAAAGGTATGGTGTTGCCTTCGTCGAGCAACTTTACGATGTTGTCCGCATGTTCCGGTTTGAGGTTGAATTCCTCTGTGAGCTGTTCAATAATGGTCATAAGTACTTTTCCCGTAAAACTCTTTTCATATTCTTGGGAACTTCCCGGCGCATAAAAATCGCCCGTTCCGCATAAATGTTTTACTTTGATTATTTTAATCAAAAAATGTCGTTAAGTCAATACTTTTTTAAAAAAACTTGTCAAATCGGCGGTAAAATAAGTTATCACATAAAGCAGTCACCCGCCGCATTTGCCCCTGATTTCGGCGCGCAGCGCCCTTAACTTTTGCTTTTGCTCCGCAGTGACCCTGAAACTGTCACACACCTTTGAAATTGCCTTTAATTTTACATTTATATCACACATAGTACTATTTAAAAATTCATATCCTGCGAAAAAATCATATATCAGTACGTCAGCGAGCAGCCACGCCGCTCCCATTGCGGTGTAATACTTATCCGGTTTGCACGACGCTATGCTATCAAATATGAGATCAAGATACTTGCCGTCCACATAAAAATGCAGCAGCGTCGTGAGCGCAAAGCGGCGCACAAATTCTCCGTCGCTAAAATACCCCCGCTCCGCGCGGAGATACTTTTTTATAAACGGGATAAAGTCATCCCTCCTCTTTTTTATACATGCGGGAACAAAACAATCGCAGAGCGCCCAATCGCTTATAAGTTCAACACAACCGTCGCACTCCGTTATAAATTTTTCATACGGCAAAAGCGCGGCAATAGACAGCTTTAAAAATACGACTTCATAGAACTCATCGGGAAAACGCGATATGTTTTCATACTCACAGCTGTATTTTTTTGCAAGTTTCCTTAAAATCGGCGTGCGCACGCCGAGTATTTTGAGCCGGCTATCGTTTATGATTTTACGATTAAAGCGCGCAAACTGCTCTTCTGACAAACTTTCAAGCTCCGAAAGGAGCTCACCGTATGTAACCATATAAAGACCTCACTCAATCATCGTCGAATACGCACGAAAGCGCGGAATGCCATACGGCGCTCGGATCTTTCGTGTTTGCAGGGCTCGTAGACGGCAGGCATACGCACGGGATATCGATACCGGAATAATGTTTTTTAAAAATTTCCGCCGCCTTGCCGCCGTTTAATATTATGAGCTCTATCGGTGCGGAGGACAGCACCTCTTCCAGGGCGGCTACTTTATAATTTTTTATGGACGAATCGCTGGAGCCCGCGATCTCGCACTCCGTTACAATGTCCCAGAGCGCTATGCCGCGCCTTGCAAGAAAGCGCCTCTTTTCCTCAACGCTGCCGGGGACAAACTCCCCGAAAAAGCCGCAAACAGTCTTCCAAAACCTGTTCTGCTTATTTCCGTAGTAAAACTGCACCTGCCTGCTCTTTACGGAGGGAAAGCTGCCCAGAATAAGGACGCGGCTGTTGCCGTCAAAGACCGGCCCGAATCCGTATTTTATATCAGACATAACACATCACAATTCAAGCGGTTCGTCAAGTTTCCCCACGACGGCAGCGGCGCATCCTTTATCGCCGAAATTTATCTCTATTGCCTCGTTCACGTCGTCCATGGTGACCGCATTGACGTCTTTAAGGCGTTTTTCAAAGTCATAGACTTTTCCGCTGTATATGAGCTCCTTGCCGTATAAAAGCATCTGGGAGCTTGTACTTTCCTGGGCAAAAATCGATGAAGCCTTCAACTGTTCCTTGCCCCTTATAAATTCTTCCTTGGTTATATTCTTTTTCTTTATGTCGTCGATACACCCGCGCACGGCGTCCACCGACCTTTTGTAGTTTTCCGCATTGACGCCCGCATAGACGACAAAGAGCCCGCTTTCCGCATAAGCGGTGTTGTAGGAATAGACCGTATATGCAAGCCCGAGCTTTTCACGCACGGTCTGAAAAAGGCGCGAACTCATGCTTCCGCCAAATACGGAATTGAGTATCAGCGTGGCATCGAACAGCCTGTCATAACGCTTTACGGAAGGGAACGCCAGCGCAAAATGTACCTGTTCTATATCCTTATATCTTTTGAGCGAGCTGCCGCAGAGCGTGACGGGCACATGC
>CALVPV010000098.1 GCA_944353935.1 uncultured Clostridia bacterium | reverse complement strand
AGCGGACTGCCGTATCCGCGCGGAGCGCAGAACCTCGGCAGGGCGACAGCCCGAATGCGGCGGTCTTGTAAGGAGCAACGCGACGGAATAGCGATCGTTCGCCAAAGGCGCGATCGCGTCAAACCGTGTAACGGTTTATAAATTTAATAATTACGGAGAGATGGCAGAGCGGTCGAATGCGGCGGTCTTGAAAACCGTTGATGTGAAAGCATCCGGGGGTTCGAATCCCTCTCTCTCCGCCATAGCAAAAGGGGAAGGCAAAAGCCTTCCCCTTTTGCTATGGCGGATGTGGTTGTAAAAGAGGGTAGAGCCCTCTTTTTTTGTGTTTTTGCGGCAGTGAATAACCTGTTCAAACGGTGTCAATAACCTTTTTGGCGGCGGCGATCACCCGTTCGCGGAGAGAGGAGGGGGCAAGCACCCTTATCCCTCCCGCAAAGCCGAGTATCTTGCTCACCAGCCCGTCATCGTCCGGCACGCTCACTTCGGCGACGAATTTATCGCCGCGCGGCTCTATGTTGTCTATGCCTATCCATTCTTCGGCGTCGGGCAGCCGCTCCCTGTCTATTTCAAGTTTAAGGTCGGTGAGCTCGTCGCTGCGGTATTTGAAGTTGAGCGGTATTTCCTCGCGGGAGATCCTCTTTTTTTCAAACGTCTTTCCAGTATAGCGCGCGCTCTTTATCCTGCCTATCTTGAATGTGCGCCAGTCCTGCTTGGTGTGGCAAAAGGCGTATACGTACCACACATTCTGTTTGAATATCAGCACGTGCGGGTCTATTATCCTGCGGCTGTGTTCTCCCGAACGGGAGATGTAGTCTATGTCCAGGCACCTGCTCTCTTCCACGGCGCGTTCGCACACGTGCATCTTTTCGGAAAAGTTCTTGGTGTCGCCCCACGTGCCGCCGTCTACAATTATGTTGCCGCTCACCGAACGGTCGGCGCTCTCCGTCTTTGCCTGCTGTTTCAGTTTTTCCAGCGCGGAGCTCACCGCGTCGTCGTTTATCTGTGAACTCATTGCCGTCAGCGCGTTTATCGCCGCGGAGTATTCGTCCTTTGTAAGGTAGCCGGATGGCAGCCTGAACGTGTCCGCTATGGTTATGCCGCCGTACCTGCCGCGTATGACGTCCACGGGCACGCCCGCCACGGCGAGCTCCTCCATATAGCGGTATACCGTGCGCACGGAAATTTCGTAGCGCGAAGCTATCTCCCCCGCCGTGACCTTGCGGCGGGCAAGCAGCATCAGCAGCATCTTTACCATTATCTGATATTTCATATTGCCTCCCTGTCATAAAACCTGTCCGCGCGCAGTATACATATTCCGTCGGAGTTGTCCTGCAAAAGCGCGGCGGCGCAAATTTTTTTAAATTACATAAAAAATTTTATCATATATGACAATATATGTCAAGTATACTGCGTATAATGGGCAATGTAATAAACAGAGAGGTAAATGTTATGACGTTTTTCGGGTATGTAGACAGGCAAAAGGCTATGATACGCGGCAGGCACCGCGGCGAAGAGATATTCCTTTGCAAGGGCTGCGGCAGGGTAATAAAGGAAGGGGAGAGCGCGTTTGCGCAGGGCGCGTCCCGCGCGGGCGACAGAGAGCAGGATATGACGGTGGAACAGATATTTCGCGCGCTCGATCGTATGAAGGGGCTCAACCGCAGGGAGAGGGAGCGCTATGCGCGCGCGGCGAGCGCCGTATGAGCGGCATGTTTTAATTCAACGGAATATATGTTGCCGCGGCGGGGAAAAGTTTTCCCCGCCGCGGCGCCGTTTTATTTCCGTCCGGTATCGGCTGCTGTCATTCGCCGCGGCGTTTAAGCGCTATCCTTTCCGCCACGGCGACGGCTGCATACATCGCCCCTGCCAGCACGCACAAAATAAACGTCGCCGCCATCACAAGGTCGAGCCTGAATACCTGCCCGCCGTACACTATAAGGTACCCCAGCCCCGCGCGCGACACGATGTATTCGCCCATGATAGAGCCGATCCACGCCAGCCCCACGGCGACTTTCAGCGTGTTCATCAGCGCGGGGAGGGAGGCGGGAATGACGAGTTTGACCAGCATGGTCATCTTGCCCGCGCCCATCGAGCGCATCAGCAGCTGTTTGGTCTTATCCACGGCAGTGAACCCCGCGAGCATATTCATTATGCAGACTATTATGCTCACGAGCACGGTCATAAAGATGATCGCGGTATATCCCGTGCCCATCCATATGATTATCAGCGGGCCGAGCGCTATTTTGGGCAGGGCGTTGAGCACCACTATATACGGTTCAAAAACTTTTTTTATGCCGTCGTTCATCCACAGCAGCACGGCTATAAGGTATCCCGCCGCCACGGCTATGATAAAGCCCGTCACCGTCTCCATCAGCGTTATGCCTATGTGGTAGAACAGCGTCCCGCCCGCCGCAAGGTCGGCTATCGTCTTTGCCACGCGTGAAGGCGAGCTGGTTATGAACGGGTCAAACACGCCGACCTGCGCAAAAAGTTCCCACAGCCCCACGAGCGCCGCAAGTATGCCCGCCCGCACCGCGTGTACGGCGATCTTTTTGCGCTTTATGCCGCGCAGATAGAGTAAATGTTGTGTCGAGTAGTCGTTTTTTTTGTTTTTCATTGCAGTAAAATATGGAATGGCTTACGCCGGGCATAGCCGGGCTCGTCTGAATTTTTTGCGTTGTTTGCGGCATATTGCCGTGCCTTTTGCGGCGGTCATATCCCGAGTTCCTTCCTTAGCGCTTCAAACAGCGCGGAAAAGTTTGCGCTTTCCCTGCGCTTTTTGGGGTTGCCTTCGCCGAAGGTCACGTCGTGTTCCGCCACGACCGTCGCGGGGCGCGCGGAGAGCACTATCACCTTGTCTGAAAGGGCTATGGCTTCGGATATGTCGTGCGTCACCAAGAGCGCCGTCTTTTTTTCGCCCTTTATTATGCCGTGCACGTCGTCGCATACGGCAAGGCGGGTCTGGTAGTCGAGCGCGGAAAACGGTTCGTCTAAAAGCAGCGTCTGCGGCTGCGCCGCCAGCGTGCGTATGAGCGCCGCCCTCTGCCTCATCCCGCCCGAAAGCTGCGAAGGGCTCTTTTTCAAAAAGTCGCCCAGCCCGTATTTTACGGCAAGGCGCAGCGCGTTTTTGCGCATCTCGGGCGTGTTCTTCTTTTTCACTTCGAGCGGTAAAAAGATGTTCTGTTCCACCGTGCGCCACGGGAACAGCGCGTCTGTCTGCAACATATATCCGAACTGCCCGCCGCCGCGCAGTACCTTTCCGCGGGACGGGGCGATGAGCCCCGCCGCAAGCGAAAGTATGGTGCTCTTCCCGCAGCCGGAGGGGCCTATCACAGATACGAACTGACCGTCTTCCACGCGGAACGAAAGCCCTTTTACCGCGTCCGTCTCTCCGGCGGGCGTGTGGTAGGCATAGCTGACGTCTATAAATTCAAGGCTCATCTGTACACTTCTTGGTAGACCCTGTTCGCCGTCTCGGTCAGGATGAGTTCGTCAAAGTCCACGCGCCTTTCAAGCTCGCCGGAATTTTCTATCACGTCCTGCAACCTTTCAAAGGCGCTCTCCTTCATTGCCATGTTTTGCACCCACGCGTCTATATCCTTATACGCCTGCACGGAGTTGGCTATGCTCTCTTCGGGGGTGCCGTCAAAGTAGGGGGCGAGGTAGCCGGCAACTGTCGCCGCGTCGTTCTCCGTTACAAATTTAGTCGCCCTTGTCACGGCGCGCAGCAGCCCCTCTATCTTGTCGGGGTTGTCGTCTATATAGCTCTGTTTTGCCGCAAAGCAGGTGTACGGTATCTCGCCCGACTGTTCGCCTACGGACGCCACTATATAGCCCTTGCCTTCCGCCTCGTAGTCGCTCGCCGTCGGTTCAAACATCGTGCAGTAGTCGGCGATGCCGCTCTCGAAGGCGGCGGTCATGTAGTTGAAGTCCACGTCGTAGTTCAAGGATGCGTCCACGCCCAGCTCCTTTATTACGTACTCAAAGGTCATGGCGGGCACGCCGCCCTTGCGGCCTGCGAGTATTTCGCTGCCTTGGAGCATGCTCCATTCAAAATCGGGCATAGGTTCGCGGGCGACAAGGAAACTGCCGTCGCGCTTTGTGAGCTGGCCGAATACTTTGGGGCTGTCGGAAGAGCCGCCTATCGCAACGTACAGCGCCGCCTCCGGCCCGCAAAAGCCTATGTCGGCGGAACCGGAGAGCACGGCTGCCATGGTGTTGTCTGCGCCGCCGCCGTTGGTGAATTGTACTTCAAATCCTTCGTCTTTGTAGTATCCCAGCGCCTCTGCAAGGTACATGGGCGCATAGAATACGGAATGGGTCACTTCGTTTATCTTTACAACGTCCTCTCTTTCGCTGCAGCCTGCGGCGGACAGCGGGAGGCAGAGGGCGGTGAATGCTGCGGCAAGCAGCGATACGATGATTTTTTTCATGTCGGGCAAATGCTCCTGTCGTTTTAAAAATTTTATATGTTACAGTTTATGCGCCGCGCGTTATGTTTGACAACGCCCCGCATTTTGTTTTATAATCTAAGCTGTATAATTACGTAAATAACAATAACTTGCGGCGGCCTTCTTTTCGGGCTGTTTTGTTTGTTTTAAGAGGTTACTTTTTATGGAAAAATCGTACGACCCCAAATCGTTTGAGGACGAGATCTACAAAGAGTGGGAAGAAGAGGGCTGTTTCCGCGCGGAGAGGGACGACAACAAGGTGCCCTTTACAATAATGATGCCCCCGCCCAACATAACGGGGCAGCTGCACATGGGGCACGCGCTGGACGAGACCTATCAGGATACGCTTATAAGGTTCAAGCGCATGCAGGGCTACTGCGCGCTCTGGCTCCCCGGCACAGACCACGCGTCGATAGCAACCGAGGTAAAGATCGTAGAACAGCTCAAAAAGCAGGGCATAGACAAGGAAGACCTTTCGCGTGAGGAATTTTTAAAGCTCGCATGGGACTGGAAGGAAAAGTACGGCGGCAGGATAGTAACGCAGCTCAAAAAGCTCGGCGCGTCCTGCGACTGGTCGCGCCTTGCCTTTACCATGGACGAAAAGTGTTCGCGCGCGGTGAGGGAGGTGTTCGTAAACCTCTACAACAAGGGGCTCATATATCACGGCAA
>CALVPV010000097.1 GCA_944353935.1 uncultured Clostridia bacterium | reverse complement strand
GTAAATTTTTATGTCCAGAAAAAAGAAAAAGATAGCAAAACTCACCGAACGGCAGTACAACGACTACATTGCCGCCCTGCGCGCGGGCGACGACGCCACGTGACGACGCGCAGGCAATGCGCCGCGCGGCAGGAATGCCGCGCGGCAAATATTTGCATTTTGTGAACAATATGAAATATTGATGAATATAAATTTTTTGTGCCCGCGTTGCGTTGACAAGCGTTTGAAGTGCGGATAAAATGGTTAAAAAGTTATCAAATGATAAGTATTGATCCCGGAGGACGAGAATGCAACTCAACGAAGATGCCAAACGCCTGATAGAACTGATGTTCAGGCTAAGGAACTGCCTGCACAGATACAGGCAGCAGACAGACAGAGGAAGAACTTACGTGATGCTCGGGAGCCTGCGCGAATACGAAAAGCACCGCGGCAGGCCGGTGACCGTTTCGGAAATAGCCCACGCTTCCGGGCTGGCATTGCCCAACGTGAGCAGGCTGCTGACGCCGCTGGAACAGTCCGGGCTGGTGGAGCGCGTAAAGTGCGGGCGCACGGTAAACGTGATCGTCACAAAAGAGGGCGAACGCAGGCTCAAGGAATACTGGGACGGCTTCACCACCCTCATCGCCGAGGCGCTCGAAGGCATAGGACAGGAAGAAAAGGACGCCCTGCTGTACGCAGGCGCAAAGATAGCCGACCACATGGAGCGGCACACGGCAAAGGGGGCTTCGGAGACGGCAAATGTTTAAGATATACAGGAACCTGAAGATAAAGGACTGGCTGCTCGTTGTGCTGATAGCCGGCATAACCGTGGCTCAGGTATTTTTTACCATGCAGCTGACAGACCAGGTATCCGCCATAGTGGGCGCCATACAGGCGGTGAGCCTTGGCGCCGCCTCCACCTCTCAGATATGGAAGGAGGGCGGCATAATGCTGGCATATGCGATGTGCAGCGCGCTCTGCCAGGTTGCCACGGGCGTATCCGCGTCCAAAGTGGCGAGCGACCTTTCCGCAGGCCTCAGGGGCAAATTATATGCAAAAGTGGAGAGCTTTTCAATTGCCGAAGTGAACAAGTTTTCCACCGCGTCGCTCATAACGCGCACCACCAATGACATACAGCAGGTGCATATGGCGAACATACTTGTCCTGCGCATGCTCATATACGCGCCCATAATGGCAATATGGGCGATATGCAAGATAAACGCGTCCAGCGCAGAACTGACGGCAGCCACCGTCGTCGCCGTAGTCGTGCTCGTGGCGTGCATAATGGCAATAATGCTCACGGTGATGCCCCGCTTCAAACTCATGCAAAAGCTGACCGACAAGCTCAACGGCGTCACGCGCGAAAACCTGACCGGCATACGCGTGGTACGCGCATACAACGCCGAAGGCTACCAGGAAGAGAAGTTTGAAAAGGTAAACACCGGCTTTACCAAGACGCAGCTGTTCACGGGCAGGGTGATGGCGCTGATGAGCCCCGTGATGATGCTCGTGATGAACGGGCTCACGCTTGCCATATACTGGATAGGCGCCTCCCTTATGAACGCGGGAGAAATAGAGTACCGGACAATAGTATCCTTTATGATGCTCGCCTCACAGGTCGTGATGGCGTTTTTGATTCTGCTGATGATGTTCGTGCTGCTGCCCCGCGCCTCCGTTGCGGCAAAGCGCGTGAACGAAGTGCTTGAAACTCCCCTGTCCATCTCCGACCCCGAAAAAGAGGACGCGCCCACGCAAGAGGGCACCGTGGAATTTAAAGACGTCAGCTTCCGCTACGCCGACGCGGACGTGTTCGAGCACATCTCCTTCCGCGCGGAAAAGGGGCAGACGATAGCCTTTATAGGCAGCACGGGCAGCGGCAAGTCCACCCTTATAAACCTTGTGCCCCGCTTTTACGACGCCACGGAGGGCGAAGTGCTTGTAGACGGCGTGAACGTAAAGCGCTTAAAGCAGAGCACGCTGCGCGACAAGATAGGCTACGTGCCCCAGAAGGGCATACTGTTCACGGGCACGGTGGCAGAGAACATAGCGTTCGGCGGAAAGGCAAGCCGCGAAGAGGTGGAACAGGCGGCAAAGATAGCCGAAGCCGACGGCTTTATAAACGAAATGGAGAACGGCTACGACAGCCCCATAGCCCAGGGCGGCAAGAACGTTTCCGGCGGGCAGAAACAGCGCTTGTGCATAGCGCGCGCCGTGGCGCAGAAGCCGGAAATAATGATATTCGACGACAGCTTTTCCGCCCTTGACTACAGGACGGACAAAAAGGTGCGCGAAAACCTTAAAGAGCACCTTGCAGGCGTGACCAGCCTGATAGTCGCGCAGCGCATAGGCACCATAATGGACGCAGACAAGATAATAGTGCTCGACCACAGCAAAGCCGTGGGCGAGGGCACGCACAGGCAATTGCTTGAAAGCTGCCCCGTATACCGCGAGATAGCCCTTTCACAGCTTTCAAAGGAGGAACTCGGACTATGAGACGTGCAGCACCCGCCGGCGTAAAGCTCAAAAAAGGCGAATTTACCAAAAACATAAAAAAACTTTTACTGTTCATGAGGCCGTACTATATCCCCGTGGCGCTGTCTTTGATATTCACCGTAGGCTCCACCCTGCTGTCCATATTCGCGCCGCAGATACTCTCCGACCTCGTCAACGTGATAACGGCAGGCATAACTTCCGTGCCCGCGCGACCCGTGGATATGGGCAAACTTGCGCACTTTGCCGTGATACTCATCATATTCTATGTGAGCAACGCCATATTCACATATGTGTCCGGCTTTATAATGACCACCATATCGCAGAGGATGTGCAAAAACCTGCGCACGCAGATATCCGGCAAGATAAACAGGGTGCCGCTCAAATACTTCGATTCCCACCCCTACGGCGACACTCTTTCACGCGTGACAAACGACGTAGACACGATAGGCAACTCCATGCAGCAGGCGGTGTCCATGGTGGTGCAGTCGGCGTGCATGCTGATAGGCGTGCTCATCGCAATGTTTGTAAGCTGCTGGCAGCTTGCGCTCACCGTGCTCATAATAGTGCCGTTCATGGCGGTGCTGCTGTTTGTGATAATGAAGTTTTCGCAGCCGCAGTTCAGGAAGCAGCAGGACGAGCTCGCCGTTTTGAACGGCAAGGTGGAAGAGAACTATTCCGGCCAGCTGGTGATAAAGGCGTTCAACGCCGAAGCGCGCACGGGCGCGGACTTTGAAGAAACAAACAGGCGGTTAAAAAAGAGCACCTTCCTTTCGCAGGCGCTTTCGGGCATAATGCAGCCCGCGATGACGTTCATTTCATACTTTGCATACGCGGCGGTATGCGTCGTGGCGGGCATAATGATAGCCCGCCCGGGCAGCGGCGTGGACTACGGCACGCTGTCGGCATTCCTCATATACGTCAACCTGTTCCAGAGCCCCCTTTCGCAGATAGCGCAGGCGGCGAACGTACTTCAGAGCGCCGCGGCGGCGAGCGGGCGCGTGTTCGACTTTTTGGAAGAGGAAGAGCTTTCCGACGAGAGCGGAAAGAGTTACCGCCTTACAGACGGCGTGCGCGGCGAGGTGGAATTCAGGCACGTGCGCTTCGGCTACGATCAAGACAGGGTGATAATCCCCGACTTTTCCGCAAAGGTACAGCCCGGATGGAAGGTGGCGATAGTCGGCCCCACGGGCGCGGGCAAGACCACTATGGTCAACCTTTTGATGAGGTTTTACGAGGTGAACGACGGCGACATACTTATAGACGGCGTCTCCGTAAAGGATATGCCGCGAAAAGAGGTGCACGACCTGTTCGGCATGGTATTGCAGGACACGTGGATGTTCGAAGGCACCCTGCGCGAAAATATAGTCTATTCCAAAGAGGCGACGGAAGAACAGCTCAAAAAGGCGTGCGACGCGGCGGGGATAACCCACTATATCGCCACGCAGCCGGGCGGGCTCGACCACTATGTGGAAAACGGCGACGAGATATCCGGCGGACAGAAACAGCTGATAACCATAGCGCGCGCAATGATAGAGAACGCGCCCATGCTCATTTTGGACGAGGCGACCTCCAACGTGGACACGCGCACGGAAGAGCTAATACAGACGGCAATGGATAACCTTACAAAGGGCAGAACGAGCTTTGTCATAGCGCACAGGCTGTCCACGATAAAAAACGCCGACCTGATACTTGTGATGAAGGACGGCAACATCATAGAGCAGGGCACGCACGAAGAGCTTATGCTAAAACAGGGCTTTTACAGCGAACTGTACAATTCGCAGTTTGCCGCAGAATAATATACAGGCAGGAATATGCCCGAACCAACGGCGGAAATGCGGTAATTTTGCCGCCTAAAGACGGGCATGCCGGACGATACCCGACCGAAGGCTTTTCGGCCGGGTATTATTTAATTTTGCCGCCGCGGGGCATATGAAGGCGCGGGCATATATGGCAACGAATGCGCCCAAAAACACATAAACGGCACTTCATATCGGTGCAAACACGGCAAGCCTCCCTATGCCCGCTCACGCATATGCCGCCCGATATACTTATAACCGCGGCGCATATGAATTAAATGGCACCCGTCGCCGCGGCGCATATGCGCGGCGAAACGATATGTTTTTTAACAGATGCACGGAAAGAGATATGCGTCCGCCTCCACCCCTCCCTTCTGCCGCCCGTACGCATATGCGGCGCCAAAACATGCATTCGCCCGCACATATCATGCGTTCAATGCATATGCGGCATATGCGTCGCCCATAATATGCCGCTTGCGTCACGTCATCCGCGGCAGATATGCCCCGCCGCAGATATCTGCGCGCGCACATATGCAGCCAAGCGGCAAAAATACCGTTTTATGTGCTTACAAAGCAATGCGGGCAGGTCAAAGACCTGCCCGCATTGCTTTGCGTAAAAAGGTAGAAATAATAAAGTAACTGTGATCGATGTTAAAATACCGCACCCGCCGAAAGGCAGGGCATCTTCACCCGCGGCACAAGCGTGCCCGCGACCGAAAGACAGCATCGGACATTTTTATTTATAGAACACGAGCATGCAGTTATACAGCCCCATTATCCGGCAATTGTACGCGTGCGAGCCGCCGGGCACTATAATATATGCAAAGTTCTTGCCGTCCACAAACTTATCCGTCATATTGGC
>CALVPV010000096.1 GCA_944353935.1 uncultured Clostridia bacterium | reverse complement strand
CCTCCGGCGTCCATGTTACCGGTGTTTCCGGCTTTTACAGGGCGTATGTAAATACTCTCGGCGGCGCCTTTATGGAGGCGTTCCGCGCCGCGGAGCGCGTCACCGGCATGAAGAGCGCGGGCGTTGCGTTCCGTTCATATAAGAGCATGTGGGGCTGCTGCGACGGAAAGTGCAACATTACCTTTAATTTTAAACTGCTCATGCTGCCCGAAAATATCCGCCGGTACGTCATCGTGCATGAACTCTGTCACACCGTGCATCACGACCACTCCGCCGCATTCTGGGCGGAGGTCGCTCGCTTTGTGCCAAACTGGAAGGAGCTGAGGAAGCAGCTAAAAAAATATACATTTCTCGTAAAGATGTATTGATGCGCACGCGCTGCGCATAATTAAGCGCTTTGTCTCCGCCTATATGAATAATTATTCATAAAATATTAAAATATTGCATAAATTATGTATAAATATGCAAAAGAATTTTAAAAATATTCAAAATGTTCGCTCAAATGCTTGACTAAAAACGCGGTTTATTGTATAATTTGCGCGATGAGGAAAAAAGCCGATTCAAAAATATCATACGGAAAAGATTGTATTATGGAAAAGAAGATCAAAAAAGTTGTTCTGGCGTATTCCGGCGGCCTGGATACGTCGATAATTATTCCCTGGCTCAAAGAAAATTACGACAACTGCGAAGTCGTGGCTGTGTCCGGCGACGTTGGGCAGCAGACGGAGCTCGACGGGCTGGAAGAAAAGGCGCTCAAGACGGGCGCATCCAAGCTCTATATAGAAGACCTCCGCAAGGAATTTATAGAAGATTACATTTATCCCACGATGAAGGCGGGCGCCGTGTATGAGGGCAAGTATCTTCTCGGTACGTCCTTCGCGCGCCCTGTGATCGCCAAGAGGATAGTGGAGATCGCCAAGAAAGAGGGCGCCGACGCCATATGCCACGGCTGCACGGGCAAGGGCAACGATCAGGTTCGTTTTGAGCTCGCCATCAAGGCGTTCGCTCCCGAAATGCCCATAATAGCGCCCTGGCGCATATGGGACATAAAGAGCCGCGACGAAGAGATAGACTATGCCGAAGCTCACAATATTCCCCTCAAGATAAACCGCGAGACCAACTATTCCAAGGACAGGAACCTTTGGCACCTTTCGCACGAGGGGCTCGACCTTGAAGATCCCGCGAACGAGCCGCAGTACGACAAGATACTTGAACTCGGCGTGTCTCCCTGGAAGGCGCCCGACAAGAGCACCTATCTTACGATACACTTTGAAAAGGGCGTTCCCACGGCTGTGGACGGCGAAGAGCTCGGCAGCGTCGCCCTCATGGAAAAGCTCAACAAGATAGGCGGCGAAAACGGTGTCGGCATCATAGATATGGTAGAAAACCGCCTTGTCGGCATGAAGAGCCGCGGCGTATATGAGACCCCCGGTGGCACTATCCTGTATACGGCGCACGAACTGCTCGAATCGGTCTGCCTCGACAAGGCAACGGCGCATTTCAAGCAGCATGTCGCCATAAAGTACGGCGAAATGGTGTATGACGGGCAGTGGTTCACGCCCCTTCGCAGCGCGCTCGACGCGTTTGTGGAAGACACTCAGCAGACCGTTACCGGCGACGTGAAGCTCCGCATCTACAAGGGCAACATCTTCAACGCCGGCATAACTTCGCCCTATTCCTTGTATAGCGAAGATATCGCCACTTTCGGTGAGGATCACTGCTACGATCAGACCGATTCCGCAGGGTTTATAAACCTCTTCGGGTTGCCTATCAAGATAAAGGCTTTATTGGACGAAAAGAAACTCAAATAAAAACCGGGCGTGCCTTTGTGCCCGCCGTTACAAGACAGTGTGTACAAAGCGGCGCTTTTGTTGCCGCTTTGTACTGTGTAATGCCGCATTTCGGCGCTTTATAAAAATGTATAATGTATTTATAGACGGCCGCGAAGGGACGACGGGACTTCAGATATATGACAGGTTGGCAAAGCGCGGCGACTGCAAAATTTTAATCCTGCCCGAGGAAAAACGCAAGGATATTGCTGCAAGGAAGGAGTGCTTAAACAATTCCGATGTCTGCTTTCTCTGCCTTCCCGACGCCGCCGCAAAAGAGGCTGTCGCCTTGATAGAAAATAAGGATGTCAAAGTGATAGACGCCTCTACGGCGCACCGTACGGCGGATGGGTGGGTCTACGGCTTTCCCGAACTTTCAAAAGAGCGGCGCGCCATGATAGAGGGGGCGAAGTATGTCGCCAATCCGGGCTGCCATGCCACGGGGTTCATATCCCTCGTGGCACCGCTCGTTACGTGCGGCATCGTCGGCGCCGACTATCCTTTTGTCGCCCATTCGGTGACAGGTTATTCCGGCGGCGGAAAAAAGATGATAGCCGAATACGAGAGCGAGGGCAGGGATGCCGCCCTCGATTCGCCCAGGCAGTATGCTCTTTCGCTCACGCATAAGCACCTTCCCGAGATGGTGAAGGAGTGTTCGCTCGCTCATGCGCCGATATTTAACCCGATAGTTTCGGACTTTTACTGCGGCATGTGTGTGACCGTTCCGCTCTATCGCAACCTTTTGTTAAAAAAATACCGTCCTGACGATATAAGAGAGTTTTTTGCAGAGTACTATGCGTCGCAGAATTTTATAAAAATTGCCAAAAAAGATGAGATTCCTGCGTATCTTGCCGCAAACGAACTTGCCGGCACAAACTTTCTTAAGATCTATGTGTGCGGCAACGAAGATAGGATACTACTGTGCAGCGTGTTCGATAATCTGGGTAAGGGAGCATCAGGCGCGGCGGTGCAGAATATGAATATCATGCTCGGCTTGGACGAAACTTTTTCGCTTATCTGAACGGCGCCCGTTGCGCGGCGGCGAAAGGATCTGCGGCGGCACTTTTAATATTTATATTAAAGTCGATTGACGGCGGTAAAAATTTGCGCTATAATCATATAAGAGCAAATTAAAGTAAATTTTGTGTGTTATAAACTGTTTGAATATACGATATGATATCTTTGCATGAAGTAAGCGGCGGTGTGTGCGCGCCCAAGGGATTCAAGGCGGGCGGCATCCATTGCGGGATCAGAAAGAATAAAGAAAAAAAGGACTTTGCGCTCATTGTCAGCGAAGTTCCCTGTGCGGCAGCGGGCGTGTTCACGCAGAACCTTGTCAAGGGCGCTCCCGTAGTGGTTACAAAACGCAATATTTCCGACGGGGTGGCGCAGGCCGTCATATGCAACAGCGGCAATGCAAACACCTGCAACAGGGACGGGGAGGAAGTGGCTCTCAAGATGTGCTCCCTCGTCACCGACGTATGCGGCATAAAACCTTCGGATGTGATAGTTGCCTCCACGGGCGTTATTGGCGTGCCTTTGGACATAGCTCCGATGGCGCAGAATATAGGCAGGCTGTATGACAGCCTCGGCGACGACAGCGACGGCGCGGCGGAGGCGATAATGACTACCGATACCGTTCCAAAGTCTGTCGCCGTGGAGTTTTTGGCAGGCGGCGCGGTGTGCCGCGTGGGTGCGATAGCCAAGGGCGTCGGCATGATCTGCCCCAATATGGCTACGACGCTGATCTTTATAACGACCGACGTTGGCATCTCGCACGAGATGTTGCAGCGCGCCCTTTCGGAAGATGTAAAATCTTCCTTCAACATGGTCAGCATAGACGGCGATC
Organism: uncultured Clostridia bacterium; assembly: GCA_944353935.1. Classification (GTDB taxonomy): domain Bacteria; phylum Bacillota; class Clostridia; order Christensenellales; family Borkfalkiaceae; genus Coproplasma. The sequence continues at coordinate 1,480 of CALVPV010000096.1, read as the reverse complement.
AATCCACGAACGACACATGCTGCATACTTGCGAACGGGCTTGCCGGCAACGAAAAGATAGTAAGCTCCGGCGCGGATTTTGCCGCGTTCAGGGCGGCTCTCCGCCATTGTACGGTCAAACTTTCAAAGATGATCGCAAGGGACGGCGAAGGTGCCACAAAGCTGATAGAGTGCAACGTAAGGGGCGCAAAATCGGTCAAGATGGCAAGGAACGTTGCCCGCTCGGTAATAAAATCTTCGCTCGTCAAGGCAGCCATGTTCGGTTCGGATGCCAACTGGGGCAGGGTGCTCTGCGCCATAGGTTATTCGGGCGAAGCCGTCGATGCGCAGAAGATCGCCGTTGAGTTCCGTTCGGTAAAGGGCAGATTGCCCGTATGCAGGGACGGCAGCGGGCTTGAGTTTGACGAAGCGTTTGCAAAGGAAGTGCTCTCTCAGGGCGAAGTGGAAATAAACGTTGATCTGGGTTTGGGCGGATGCCGCGCTTCGGCGTGGGGATGCGACCTGACGTACGACTACGTCAAGATAAACGGCGATTACCGCACTTGACGGTTGCGCAAGTGCCCGCCCAAATATTTTCGGTGACAGAATGGATAAACAGGAACAGGCTGAGTTTTTGATAGAGGCTCTGCCGTACATCAAAAAATACTATAACAAGATAATAGTCATAAAATACGGCGGCAGTGCAATGACGGACGGTAAACTTAAATCCTCCGTCATGAACGATGTTTCCGTTCTCAGCGCGCTCGGCATAAAGGTTGTGCTCGTGCACGGCGGCGGGCCCGAGATTTCCGAAATATCCCAAAAGATGGGCGTCGTTCCCCGTTTTGTCAACGGGCTTCGCTATACCGATCGCGAAACTGCCGAGATCGCGCGCATGGCGCTTGCCGGCAAGGTGAATAAATCGCTTGTAGACCTTTTGGAATCTGCGGGTTGCAGGGCGATGGGGCTGTGCGGCGAGGACGGGCATATGCTCGCCTGTGAACAGATGTCGCAGTCTCTCGGCTTCGTCGGCAGGATAGTCAATGTGGATTCCCGCATCATAAAGGACGTCCTCAGCCTCGGCTACGTGCCCGTCATATCCCCCATAGGTTTTGACGCGGAAGGCAATATCTATAATATAAACGCAGACACGGCGGCCGCGGCCATCGCGGGCGCAATAGGCGCTGAGAGCCTCATTTTGATGACGGACATAAAGGGGCTGCTTGAAAATAAGGACGATCCCGACAGCCTTATAAAAAAGGTGTATGTCTCCGATATTCCCGCCCTCGTAAAGCAGGGCATAATATCCGGAGGGATGATACCCAAAATAGATTGCTGCAAAGAGGCCATCCGCCGCGGGGTAAACAAAGTGTTTATAACCGACGGAAGGGTCTATCATTCCATTCTCGTGGAGATACTTTCGGAAGAGGGCAGCGGCACCATGTTTTACAGTTGACTGATTTATTGCGTTAAATCAGTCTTTATTTTAGTAAAGGACATTG
>CALVPV010000095.1 GCA_944353935.1 uncultured Clostridia bacterium | reverse complement strand
TTTTTAATAGACGACGGAAAGGGCTGCAGGCTGCTTAAAATGGAGGAGAGCGCGATAGACACGCTGATAGACAAGACGGGGGAGCTTGTGAATACCATCACGGACAATGTTTAATATAAATAAAATTAAATTCAAAGCCTTTTTAATATGCGCGGCTGTGGCTGTGCCGGCAGTATTCGGCACGTCCGGCGGGGGGATGACTGCCGCCGCCGAGGGGAAAGTGTCTGCCTGTATCGCCATGGAACAGAGCACCCGTACCGTGCTTTACGAAGAAAATGCCGACAGGCGGCTGCCCATGGCAAGTACGACAAAAATAATGACCGCATTGATAGTCTGCGAGGACTGCGATCCCGATACCGTTGTAATAGTGCCGGACGAAGCCGTAGGTACGGAAGGTTCGAGCATCTATCTGAAAAAAGGGGAGGAGATAGACGTCCGCGACTTGTTGTACGGGCTGATGCTGCGTTCGGGTAACGATGCAGCCGTTGCGCTTGCCGTCATACACAGCGGTTCCGAAAGGGCTTTTGCGGACAGAATGAACGAGAAAGCAAAGCAGCTTGGCGCAAACGACACGCATTTCACCAATCCGAACGGACTGCCGGACGATAACCACTACACGACCGCGCGCGACCTGTGCGCCATATCCTGCGCGGCTATGGAAAACGGGCTCTTCAGGCAGATAGCCGGCTCAAAGAGCTGGCACGGAAGGTACAGGAGCTTTTCCAACAAGAACAAGATGCTGTACAATTACGACGGCGCCAACGGCATAAAGACGGGATACACGTTAAAGGCGGGAAGATGCCTCGTATCCTCTGCAAGGCGGGGCAAAACGGAAGTGGTTTGCGTAGTGCTAAACGAATACGATATGTATGGCAGGAGCGCCGCCGTGCTTGACAGATGTTTTGAAAACTATGCACTTTGTGCCCTGCCCGGGGATAAAGTTTTTATGTGCGGAGGCGTTCCCTGTAAGGCGAAAAGCGGGCATTCCTTTGTCGTTCCGCTCAAGGGCAGGATAAACATCGTATGCGAAGCGTCAAAATCGGGCAAACATTGTAAAAAAGGCGATCATTGCGGCAATTTAAAAATTTATTCGGGAAATAGCTTGATTTTCAAGACAAAATTATATAGTATAATCTAAAATACGTTTTTAAGGTTATACTATGAGAATAAATAAATTCCTTGCGCAATGCGGAGTAGCTGGCAGGCGCGCGTGCGATAAGCTCGTTGCGGAAGGCCGCGTCACGATAAACGGCAGGATAGCCGACCTCGGAGCAGACGTTGCTGAGGGCGACAGCGTAAAAGTGGACGGCAAACCTGTCTCCGTCAAAAAAAATGAATATTATATCCTGCATAAACCCAAGGGGTATCTATGCACCGTTTCGGACGACAAGGGAAGAAAGACGGTGCTCGATATACTCGGCGACGGCGTGGGCAGGGTATACCCGGTGGGAAGACTGGATTACGACAGCGAGGGATTGCTCATCCTTACTACGGACGGCGAGCTCGCGCAACACCTTACGCACCCTTCCAACGAGGTTCCCAAGACATATGTCGCCAAAATAGAGGGCAGGCTGACGGAAGCAGACTTAAATCCCATACGCAGCGGGATAGAAATAGAGGGCGGCTACGTGACGAAAAAGTGTAGGGCGCATATCGTTGAGACCAACAGGGACTACACGAAGGTGGAGCTCACCCTGCGAGAGGGCAAAAACAGGGAAATAAGAAAGATGTTTGCCGCAATAGGCAGAGAGGTCATTCTGTTAAAGCGCACAAAGGTGGGCGAACTCACGCTGCGCGGCCTTGAGAGGGGCGCTTTCCGCAAGCTCAGCCCTGCCGAAGTAAATTATTTAAAGTCCATATAATAAAAAAAGCTGTACCTTTAACGGCACAGCTTTTATCATATTTTATATATTGCGCATAAGCCCCACGACTTTGCCCAAAACCGACACATCGTCAAAGACAAAGTCGCTCATTTCGTCATTTTCGGGATGGAGAATGAACTTCCCGTCCCGCCTGTAAAAACGTTTTACGGTAGCGCTGTCGTCTACGAGCGCGACCACGATATCGCCGTTATCTGCGGTATTCTGCTTTTTGACGATTATCTTGTCCCCGTCGAGCATGCCGATCTTTATCATGGAATCGCCCTTTACCGTGAGCATGAACATATCTTCCGAACCGAAGAAGTTTGCAGGCAGGGAATAAAATCCCTCATAATTTTCTTCTGCAAATATTGGCTGGCCGGCAGCGACGGTACCTATGAGCGGCACGGTAACGCCCTGGCTGCCGTGATTGCTGAGCGCAACGGCACGCTTTTTATTGCCGACCTTTTTAATTAGCCCCTGTTCGTTGAGCCGATTGATATACTGATAGGCCGTGGCAGTGGACTTTATGCCGCAATTGGCGCATATTTCGCGCACGGAGGGCGAAAAACCGTTTTCTTCTATATACTGCCTGATAAAGTCATAGACGGTTTGGTATCTTTGATTATTCTTCATAATTTTCATCTCCTGATTAAAGTATAACACACAATTAAAAAAATTGCAAACAAACGTTTATAAAAATTTGCTTGAATTTTTAATTTTTTTGTGTATAATAGAATCGGAGGTCAAAAAATGGCAGAAAAGAAAGTGCGCATCGGGCAGCAGTGTGTTTTATACGACAGGGAATGCATAGGGTGCATGGAATGCGAAACGTGCGACCTCGATCCCGATAAAATATGCGACAACTGCGGCAAATGCCTTGACATAAAGGAATTTGCAACTATAAAGATAGACGGGATAGTGGGGCTTGACGAATATAACAATAAAAAAGATAAGATGTAAAAAAATGCGGCGCATATCGGGCGTCGCATTTTCCTTTAAAAACCTATTGTCTTTTTATATATTTTTCAAAGCGCCCAAGGTAAATATTTTCTATGGTGCAGTCTATAGACAGCCCGTCGCCGTCAAATTGCCTTGACCTTTCGTTTATATAGCCCGAAAGTTTGCCGAACTTGCCGATCTCTGCATACGGCACGCTTAAAGTACAGTCGGTGAACTTGTCTTTAAAGCGGGAAATTATCTCACGTTCAAGCTGTTCAAGCCCCATGCCGTACTTTGCGGAAATGCAGACATAGTCGCTGAATGGAGTGGTATCCTCTATGCCCTCGCACTTGTTCAAGACTTTTATATACGGGCTGTCAAAACCGAGCCCTTCCAAAGTCTGCATGGTAGTTTTGAACTGCATGTCATGGTCGCCCGTCGCATCGCATACGATAAGAGCGAGGTCGCAGTTGACGGCGCTTTCAAGCGTGGACTTAAATGCCTCTACAAGGTCGTGCGGCAGGTCTTGCAAAAATCCTACGGTGTCTACAAGTAAAAAATCCATTCCCTCGAAAGTTAACTTTCGCGCGGTAGGGTCTAACGTGGCAAAAAGGGCGTCCTTTTCCAATACGCCTGCGCCTGTCAGTCTGTTCATCAGCGTAGATTTGCCGGTGTTAGTATAGCCGACGAGCGCTATTGTCTTTATATTACGTTTTTCACGCCTTTTTACCGTGAGTGCGCGCCGCGTTTCCGTCTCTTTGAGGCGCTCTTCAAGATAGTTTATTCGCGTTCTTATGTGTCTTCTGTCCGTTTCGAGCTGTGTTTCGCCCGGCCCGCGCGAACCGATGCCGCCGCCAAGGCGGGAAAGCGCCGCGCCTTTGCCCTTGAGGCGGGGATAGATATATTTGAGCTGTGCAAGCTCGACCTGGATCTTACCTTCGCTTGACGTCGCCCGCGAGGCGAATATATCCAGGATGAGGGTGGTGCGGTCAATCACCTTCCTGTCGTCTAACGCGGCAGAGATATTCAGCGTCTGCGACGGGGTGAGAGAGCCGTTGAACAGTATCGTAATGTCCTCAAGCCCGAACAAAAGCTCTTTTATGTGCGCAAGTTTGCCCGTCCCGAGATAGGTGGCGGGATTTATCTTTTTTATGGTCTGGTAAGTCGTGCCGCAGTATGCAGCCCCGGCGCTCTCTATAAGGGACACGGCCTCGTCGTGCAACACGCGGCAATTTTCGTTTATGCGAGGCTGGATTATATAAACCTTTTCAACATTATCCATAAAATTTAATTATTTTCCGGGTCGAGGAGCTTTACTTTCCCCACGACGGAGCGGCGGTTATCGTCGCTTATCGCCGCATAATGTTTGCGCGTCGTATTTACGTCCTTGTGCCCGAGGATATCCGCGACGATGTATATATCGCCGGTAGCTTTATACAGCTGTGTGCCATACGTGCTTCTTAACTTGTGCGGGGAGATCTTTTTAAGGGGAGATACAATCCTCGCATACTTCTGAACCATGTTTTCCACGGCGCGCACCGTGATCCGCCTGCTCTTGTTGGAAAGGAAGAGGGCGTCCGCATCGTCGCGGCTCATCTTTTGCTGTTGCTCTTTTTGATCGATATACCGCATGAGTGCGGCGGCGACATCCTTATCGAAGTAAAGAATGGATTTGCTGCCGCCCTTGCGGGTGACAACAAACGAATTGTTGTCAAAATTGATGTCACGGTTGTTCAGCCCGACAAGTTCGCTGATACGTATCCCCGTTCCCAAAAAGAGCATCAAAATAGCGCTGTCGCGGACTTTATTCTTTTCGTGGTAAGCCATTTGGTGGGGGGACAGCCCGTTGCCGTTTTCCGCAGTATTTATTATATCGTAAACTTCGTTCTGTTCAAGCCTGATGATGGGCTTTTCATGCAGTTTCGGCGTGGCGACCTTGGCAGAATTGTCAACGGAAATGAGCCCCTTATTAAAGAAATGTTTGAACAAAGCCCTGACAGAGGACAATTTGCGCGCCTTGGCACGCTCGTTACAGCAGTGTTCACGCCCGCAATAGGAGTAGCGGGTCAAAAAACCGAGGAAATACTCTATATCCGTATCAGTGACAGCCTCAAGGTCGTCCAAGGTAAACTCGCTTATCGTTTTTTTGCCCCTGTAGACGCGCTCCTGCATATAATAAAAAAATATTTTAAGGTCATGCGCATAATTGAGGCGGGTGAGGGAACTCGTCTGGCTCTCTATAGAAACAAAATAATCAAAACAAAAGGCGGGAAGCTCTTCGCTGAGCAGCCGCTCAATGGTCTCAAGATTTTTGTTGTTCCTCTGAACGTAGTAATCGGAATTTTTCATATATCAAATTATACGCCCGCAAAAAGGTAAAGTCAAGGCAATATC
>CALVPV010000094.1 GCA_944353935.1 uncultured Clostridia bacterium | reverse complement strand
AGCCTGCGCGCCGCCCGTCTTGAATATGCGGTCTGCACCCGCCACCTTTGCGGCATACAATATCTCAGGCTCCACCTTGCCGCCCGCCTTTACGGGCGTGACCATGACGATCTGCCCCACGCCCGCTATCTTTGCGGGGATTATATCCATAAGCACGGTGGAAGGATAGCTCGCCGTGCCGCCGGGCACGTACACGCCGGCGACCGCCACGGGCGTCACCTTTTGCCCGAGGATGACGCCGCCATCCTTTTTTAGTTCAAACCCCTCCCTCTTTTGGCGGGAATGAAAAAGGGCGATGTTTTCAGCGGAGCGCTTTATAACTTCCTTTATGTCCCGCGAAAGGGCGGCTTCCGCCTCTTCAAGCTCTTCGGCACCGACTTCCAGCCGCGCGGGAGCGCCGCCGTCGAACTTTTCTGCATATGCAAAGAGCGCCTCGTCGCCGCGCGTTGCGACGTCGGCAAGTATCGCCTTGACGGCGCTTTCATACTCCGAATAGTCGTCTATCTTTCTGCTTAAAATTTCGTCCACTCGGTAATTTTCATATATCTTAATCATCCGGAAGCTCCTTTTTAAGGCGTGCGACGCATGATTCTATCTCCTCCCTTTTGAATTTGCAGCGCGCCTTGTTGGCAATGAGCCGCGCGCTTATGGGAAAGATCTCTTCTATGACGCCCATATTGTTTTCTTTGAGGGTGGTGCCCGTCTCCACTATATCGACTATCACGTCCGAAAGCCCGAGCACGGGGGCGAGTTCTATGGAGCCGTAGAGTTTGATGACCTCTATGTCCCTGTTCCTTTCGGCAAAAAACCGTTCGGCGACGTGCGCAAACTTGGTGGCGACCCTGAGCGGGCGGGAGGGGTCTTCGCGGAAGCCGTTTACGGAGGCGACGCACATGCGGCACCTGCCCACCTTGAGGTCGAGGAGCTCATACACGTCGGCGGAATTTTCAAGTATTATGTCCCTGCCGGCGACGCCTATGTCCGCCACGCCGTGTTCGACGTACACCGTCACATCCGAAGGTTTGACCCAAAAATAGCTCACGCCGTTTTGCCTGTCGGTGAACACCAGCTTGCGGGTATCCTTTATAAGCTCTTCGCAGGAATAGCCCGCTGCCGCCAGCATCCTATACACTTTTTCGCCCAGCCTGCCCTTAGGCAACGCAATGTTAAGCATGGCAAAATTTTCCTTAAAATTTTTTATTTGAATAGTTATATTTGCAATATTGCTACACTATGAAAAGTTTTATTGTTATATATCCTTAATCCATCTTTTCCGTGCGGGCAAACTTCATCGCTTCGGGCACGCGCTTTGCGGCGTACACGCTCTCCCCTTCCGCCGCTATCTGCCTTGCGCGGAGCAGCACCTTTTGCGGGTCGGCGCCCTCGCCGTACAACAAGAGCACGTCGGCGTCAAACTGCCTGCGGGCGCCTTCAAACGCGTCCGCGCACAGGGCAAACCCTATGCCGCCGCTGCCCGCGCCGAATTTTTTTACGAGGTTGTCGTACCTGCCGCCCGTTAAAATGGCACCGGGGAAATTTTCGCCGTAGCCGCGGAAGACTATGCCGTTATAGTAGGCGGGGTCGTCCGAAAGGGAGAAATCTATCTCCGCGCGCGCGCCGCCCTGTTCAAGCGAGCGCACGGCGAGCGAAAGTTCCCGCGCCGCGGCGGCACATTCGGCACTCCCCGGAAAGAGCGAACAGAGCAGCGAAAGTTTTTGCTCTTCGCTGCCGCCGCAGCCGAGGAGCGTGCACAGCTTTGCGGCGACGTCTTCGCCCAGCCCGCAGGCAAGGCAGGCGCCGCGCATGTCGTGCAGGTTGCGCGCTCCGATGCACGCAGCCACCTCTTCCGGCAGCCCGTCGCGGCCGCAGCACGCCGCTATACCGCGGAAGATGCCGGTATGCGAAAGTTCCAGCACATACCCGCCGCCCACGGCCTTCATGCTCTCCGCGGCAAGGTAAAGCACCTCCGTCTGGACGTACTCGTCCACGTCACCGACGCATTCAAGGCCTATCTGGTTGATCTCCCTGAACTGCCCGCCGGGACGGTCGGGGCGGTAGACGCTTTCGCGGTAATACACCTTTTTGAGCCCCTTCCCGCCCGTGCAGCCCTTTACTATGGACAGGGTGACGTCCGGCTTGAGCGCGAGCAGGCGCCCGTTTTTATCGCCGAAGGTTATGACGTCGCGGCTGCGCAAAAAATTGAAATTATCGGCGTAGAGCGAATATTCTTCAAAGCGGCGCATCTTGAACCGGGCATAGCCCAGGCTTTCGTACAGTTCTTTCAAAGACAGGTAGAGGCGCTCTTCGCCGCACGCTTCAGCCTTCATTGCCGCCCCCTTCCGTTACGATATCCCCGGCATAGGCGGAAAGAATCCCGCGGTAGCCGCCGCTGCCGTGCCTTAAACAGCGCGACACGCGCGAAAGAGTCGCCGAGGAGATGTCCGTTATCTCTATTATCTTGTTGTAGGTATACCCCTTTAAGAGCAGTTTTGCGCAAAGAAGGCGCTGGGAGAGCTGCTCCACCTCGTTGAACGTGCACAGGTCGGCGAGCAGTTTTTCAAAATCCTCGGCGGAATTTATAGCCGCAAACAGCTCGTACAAGTCCTTGTGGGCGCGCTCCCTGTCAAATTTTTCCATATATGTTCCCCTGCCCGCAAAACGGGCCGAATGATACGGGCGCCGCCGGTGCGGCGCGCCTTTTTTATATATTTTACTTTATCACTTTAAATTTGTAAAGCGTTTCGCAAAAAAATTTTGCCCGCCGCGCCATTTTTTTACGGAAGGCACAAAATGAGCGCCGCAGCCGTATTTGTTTGACAGCGCGCGGCAAAACATTTAAAATAAATAAAAACAAAAAAATTCCGTTTTTAAAAGGCATTTTATATGGCAGATACGCTTTACATCGTCGTGCCGTGCTATAACGAAGAGCAAGTGCTTGACGTTACGGCAGGCAGACTGCTTGAAAAAATCAAATCGCTGGAAGAGGGCGGCGCCATAAGCCCGGAGAGCCGCATACTGTTTGTGGACGACGGGAGCCGTGACCGCACGTGGGAGATCATATCCGCGCTGCACGCAAAGGACGGGCGCTTTTTGGGCGTAAAACTTTCGCGCAACCGCGGGCACCAGAACGCGCTGCTCGCAGGGCTGTACACGGCGGCAAAGCACGCCGACGCGATAATTTCCTTGGACGCCGACCTTCAGGACGACATCGACGCCATAGACGGCATGCTCAAATGCTATAAAGAGGGCGCCGAAGTGGTGTACGGCGTGCGCTCCCGCAGGAAAAAAGACGGCTTTTTCAAGCGCACCACCGCAGAGGGATTTTACAAGATAATGCAGTCGCTGGGCGTTGAAATAGTTTTCAACCACGCCGACTACCGCCTTATGAGCAGGCGCGCCGTCTTAGGGCTGGAACAGTTTAAAGAGGTAAACCTGTTCCTGCGCGGCATCGTGCCCATGATAGGGTACAAGACAGACAAGGTATACTACGAACGCGCGGAGCGCGCCGCGGGAGAGAGCAAATACCCGCTCAAAAAGATGGTGTCGCTCGCCGTGGACGGGATAACGTCCTTTTCCACAAAGCCGCTCGGCTTTATATTCGCGATAGCCGCCGCGCTTGTAATGCTCGGCGCCGCGGGGCTCGTAGTCACGATAACGCTGACGGCGCTGAACATCATCCCCTTCTGGGGCATAGTGCTTTCGGCAATGGCGCTGTTTACGGGCATACTTGCGGCGTGCGTAGCCGTGGTAGGGCTGTACGTGGGCAAGAATTATATGGAGACGAAGCACCGCCCGCCCTACATCATAGAAAAATATTTGGGGACGGACGGGGAGTTACCCCCCACCGACACGATAGAATAACGGCGTTGATCGGGGCATATTGCCGGGGCTTTTCATCGGCGCGCTCCCTTTGCCGCGCGGCGGCAATGTGAGGTGCGGCATGGAAAAACTGAGCATAATAGTGCCCTGCTTGAACGAAGAGCAGTGCATACGGCTTTTTTATGAAAGGGTCAACGAAGTGCTGCGCACCCTCCCCGTAGAACACGAATACATATTCGTAGACGACGGGAGCGGCGACCGCACGAGGAAAATATTGAGGGAGCTCTCCGACGGGGACGAAAGGGTGCGGTATATAGCCTTTTCACGCAACTTCGGCAAAGAGGCGGCGATGTACGCGGGCATGAAGGCGGCGACAGGCAGCCTTGTGACGATAATGGACTGCGACCTGCAAGACCCGCCCGAACTTTTAAAGGACATGTACGGCGGCATCGCGGACGAAGGCTACGACTGCGTGGCATGCCGCCGCACGACGAGAAAGAACGAACCGAGGATAAGGAGCGCGTTCGCGCGGCTGTTCTATAAGATAATAAACAGGTTCACCGAAGTGGAGATAGTTGACGGCGCGCGCGACTTCCGCATGATGACGCGCAAGATGACGGACGCCGTGCTTTCCATACGCGAAGTGGACAGGTTCAGCAAGGAGCTGTTCAGCTGGGTGGGCTTTAAGACCAAGTGGCTGGAATACGAAAACGTCGAGCGCGCGGGCGGCTCCACCAAGTGGAGCTTTAAAAAGCTCACCGACTATGCCGTGAACGGCATAGAGAGCGCAACGAGCGCGCCGCTGAGGATAAACCTTTGGGCGGCGATACTGTTCATGCTGGCGGCGCTGGGGTTTGCCATAGCGGACATCGCCATAGCCGCATCCCAAGGCACGGTGACGGAGCTGTTCATACTGCTGCCCGTACTGTTCTTTATGGCAGCGATAATACTCTTCGGCATGTTCATAATGGGCGAATACCTGCGCAAGATATTCGGCCAGGTAAAGGCGCGGCCGATGTACATCATATCCGAAACGGAAAAGGACAAAGACAAATAGCAAAAGCGCCGCGCGGCACAATTGCCGCGCGGCGCATTTGCTTTTTGGGTGTATACCGGACGGGAGTAATACGAACTCGCCCTTAAATGCGCCTATTGTATGCCTTGGCGTTCATCGTCGTTGCAATACGGAAAGTATTACTGCCTCCTCTTCGCGCCAACTCACCGCAAAATGCGCTATTTAAGGGTGCGTAGCAATTTAAAGCCGGCAGATCGTTTTAGATACAAGGCAAAGCCCGCAGGCAATAGCGACCCCTATTACCAAGGGCTTTAACACAGTAAATAGAGCGATATGCCTGCTTTAAATCGGGTTCGCTTTATTCCCGTCCGGTATGCCGT
>CALVPV010000093.1 GCA_944353935.1 uncultured Clostridia bacterium | reverse complement strand
ACAAGGTTATCTATATACTCGCACACGCCATAAAAATTTTCTGTTACCTGATTATTAGGAATACGCACAACTTCTATGCCTTTACTATTTAAAAACTCACTACGTTCGGAATCGTACTCGACCGCCTTATCCTCGTAATGTTGCGAACCATCCAGCTCAATAACCAAACGCGCCTGCGCACAATAAAAATCCACTATGTAATTGCCTATAACTTTTTGCCGTAAAAAGCGAACTTTATAAAATTTTAAAAAACCGTGCCACAGGCGCCGTTCTTCCTTAGTCATATTTTTTCGCAGTAACTTTGCATTTTTTGTCAACTGCGAATTATGTTTCCATTTACTGATTTTCATTTTAAGTCCTTTTTTTACTGCAATACAATTTAGTGCCAAAAATTGGTTCCGCGATTGCGCCTCCCTTGCTAAAGGGAGGACGGGCGGACGAATATTATGAGTTCGCCCGGGTGGGATATATATAAATTGTACCATATTATTTTGATTTGCAGGTATTAAATAAGGCAAAATGTTTTATATATCCCCCTTTTATTCCCCCTTTAGCAAGGGGGACAAGTATGGGGTGAGCCCCTTTACAAAAGGGTGACAAGGTGTGGGGTGAGCCACTTTGCAAGGGGGACAAGTGGGGAATATTTATACAAAAGCGCCGACGGATTTTCCGTCGGCGCTATGTCTGTTTGACTTTTAATTATTTGAGGTCTTTAAGAGCATCCTGTACGGCAAGAAGAAGCCTGCCGCAGCTCTGAGTAGCAGTAGAGATGAGCAGATCTTTTTCAGGAACAGCAGTAGGCTGACCTTTGTCATCGGTAGTAACTTCTATTGCAAGAACATCATCAACGGACATACCCTCGTATGCATCAAGAAGAGCTGCCTTACCATTGACGTAAGGAGTCCTGTCCCAATCTTCAGTTTCGGTAGCTTCAGTCCAACCTTCGGTTTCTACAGTCTTTACTTCCTTGATCTTATCGTTTTCAACGGTAACTTCTACTTTTACGCCATAGGTATTACCATAGTTTTCGTAGCTGTATTCGCCCTCAACAGTCTTCGTGTTGTCGCTGCAAGCTGCAAAGCCTACAACGCCGAGAGCTGCTACAGTACCAACTGCCAAGCCGATAAGAGCCTTTTTGATCCTTTTCATAATTTAAATTTCTCCTTTCACCGCAATGCGGTGTAAAAATTTTAACACCTTTAAAGGGGATATTTTGTTAAAATTCTATTCCCTTATTGCGCAAATATTATACCGCACGGGCAAAATTTAGTCAAGTGCCTGTGCGGTATATAAAAATAATTTTTTATCGATTGTTAAATTATGCTGTTTTTGTAATAATTTTTCAAAAACATTACTCTGTGCGCAGTGCTATCACGGGATCCTTTTTGGCGGCGGCGGACGCGGGGATAAGCCCGGATATGAGCGTGAGCGCGACGCTTATTACGACCATGACGAGCGCCTGCCATGCGGGCAGGGCGGCGAGCCCGGAAATACCAGTGAGCGGCGTTAAAATAAGGTTTATTATGATCTGCAGCACGTACGCCACCACTATGCCGATAAGTCCCGCAAACAGGCCTATTATAAACGTTTCGGCATTGAACACGTGGCGGATATCGCGCTTGCGCGCGCCTATGCTCCTTAAAATGCCTATCTCCTTAGTGCGCTCTACAACGGATACGTAGGTTATTACGCCTATCATGACCGTGGATACGACGAGCGATATCGCCGTGAACGCCACGAGCACATAGGTTATGGCGTTTAAAATGGTGTTGACCATACCCATAAGCGTGCCAACCGTATCCGAATAGGAGACCTCCGTGGGGCCGTCGTAGCCGTCATAGGTGCCGTGCGCGTCATAGTAGGCGGAACGGGCGGATTCCACCGCCGTGTTCCACGCGTCCATATAGGCGAGCATATCTTCCTTGGTGGTGAAGTCCTTGGCGTAGACAGATATGCCGGAAGGCATGTCGTTGCCGCCGAGGGAGCGGATGAGTTCGTTGAGCGTAGTTGACGTGGAATAGTACTTGGGCGTCAATTTGCCGATGATATCCGTTATGGAAGAACTCTTCCCCGAAGACGCGTTCGCGTCTTTAAACATGCTTTCAAATGTGAGTTCGCCGACTATGGTGTTTATTATAGTGCCGTCTTGGGCGTTTTTAAGCGTCTGCACTACCGAGCTGCGCATATTGTCTGCAATGTAGTCGGTGAGCAAACTTTCGGTTATGCAAAGCCCGTCCGAAAGGCAGCCGTATGTGAGCCCCTCTTTAAGGCGCAGGATGCCGCTTATCCTTATGGTGCGGCCTTGAGAGCGGTCTATTGACGAAGGCTCCCCGTCTTCGCCCACTTTGGAATAGCCGTTGTAAATATATTTATAGCCGGTGAGACCCGTGGGATCGGCGGTAAATACCGAATCGTCGTTGTAAAGGGTGTATTCCTTGCCGACAATTTCGTCAAACGGGATGCCGACGGGCTCCTCGTCCTCATCCACGCCGTCTTCCGAAGAGATGAACAGGTCTAAAAATTCCTCTTCCGTCATAAAGCCGAGCTGGACGAGCGTCAAGTCCAGAACGTCGTTGCTGCTGCCGACGACGAGGACGACGTCGTTTTCACTTTGGGGCAAGCTGCCGTCCAGCAGATCGTACTGAGAGTAGACGTAGCTCTCTTCCCAATTGAAGCCCTCTTCCTCCACCTTGCTGTCCGGCATTACGGAGACGACGTCCGTAAAGTAGCGCACGAACTGCGTGAGGTTGGAAAATTCTTCCGCACGGTAGGTCAAAAGATAGGTGTAATATTCGCGGAGAGCTTCCAACGACATGTGCATAGGCGTGGTGCTGCCCTGGCTGGTCACGCCCGAACCTATTTCTACATCTGCATACAAGTTGGTGGAGATGTTCACGCCGTAGGAATACTGAATGGCGTTGTACAGCTCTTCGGGCATTGCCTCAAGGTATTCGAGGTAAGTCACCTCTTTGCCGTCAATGTTTGCGACGTTGCCTTGCGAAAAGTCGTTGGTGGTGGTCATGCCCTGCGCGAGCTGGGACAGGAAGGAGTTGACGTAGACCTTATCTTCTATCTTGTCCAGCTCCATATTCATGGAGCCGTCCATAAAGGACGCCATTGCCGAATTTAGGTCAATGGAAGTTTCGTTTACGGTGACGGGGTAATAGGAGAGCATGTCCTCTTCCGTCTTTCCGATATAGTTGTTGAAGCCTGCGGAGAGCGCAAGCACGAGGCAGACGGAAATTATGCCTATGCTGCCCGCGATCGCCGTGATGAGCGTGCGCCCCTTTTTGGTGAGCAGGTTTTTGCCGCTCAAAAAGAACGCCGTCAAAAAAGACATTGAGGAGTGGCGCTGTTTGTAAGCCGCTTCCTTTGCCGCCGCTTTGAGCGCGCGCTTTTTTTGCCTTTCGTCAAGCGGCGCGGCGGCGTTTGCCTGCACCGCAGCCATAAGGCGCTCCGCCTCCATATGGGCGGCGTGCGCCCTTACTTCCGCCTCCTCTTCTTCCGCGGAATAGGGCTTGCTGTCCGATATAACCAAGCCGTCCTTCAATTCCACTATCCTGGTGGAGTACTTGTAGGCGAGTTCGGGGTTGTGCGTGACCATTATGACGAGGCGTTCGCCGGCTATCTCCTTTATGAGATCCATTATCTGCACGCTCGTCTTTGTATCCAGGGCGCCGGTAGGTTCGTCGGCGAGGAGGATTTCGGGATTGTTTACCAACGCGCGGGCGATGGCTACGCGCTGCATCTGCCCGCCCGAAAGCTGGTTGGGCTTTTTGTTGAGCTCCTTGCCCAGCCCGACGCGCTTTAACGCTTCGGCGGCGCGCGCCCTCCTCTCCTTGGGGCTGACGCCCGAAAGGGTGAGCGCGAGCTCCACGTTGCCCAAAATGGTCTGATGAGGGATGAGGTTGTAGGACTGGAATACAAAACCTATGCGGTGGTTGCGGTAGGTGTCCCAGTCGCCGTCGTTATAGTTTTTGGTGGATATGCCCTCTATTACCAGGTCGCCGTCGGTGTACTGGTCAAGCCCGCCAATGATGTTCAAAAGGGTGGTCTTGCCGCAGCCCGACGCGCCGAGTATTGATACAAATTCGTTGCGGCGGAAAGACAGGCTGACGCCCTTTAACGCCGACACCTTTGTATCGCCCGTGATGTAGTCCTTTGTTATGCCATGCAGTTGTAACATAAAAACACACTTTCCTTATATATAAAAACCTGATTTACCGTTGCAGTATTATAAACATCGCTTATAAAATCAGTATAAACGCAATGTGACCGATATGTGAAATTATACGGGCATATGTTCAGTCGTCGCCGTTTTTATCCCGCTCGTCCTCTTGACCGTGCGGCGCCTGCCTGCCGCCCTTTTTGAGGTAGTCGGCGAGCATCTCGCGCAGCGGCCTGTCCGACCTGAAGGCGAACAAAAAGCTGGCTTTGAGTTTTTTACGCCCCTTTGCCACCTTTTCCCTGCCGCGCTCTATGCCGTCCTTTATGCTCTCTTTGAGTTTTTCAAAGGATATGACGACGCGGTTTTCCTTGGCGAAGGCGCGTATCTTTACCGAAAGGTTGAGCGAGTGCGCAAGATCGACGGCGAACACGCCGAAGAACAGCCCGACGAAGAAGGCAAAGCCGAGGTGGGATACGAACCAGCCCACCCAGCCGGTTATGAACCTGTGGATGAACAGGATATACACGGCGGCGCACGCCGTCCAAATGAGCGAAAAGAGCGGGCATATTATGCCCTGAATGTTGCCGGGGCGCGTTGAATAGTCCCACAGCTTTATCTTCATTCCCTTTATAAATATCAGCCCGGCAAGATATTCGAGCGCCGTTAAAAGCACGCCCGCGATCAGGATGAGTATGAGCTTATCCGCCCACGGGGCGCCCGTGTTTACCGGGATGCAGCTCACGCCGTACATGAACGTCAGCCCGAAGCCGTACAGCGGCAGGTAGGGGCCCGTCAAAAAACCGGGGTTTATCCACTTTTTTGCAGAAAAGAACCTGCGGAACAGCACCTCTATGCACCAGCCGAGGCAGCTGCCTACAAAGAACAAAAACGCAAGTTCAAGGAGAATGCGAGCAGCCATTTTACCGACCTTTAACGCCGTAGATCCGCCATATGTGCGGGGCGATCACCTTTTTGCGGCGGCAAGCCTTTTTAGCGAACGCTCCCTGCCGAGTATACCCATGACCGTGCACAAATCGGGGGAATTGGGGCTGCCCGTTATGGCTATGCGCACCACTTCGGCAGCGTCCGAAACGCTGCCCTTGAAATTTTC
>CALVPV010000092.1 GCA_944353935.1 uncultured Clostridia bacterium | reverse complement strand
ATTGCAATGAGGATGAGCCGCAAGGCGCGCAAAAAACGCCTTTCAGGGCGGGTTCGGATTACTTTGACTTGGTTAAAATGCTCAGGGCGGATTTTTATAAAATCGTAAGATCAAAAACATTGGTTATACTTTTTATAGTGTATCTGCTTACCGCCATTGCGCCTTCTTTGGCAATGTTGATAAACTCTTCAGACCGTTCCGTTCTTGATTTAATATACGATATGCATATAACGGCATCGCTATCATGGATACTTATAGTCCCGTTTGCGTGCAAAGACTTATCAAGCAAATACATAAAGAACGTTCTGCCAACATACAAGCAAAAAGACAAGGCGTATTATGTACTTTCAAAAGTAATATATATATTTATCTTTTGTGTATTATACGCTATTACGACCTTTGTTTTGACAACAATTTTCAATCTTGCTTTCGGCTCCGGCATAATATACGACAAGCTGAACGAATCTTTTACGTTGGGAGAATTTGCCCTTAACGAGTTCACGGAAATTCTTAACGCTACGGCGGTAGGTACTTTTATACTTTTTTTGAGTACGATTCTAAACAAAGAGTACCTCGTACTTGTCGTTATTCTGCCATATATGACTTTCTTTCAGCCGATGGTATATGAGGCAATAGAATATATAATATTCAAATCTATCGGACAACATTTTGACGATTTACCCATGTATACCGTTTTCGGTCCGATAACGACATCCTTTGCCTATGACGAACTTCCAATTATTATAGGTATGTCGCTGCTGTATACGGCGGTGTTTTCGGTGCTCGGCTGGCTGGTTTTCAGGAAAAGGAGCTATTAAAAAATGGAACTTATCACAGTAAAAGACATTACTAAAGTATTCAAAAAAAAAGTAGTACTTTTAGATGTAAATCTGACGATAGAAAAGGGCGAAATCTACGGGCTTATAGGCAATAACGGCGCAGGCAAGACCACGTTGTTAAGGATACTTTGCAACCTGCTGCAACCCACGGGCGGCAGCATAGAATTTAACGACGGGGCATTCGGTTCCAAAATAAAGATAGGTTCGCTTATAGAGCACCCCGCCCTCTACTTTGACATGTCGGCATACCAGAACATAAAGGCAAAGGCGCTTGCGCTGGGCGTTAAATACTCTAAACAGGAAATTTTTGACCTTTTGGATATGGTGGGGCTTTCGGACACGGGCAAAAAGAGCGTGCACGCCTTTTCCATGGGAATGAAGCAGAGGCTGGGCATTGCGCTTGCGCTTGTGGGCAGGCCGGATTTGCTGATTTTGGACGAACCGATAAACGGGCTCGACCCGCAGGGCATTTTGGAAGTGCGCAACCTGCTTGAAAAGATACACAGCGAGCACGGCGTGACCATGGTTATATCCAGCCACATACTTGACGAACTTGCAAAGACCGCCACCCGCTTTTGCGTAATTAACAACGGCAAGCTGATAAAAAACTGCACCAAGCAGCAGTTTATGGAAGAATGCGGCGACATGCAGATAGACGAATACTACCTTAAACTGATACAGCAGGCTCAATAATTTTACCTACCGAGCTGCCCGCGCACTTTGCGCGGGCTTTTTTGGCGTTTTTTTCTCCGTAAGGTTAAAATTTGTTTTTTATGGCAAAAAATTTTACGGAGGAATTAAAGATGAACCCTTTCAACGAAAAATGCAGAAGCCTTGAAAACAACTTTTTACCGCTGAAAAAGATGTACCCAAAAAGCTACAATAAGGAAAAGACTTCCCCCTACACCAAGACGCGCGTCATACTTATGAACGGCACGGAGTTTGAGTCGGCGTGGTTTATGCACCAATTCGCGCGGCACTGCGACACGCCCGAAATCAAACAGGCGCTTGCCGTGGTGCGCAGGCAAGAACAGCAGCAACAAAAGCGCATCAGCTGTTTAAAGCCGATAGGCGAGAGCATACTTGAAACGACCATCGCCTACGAACAGCTCGCCATAGACCTCACCGCCGAACTTGCCATCAACGAAAAGGACGCCAACAACATAAAGGCGCTCAACTTTGCGCTTTTAGAGGACTTTGACCACCTTTACCGCTTTGCCAACCTTTTAAAGACGGACAAGGGCGAGGACGCGGACAGGCTCGTGGGGCAGTTCACGGAAATAATGCCGGGCCGCCCCACCATTGCCGAACACCGCTTCCCCGCGGACGAGGTCAAACCGCACATGGACTGCAAAACAGCCGACCTTTACAGCAAACTTGTTGCCAACACCATCACCGCCGCCGAACAGCAGACTATGAACTACTATATGAACATCGCACAGTGGTACAAAAACGACTTGGGGCGCAAGCTGTACGCAGAGATAGGCATGATAGAAGAGGCTCACGTAACACAGTACGAGAGCCTTAAAGACCCCAACTGCACATGGCTGGAGATGTGGCTGATGCACGAATATACGGAGTGCTGGCTGTACTATTCCATGTTTGAAGACGAGACGGACGAAAATATAAAGCGCATATGGCTGGAACACTACAAAATGGAAGTTTGCCACTTAAAGGCCGCCGCATCGCTGCTTAAAAAGTATGAAAAGAAAAACGCAGAGAGCGTTTTGGGCTGCGACGGGCAGTTCCCCCGCCTTTTAAAACTCGGCTCCAACAAGCAGTATATAAGAAAGGTTTTAAAAGAGACAATAACGCTTACGATGAAGGACGAGGGGTATTCCGAACTTGCGCACCTGCCCGACGACTACAGGTATTTTTCATTCCAGCAGAAATTTTTATCGGGCGACACAAAGGCACCTTCGCACCTTGTGATAGAAAAGGCGATAAAAAAGCTGGGCAAGGACTACCGCTATCAGGAGGGCGACCACCCCGTGAAGTGCCTGAGAAGCAGGGAGAGCGACAACGTAAACGTCGCAAGGACGAAAAACAGTTGATACGCGGGCGCGGCCGTATGCCGCGCCCGCAAAAATTTTACCGTTGACAGCCACGCCCGCATGATGTATACTATAGATACAAAATATATTCTGCAGGGCGGTTAATCGATGAATAAGCACGAACGCACAAAACTTATACTTAAGATCGCAGGCATTGCCATGGCCGTATGCGGATTGGCGCTTGCCATAACGGGATTTGCCGATATGATAGCCTCTACCGGGCGTGGCAGCACGCCTAAACTATTTTTTTTGATGATGATAGGGCTGCCCCTGTTTGCCGTGGGCATGATGTTCTGCCTTACGGGATTCAGAAGGGAGATATCGCGCTATATGAAGAACGAATCCGTGCCCGTAGTGAACGAAGCGGGCAAGGAGATCACTCCCGCGATCAGCGCGATAGCCGGCGCGGCAAAGTCCGCCGACGCGACGATCTGCCCGCACTGCGGCAAAACCAACAGCGACGGGGCGAAGTTCTGCCGCCACTGCGGCAATAAACTTACCGTGACGTGCCCCGCCTGCGGGGCAGAAGTCAGCGCGGGCGACTTTTGCGAAAACTGCGGCGCAAAATTAAAATGAATACACAAAAAATCGGCCGCGGCGCACAAATGTGCGCCGCGGCATTTACTTTGCTAAATATAAAATTTGAGTTAAAATTTTAAAGGCTTTCGTGTATTGTCCTTGAAATGACGTCGTCCTGCTGCTCTTTGGTGAGCTTGTTGAAGTTCACCGCGTAGCCGGACACCCTCACCGTAAGCTGGGGATACTTTTCCGGATGCGCCTGCGCATCAAGGAGCGTTTCGCGGTTGAACACGTTGACGTTGAGGTGATGGCCGCCGTCTTCCACATAGGCGTCTATCATATTTACGAGATTATTTACCCTGTCTGAATTTTTCATAACAGCCTCCTTATTTTTTATTATTTGCGGCATATATGCGGGGCAAATCAGTTTTTGCCGAGTGACGCGGGCGTCACGGAGAAGGTATTGGATATACCGTCGCGCGAGTACTCATACGGCAGCTTGGCGACCGATTCGAGCGAGGCGAGAGCGCCGTTTTTGTCGCGGCCGTGCATGGGGTTTGCGCCGGGAGCGAGCGGCTGCCCCGCCCTTCTGCCATCCGGCGTGTTGCCCGTCTTTTTGCCGTAGACGACGTTGGATGTTATGGTGAGCACGCTCATCGTGGGAACGGACTGCCTGTACGTGGTGTGGCTCTTTATCTTGGTCATGAACGTCTTTACCAGCCATACCGCAAGCTCGTCCGCCCTGTCGTCGTTGTTGCCGTACTTGGGGAAGTCGCCCTCCGTCTTAAAATCTACTATTATGCCGTCTTCATTGCGGACGGGATAGACCTTTGCGTATTTTATTGCCGAAAGAGAATCCGCCGCGCACGACAGCCCCGCCACGCCCGTTGCAAAGAACCTTCTTACCTGCGTGTCGTGCAGAGCCATTTCAAGCGCTTCGTAGCTGTACTTATCGTGCATGTAGTGTATGACGTTGAGGGTATTTACATACAGCCCCGCAAGCCAGTCCATCATCTGTTCATACTTATTTATGACGTCGTCAAAGTCCAGCGGGCCGTCGCCGAGCACGGGCATAAAGCGGGGCGAAACCTGCAGCGGCTTGCCCGATTTGTCCTTGCACAGTTCGTCCGCGCCGCCGTTGAGAGCATACAGAAGGCACTTTGCAAGATTTGCGCGAGCGCCGAAGAACTGCATGTCCTTGCCGACGCGCATGCAGCTCACGCAGCAGGCGATGCAATAGTCGTCGCCCATCTCGGGGCGCATCAAATCATCGCTTTCGTACTGTATTGCGGAAGTGGCGATGGATATCTTGGCGCAATATTTTTTAAAGTTGGCGGGCAGGCGGGTTGACCACAATACGGTGAGGTTGGGTTCGGGCGCGGGGCCTAAATTTTCCAGCGTGTGCAGCACGCGGAAGGAATTTTTGGTGACGAGCGTCCTGCCATCCACCCCCATTCCGCCTATCGATTCGGTCACCCACGTGGGGTCGCCGGAAAAGAGTTCGTTATACTCCTTTATGCGCATGAACTTAACGATGCGCAGCTTCATTATAAACTGGTCTATTATCTCCTGCGCCTGCTCTTCCGTTAAGATGCCGCGCTTGATGTCGCGCTCTATATAGATATCGAGAAATGTGGAATTGCGCCCTATGGACATTGCGGCGCCGTTCTGCTCCTTTACCGCGCCGAGGTAGCCGAAGTAGAGCCACTGCACAGCCTCCTGCGCGTTTGCGGCGGGACGGGTTATGTCCCTGCCGTAGGCTGCCGCCATCTTTGCAAGATTTTTGAGCGCCTTGATCTGTTCGGCGAGCTCCTCCCTGTCGCGGATCTTGTCCGGAGTCATTTCGCCGTTGATGTTTGCCTTGTCCCTCTCCTTGCACGCCACGAGGTAATCGGTGCCGTAAAGGGCTACGCGGCGGTAGTCCCCCACTATCCTGCCCCTGCCGTATGTGTCGGGCAGCCCGGTGAGTATATGGGCGTGCCTTGCAAGGCGCATTTCGGGCGTGTATGCGTCGAACACGCCGTCGTTGT
>CALVPV010000091.1 GCA_944353935.1 uncultured Clostridia bacterium | reverse complement strand
CGCCGTCTCCGCGGGGGTGGTATCCCCGCCCGCACCCGCGGCTATGGCGACTATCGCCATGGCGATGGATATGACCCTTATGCAGAAGCGGAATATCCTGAGCGCCTTATTGTATTTTTTAACCGTCTGCGTGTTTGCCCCGCCCGAAAGTATGCTCACGAGCACGAGCGTTATTACGAGCGCGGCGTATACGCCGAGCAGGCAGTAGGCGGCGATCTCCAGCCCCGCGCTGAACTTGCCTGCCACCACGGCATATACGGTATATGCGGCATATATAAGGGTGAATATTATGCTGCACGCGAGCGAGAACAGATTCAACCTGCGCGCTATGACGGCACGGTTGGAATATACGCTTTTAAAAAAGCTGCGCAAATCGTACACGTCCTTTGCGAGCGTGAACGTCTCTTCCGCCGATATGGTGTGGCGCACGGTGCGGCTCTCCGACGGCTGTTCCTCCGCGGGAGCCTCCTCCGCCGGTTCCGGCTTTTGCTCTTCCGCCGGTTCGCCTTCGGCGGCCTTTTGTTTTTTAAAGAACATGTTTTATCTCCCTGCCCGTGCATGTGTTTTGCAATACATGCGGCAATATGCCGCGTTCAATGCGTTGAACGCCTGAACGGCGGGCTTTAAATAAGTTTTTCGTATTCGGTGTACAGCTCTTCCTGCCGCGACTTTATATCGCTGAGGCGGCTGCAGAGCTCTTCCACCTTTTTATAGTCGGACGTGACCGCGGGGTCTGCAAGCAGCGCCTGCACGTCCGCCTCTTCGGATTCGATCGATGATATCTCCGCCTCTATCTGCTTTATGCGGTTTTTTACGGCGGCTTCCGCCGCGCGCTCCTTTTTGGAGCGGTACCCCGCCGCCTTTTTTTCGGCATACTCCGCGCGTGCGGCGAGCGCCCTCTCTTCCTCCTCCGCGCGGGCGAGCCTCGCCTTTTCTTCGCGGAATTTTTCATACCCGACGGAAAAGAAATTGAGCTTGCCGCCCGATATCTCGGCGATGCAGTCGGCGAGCGCGGCTATAAAATACCTGTCGTGGCTGACAAAGACGAGCGTGCCTTCGTACTCCTTTAACGCCTGTTCGAGGCTCTCCCTTGCCGGCAGGTCGAGGTGGTTGGTGGGCTCGTCCAACAAAAGGAGGTTGCCCTCTTCCGCCTGCGCCACGCACAGCCCGAGCTTGGCGCGCTCCCCGCCGGAAAGTTCGCCCACTCTTTTATACATGTCCTCCGCGGTGAGCCCGCTGCGCGCGAGCGCCGCCCTGACGTCCGTCTGCGAAGAAGCCACGTGCCTTTCCCACAGTTCGGAAAGCACGGTGTTCCGCTCGTTGAGGTTTAAATTTTCCTGGTCGTAGTAGGCGACGCGAACGAACCTGCCGAGGGTGCACGCGCCGCTGCCGCCGCCCGCGATCAGCTTTAACAGCGTGGATTTGCCCGTGCCGTTTTCGCCGACTATCGCCAGCCGCCTGCCGCGGCGGAGCTCAAACCCGCCGCCCGAAAAGAGCGTTTTGCCGCCCGCTTTAAGGTCGAGCCCCTTGACTTCGAGCACGAGCTCCGCGCTCTGCACCGGGAAGGAAAATTTAAAGCGGGGCGGGGCGGGCGGAACGTACGGCTTGGGCGGCAGTTCCAGCTTTTCAAGCTGCTTGACCCTGCTCTGCGCCGACTTTGCCGTAGTGGCGCGGACGATATTGCGGTCTACATAGTCTTTAAGTTTTGCCCGCTCCGCAACCACGCGCTCGTATTCCTTTTGCTCAAGGGCGATGCGCTCGCTTTTGAGCGCCTTGAATTTGGTGTAGTTGCCGGGGTAGGAATAGATTTTTTTATCCTCTATTTCAAGTATGCAGCGGGCGACGCTGTCCAAGAAATACCTGTCGTGCGAGACGACGAGCACGGCGCCTTTGAACGAGGAGAGATATTCTTCCAGCCAGAAGAGCGTCTTTATGTCCAGATGGTTAGTGGGCTCGTCCAGAATGAGAAGGTCGGGCTCCTCCAAGAGCAGCCGCGCGAGCTTGAGCCTGGTCTTTTCGCCGCCGGACATGGTGGATATCCTTTGGTCGAACAGCCCGGAAAAGCCCATGCCGGAAAGTACCGTCTTTACGCGCACTTCGGCATTGTAGCAGTCATGCGCGGCGATATACCTTTCAAGCGATTCATAGGCGGAAGACAGCGCCCTGTACTGCGCGCCGCCGTACTCCGCCGCAGAGAGCTCCTGCGAGATGCGGGAAAGTTTTGCCAGGGCGTCAAGCTGCGGCCTGACCGCGTCCAGCATCTGCGAATATACCGTGCCGTCCGCCTCCAGCCCGCCGTTCTGGGCGAGGAAGCCCACCGAAACGCCGTTCTTTTTTAAAACTTCGCCGCTTTCGGGGAGCAGTTCACCCGTAATGAGCTTTAAAAGAGTGGTCTTGCCGGCGCCGTTTTCGCCTATCAGCCCTATGCGCTCGCCCTCGTTTACCGCAAAGCAGACATCTTTGAGCACGGGTTCGCCCGTATATGAAAAATTTACGCCGTTGAATGTAACTAACATGGTATTACCGTAGTATTGCCAATAAAACTATTTAAAAATATAATAATTTACCAAACTGCCGCAAATAAAACATGTAAATTATGCCGCAGTCAATAATCCCAGCGAGGTATGAAATCCGTCTTTGCGCTGCTCCTGTCCTGGACGAACACGTTTTTTAGCCCCGATTCTTCCACCGCGGCGAGCACCTTTTTGTATTCGCGCGCGGTGATGCCGCGCTTGAGCTCCGGGAAGGCGCCTATGTCGCCGCACGGGGTGTACTGGCTCATTAAGCTGAAGTAGACGGTGCGCGGCAGGCGTGCCACAAAGTTGACTGCCTTTACGGAATCCTCCACCCCCATCGGCATTATAAGGTGGCGCACGACGCAGCCGGAGAGCATCTTGCCCTCGCCGTCAAATTCCGGCTGCTTTTGCGCCATGAACTCTATCGCGGGCAGGGCGTATTCGGCGTAGTCCGCGCGCGAGGTGTAGCGCGCCGCCATATCCCTGCCGATAAACTTAAGGTCGGGCAGCCAGATATCTACAAACGGGCGGGCGATCTCAAGACTTTCGATTTTTTCGTACCCGTGCGTGTTGTACACCACGGGGATGCGCGGGCGGTATATGCCCATCGCCTCCGCGATGTCAAAAAGATAGTGCGTGGGATTTACGAGGTTGATGTTGTCCGCGCCCATGTCTTCCAGCTCTTTAAAGATTTCCGCAAGGCGCGCGGGGGTTATGTCCGTGCCGCGCTGCGCACGGGAGACTTCATAGTTCTGGCAGAACACGCACTTTAACGGGCATCCGCAAAAAAAGATGCAGCCGCTGCCGTTTTTGAAGGAGATGAACGGCTCTTCAAACGGGTGAAGATAATATTTTGCTATTTTCAGCCCCTGCACCGAGCACGCGCCCCTCTGCCGCGAACGGTCGGCGCCGCAGGCTGCGGGGCATTGAGTACATTTCATTTACATTACCCGAAAAAAACATATCGCGGCGCGGAGGTTTTCCCCGTGCCGCATACTATTATAAAACAAAATTTACAATAATGCAATAAAAGCGGCTATTTTATTTGACAGCCCGCGCCCGGGGTGATATACTCTTTGCACAACCTATAAAGAGTGTGCGAGGGAACGGCCCTTTGACCACACAGCAACCTGCAAAGCAAGGTGCTAATGCCGTACCGATGGGGTAAATAATAGTGTTCTGTTTGCTCCGCGGCGCGCGGGGCTTTTATTTTTTTCTTAAAAAACAGCGCCCCGCCATCACATAATTTTACTGTTTTGCCAAAAATTTTATTTTACAGGATAATAAAGATGAGAAAATTTTTTACAAGCGAAAGCGTAACCGAGGGGCATCCCGACAAATTGTGCGACCAGATATCCGACGGCATACTTGACGCCGTTCTGGCGCGCGACAGCATGGCGCGCTGCGCGATAGAGTGCTGCGCCGCGTACAACCAGATGCTCATCATGGGCGAAGTCACCACCACCGCCAAGGTCAATTACAAAAAGATAGCGCGCGACGTGATGGCAAAGGCGGGATACACGTTCGGCAATTTCCGCGCGGACAACTGCAAGATAAACCTTGCCATACACAGGCAGAGCCCCGACATAGCCATGGGCGTGGACAGCTCCGTGGAAAACAGGACGGGCGGCGACGCATGCGACACGATAGGCGCGGGCGACCAGGGTATGATGTTCGGCTACGCCTGCAACGAGACAGAGGAGCTGATGCCGCTCACCGCCTACCTTGCGCACAAGCTGGCAAAGAGGCTTGCCGACGTCAGGAAGTGCGGGCTTTTGCCCTACCTGCGCCCCGACGGGAAGACGCAGGTGACTGTGGAATACGAGGGGCGGACGCCCAAGCGCGTGGATACGGTGGTCGTGTCCGCCCAGCACAACGAGAACGTGCAGCAAGACATGCTCCGCCGCGACATAAAGCACTACGTGATAGACAAGATAATCCCCGCGGAGCTCATGGACGAGGGCACCAAATTCTATATAAACCCCACGGGCAGGTTTGAAATAGGCGGCCCCGAGGGCGACAGCGGGCTTACGGGCAGAAAACTCGTCGTAGACACCTACGGCGGGAGATGCGCGCACGGCGGCGGCGCCTTTTCCGGCAAAGACCCCACCAAGGTTGACCGCTCCTCCGCATATATGGCGCGCTACGTGTGCAAGAACATAGTCGCCGCAGGGCTCGCGGACGAGATAGAGCTGCAGGTGGCGTACGCCATAGGCGTATCCAAGCCGGTATCCATATTCGTGAACACCTACGGCACAGGCAAGCTCCCCGACGACGAGATAGCCGGCATAATAGTGCGCGAATTTGACATGCGCCCCTATTCCGTCATAAAGACGCTCGACCTGCGCAGGTCAATCTACCTGCAGACGGCGGCGTACGGGCACTTCGGCAAGCCCGGCCTTCCCTGGGAGAAGACGGACAGGGCGGAGGAACTGAAAAAATACCTGTAAAAGGCGGCGCATTGCCCTATGGACATTAAAAAATTCGCGGCAGGGATAAGGAACGCGCTCTTCCCGCAGGACATCACCTGCGAACTGTGCGGCGGCGAGGTGTTCGACGGCGGCCGATTCTGCACAAAATGCGCACCCACCGTAGAGCGCAACGACGGGACGGTTTGCCCCGTGTGCGGCAGAAGGACGGCGCGCCCGGAAATATGCCTTGAATGCAAGGCGGAGGCGCCGCGGTATAAAAGGGCGCTTTCTGTATTCGTATACAAAAACGGCGGCGCGCGGCTGATAATAAAGTATAAAAACGGCGCGGCTTACCTTAAAGAATACCTGGGCAGGCTCATGGCGGAAAAAGCCAAAAAACTGCCGCCCTGCGACTGCGTGACCTATGTCCCCATAACAAAAAAGCGGCGGCGGCAGCGCGGATACAATCAGGGAGAGCTGCTCGCCGAACAAGTTGCAAATGAACTGGAAGTGCCGCTCGTGCATGCGCTTGATAAAAAGCGCGAGACGGGCGACCAGAAGGCGCTTACAAAAAGGGAGCGCGCCGAAAACCTTAAGGCGTGCTTTGCGATAGCCGACCGCGCCGCGGTAAAGGGCAAGCGGGTGCTGCTCGCGGACGACGTACTCACCACGGGCGCCACCGCGGACGAGGCCTGCCGCGAACTGCTAATAGCGGGCGCAAGGGAAGTTTACGTAATAACGGCGGCGAGCGTAGAATATAAGCCGCTGCCCGAAAAACAGAAAAACGGATAATATATAAAAGCCGCGGGCGGCGCAGTATTCTG
>CALVPV010000090.1 GCA_944353935.1 uncultured Clostridia bacterium | reverse complement strand
CACGTTCAAGGGGTTTAACACAGCCTGTGCCGTGATATCCACGCTTTAAATCGGGTTCGTATTAATCCCTTACAGTACAAAGGGTGATAAAATGAACAGAGAAGAAATAAAACAAATACTGCCCCACCGCGAGCCCATGCTGCTCGTGGACGAGGCATTCTGCGACGAAGAGGGCCGTTCGCACGGGCGCTACGCCGTGCGCGGCGACGAATTCTTTTTGCAGGGGCACTTCCCCGGCACGCCCGTCGTGCCAGGCGTTATCCTGTGCGAAATGGCTTCGCAATCGGCATGCGCTATGATGGCAGACAAGCTGGGCGGCAGGCTGCCGCTGTTTGCAGGGATGAACAACGTGCGCTTCAAGACGCCCGTCCGCCCCGGCGACACCGTGGAATTTGTATGCGAGCTCAAGCGCAGCATGGCGGCATGCCATGTGATAAAGGCAGAGGGCACCGTGGGCGGCAAGCCGTGCGTGAGCGGCGAATTCACATTCTTTTTTGTAGATAAAGACAAAGTGGGCAACTGACGGCACGCCGCCACCCGCGCCCGCCCGAAAATAAAGCGGCGCGACACGACCATCTTGAAAGGAGACAAAAAATGTATCAGTTATTCTGCGATTCCAACTGCGAACTTTGGTATACCACCGTTGCCGAACTCGGGCTCAACGTAATACGCATGCCCTACACCCTGGACGGCAAGGAATATTTTTACGACATGGGCGAAAAGACCGACTTCAAGGCATTCCTTGACAGGATGCGCGCAGGCTCCGTGCCCAAGACTTCGGCGCTCAACGAATATTCGTACACCGAATACTTCGAGCCCGTGCTCGCCCGCGGCGAAGACATCTACTACGTGACCTTTTCGCACAAGATGAGCGCCACGTTCAACGCGATGGACGCCGCGATAGCCAAGCTCAAGGAAAAGTACCCCGAAAGGAAGATAATGACAAAGGACGCCAAGACCATATCCTTGGGCAGCGGGTTCGTCACGTACTATGCCGCGCTAAAAAAGCGCGAAGGCGCGACCATGGAGGAGCTTGACGCCTACCTTGACGAACTCATCCCCCACACCGCCACCTACTTTGTGGTGGACGACCTTACATACCTGCACCGCGGCGGCAGGATATCCGGCGCAACAAAAGTCGTGGGCAGCCTTTTGAACATAAAGCCCATACTGCACTTTGACGAAGAGGGAAAGATAGTGAGCATATCCAAGGCGAGGGGATTTAAAAACGCGCTCTCCAAGCTCGCCGCCTTTGCCGAAGAAAAGGGCAGCGAGCTCGACAAGTACAAGATGTTCGTGCTGCACGCCGACTGCGAAAAACTTGCCGAAGACTTTGCCGAAAACCTGCGCGCCCGCTTTGACGCGGACGTTACTGTGCAGCCCGTGGGCCCCGTGATAGCGGCGCACTGCGGCCCCGGCACCGTGGGCCTTATATTCCACTGCACGGAAAAATAAAAAAGAGCGGCACATATGCCGCAAACAATCCCTTTTATACACATGCGGCGCGGCAGCTTAAAACTGCCGCGCCGCCTTTTATTTATACCGTAAAAAGTAATGCGCAAACTACATCATCGGGGCAAATATCTGCAATATGGCCGTAAGCAGGCGGCGTATCGGCCCTGAATGCTCCCTTATATACGTGCGCTGGACGCATTCGGGGAAAGTATCTTCAAAGTCTCGCTCCAACCCGCGCATGACCTTTTTATCGTCCGAATACAGCGCGTTTTCATACTGCTGAAAAAAGGAGCGCAGGTCAAAATTTGCCGAACCTATAACGGCGCACTTTTCCGTGAGCACGGACTTTGTGTGCACAAAGGCGTCCGACATCGTGTACACCTTTACGCCGCTCTTTGTGAGCCTGTCGGCATTGTCCAGCGATATCAGGTACACAAACCCCTTGTCCGGTATTCCCGGCAGCACTATGCGCACGTCCACGCCGCTGCGCGCCTTGCCTGCGAGCAGGTTGGTTATCGTTTCGTCCGGGACGAAATAGGGCGTCATTATCCACAGCCTTTCGTTCGCCTGAGAGATGACCCCCGCATACACGTCGCGCACGACGGGGTCGCGGTACTCCAGCCCCGCGGCATACGGGAGGAACACTCCGCCCGTGCAGCCGCAACTCTCCTTTGCGGGCGGCGGGACATCGCCCGTGCCTTCCTCCGCACCGTCGGGCGCGTCGCCTTCGGCGGCGCGCGCCGCCTCCGTGACGATGGTGGTCATCCCCGCGCCCGTCTGCGCCGAACCGCCGGGTGCGGCTTCGCCTTCCTTAAGGGACGGAGCTCCCGCCGAAGAAGGCAGGGGGAACTTGCCACCGCCGGCATACAGGTAGGGGGAATAGTCGAAGGGCTTTTTGGTCACAAATTCCCACTGCCGCAAAAACATTATGGTAAAGCCCTGCACGGCGTCGCCCTCTATGCGCACGGCGTTGTCCTTCCAATAGCCGTACAGGCGCTTTTCGTTGACATATTCGTCGGCTATGTTTATGCCGCCCGTATAGGCGACGCGCCCGTCCACCACCGTTATTTTGCGATGGTCGCGGTAGTTCATTCCTATTTTATACAGCGGCACCAGCCTGTTGAAGGCATACATGCGTATGCCCGCGGCGCGCGCACGCTTTATCACCTTGCGCGAGAGCCTGCCGCCCGAGCCCATATCGTCGTATATGACGCGCACGTCCACGCCGGCGGCGGCACGCTCTTCCAGCACGGAGAACAGCCGCGAAAACAGCGCCCCCTCCGCTATTATAAAGTATTCTATGAAAATAAAGCTCTTTGCAAAGGCGCACTTTTCCAGCATGTCGTCGAACGCGGACGCGCCCGAGGGGAAGTATTCCGCGCGCGTGTTTTTATAGGGGACGTACCCCGTGGCGTTTTCCAGATATGCGCAGGCGCGCGCCGTTGATTCGGGCATATCATGCAGCGAACAGCCCGTGAGCATGCCCGCGGAGGACGCCAGGATGTTTTGATAGCGCCTGCGCGAAGAGCGGAAGAATATCCTTTCGTCCGACAGGAAATATATCAAAAATCCCACCGGGAACAGGATGAGCACCAGCATTATCCACACCGCCTTGGAGCGCCCGTTTTTGTCCGACGCAAGGATATACAGGCAGGTGAGCACGTCCAGCACTATGGAGAATATCATATACCACGAAACTGCCGCCGCGGTAATAAAGTGCAGTCCGGTTATCAGCCCGAGCTGCAGCAACGCGGCGAGCAGTATGCCCATCGTTTTGAGTTTGCCTATGCCCTTGCGCTCCGTCTTTATGCGCACGTACGTACCGCCGGGCGCACCGCGCATATGTGCCCTGCCCTGGCGTTTTAAAGTCCTGTTTTTAACCTGCATCGCCCGCCCCCGTTATAAGCGCCGCCTCGCGCAGGATGTCGCGCACGTTGTCGCGCAGTACGGCGGCTATCGCGCCGTACTTCAGTTTATCGGAAGAATACACCTTGCCCGCCGTAAAATACGCCAGCACGGCAAATATCACGCCGGCGCATATGGCGCCCGCCCCGCTCGCCATGTAGAAAGCGGTCGTGGAATATGCCATGACCACCGCCCCGTACACGATGAGCGCGGCGCCTATGAGCGCTATCAGCGCGCCTATGACGGCGGCACGCACGTACAGCCTGTGCGCAGCCTTGCCCAAAAAGTTTACCGCCACTTCAAAGCGCACCTGCAGCAACTGCAGCCTGTCCTTGCCGGCTATTTTGTGTTCGCGGACGAAGTCCATGTGGACGATGTCCGGACAGCGGCCGTCGGCACGCTCGCTTGCGATGCGCCATCCGAATGCGGCGTATGACTCCTTTATCTCTTGTGCGCCGTCCGCCTTGACCGCCACGGAAAGTTTGTCGTCTTCAAATTTATAGTCTGCCATTATTCCTCCGTGCCGCCGCCTGCCGCCCCGGCACAATCCGTCCCCTGTGCGGCGCGCAGCTTTTTAAGGCGAAGCGCCGAACCTGCCATCAAATATATGCCGACGCCCAGCGTGAGCAAGAACACCGCGCCGCCCGTTGCGACGTGCAGCGCGAACATCCCCCGTTCCTCCCCGCCGAAGGTGGCTGTCATTGCGATCTCCAGCGAAAAAAGGGACACCGCGGCATCGGCAAACCCTATGCCCCGCAGCGACTGCAGGACGGGGTCGCGGGACTTTTTTGCCCTTACGGCGTTTACAACCGACGCTGTCAGCTTCCAAAAGGCGTACACCGCCATCATTATGGCGCCGTACGGCCCGAACGCCGCCGCCCGCCGGGAAAATACGAGTATGCCCGCAAGCGAACAGAATGCGACGGAGAGCACGGGGAACATCGCCCCGCAGCAAAAACACAGTTTGAGCGCCGCGCCTTCCGCCCGCTCCCCCGAGCGGCGCACGTTTATGCGGTGCGCGCCAAAGACGACGGACACGCGCATTGCGATGAGCACTATGTAATATCCGGCAAAAAAGCCGTACCACGCCGAAGAGTATACCGCGCCGAGCACCGCAAGGACTGCGGCGTATACGGTGCCGACCATGAGCGAAACAAGCGAAAACATGACGGTGCGGTAGCCGTAGTCGCGGAGCATCCTGTCCGTCATCGGGTGCGAATGCAGCCGCTTTGAGACGGCAGCCTTAAACGGCC
The DNA here is from genome assembly GCA_944353935.1 of uncultured Clostridia bacterium. Classification (GTDB taxonomy): domain Bacteria; phylum Bacillota; class Clostridia; order Christensenellales; family Borkfalkiaceae; genus Coproplasma. The sequence continues at coordinate 1,154 of CALVPV010000090.1, read as the reverse complement.
GCGCCGAGACGCACACGCAATATATCAGCAACGTCAAGGTGAGCGCGTAAAAAAAGTAGGACACGGGCTCCGCCGCACCGTAAAATACGGCAAGCAGTAAGCTCGCCGCGCCGCTCGCCGCGAGCGCCGCCCAGAATACCCAGACCAGCCTGCCGGGCGACTTTATAAAATTTTTGAACTTTTTAAAGCCGTTCATACCCGCAAAGCGCTCATTCAAACTTTTTTAAAAACTTTTTAAAGGCGTACATATTGACGCCCGCAGCCACCGCAAGCGCCACGAATGCCGCGCCGAGCACGCCTGCCACCGCCCAGAACACGGCGGGCCTGCCTTGGATGAGCTCCGCCGCGCGCGCAATGACTATAAACAGCATCAGCGCCGCGAACACCGCGCTCGTAGCTATCATGAGCGCGCGTATGAGCTTGCTCTTTTTTTGTATATACTGCCTTATGCGGGCGGCGTATTCGGCCTCTTTCCCCGCGGGGACGTCGGCCTTTGCGGGGCGCTCGCCCGCTTTATCCGAATTTCTTTTCACCATATGCTCCCGCGGCAAATGCGCCGCAACCGAATAATGCGCGGCAACACGCCGCGCCTATATTATATACCATCCGCCGCCTTTTTGCAAGGCAATGCTTTGTGCGCTTTACCTAAGGAAGAGCCTTAAAAGCCTGTATTTGAACTTTGAATAGGGCGCGTACCTTACGGGCATGTCAAAGAACGTCGCCTTGTCCACAATCGATTTTTTGTGGGTGAAGCAGTCGAATCCGTCCCTGCCGTGATAGCTGCCCATGCCGCTCGCGCCGAACCCTCCGAAGCCCATATGCGACGTGGCAAGATGGATCACGGTATCGTTTATGCACCCGCCGCCGAAGGCGCAGCGCTCCGTCACCATTTTTATAAAGGCGCGGTCGGAGGAAAACACATACAGCGCAAGCGGGTGCGGGCGGCAATTTATGTCCGCGACGAGCGCGTCCGCGTCCGTATAGGTGAGCACGGGCAGCACGGGGCCGAATATCTCTTCCCCCATCACCGCATCTTCATAAGTGACGCCGTCCATTACCGTGGGGGCTATCCTGAGCGCGCCCTCTTCCCTCTCCCCGCCGAAGACGACCTTGCCGGGATCTATAAGGCGGCACAGCCTGTCGTAGTGCCTGCG
>CALVPV010000089.1 GCA_944353935.1 uncultured Clostridia bacterium | reverse complement strand
ATCTACCTGTAGTGCAGCTGGATAACACGTCAGACTCCGACTCTGGAGACCCGCGGTTCGAATCCGCGCAGGTAGACCACATTTTGCGGCGGGGGCGCGGCGGATTGCCGCGCCCCCGCCGCACTTAAAAAACGGCGGTTTTATGTAAACCGGTGGTAGAAAGGGCGGGGTGAGCAACAGTCGCGTGACTTTCGGCGGGGGAATGTGATACAATTGCCGCAAAGGAGGAAGCCGCACGCGGCAGAAGTTTTTTGCCGCCGCGCCGCGGAAGGCGGCCGGGCGATTTAAAAATGTGCGCGGCAGGTCATATGGAACTTTCTGAAAAACTTGTAAAACTCAGGCAGCAAAAGGGGCTCACGCAGGAGGAGCTCGCCGCAAAGATATTTGTCACCCGCACCGCCGTATCAAAGTGGGAAAACGGCAAGGGCTATCCCGCCATAGACAGCCTTAAACTTTTGTCCGAGGTGTACGGCATAAGCATAGACGAGCTCATATCGGATGACGACGTGGTGGCTGTGCGCAATGCAAAGAGGCGGCGGTCGCGCATCTTTTATTGGTGCGCCGTAGGCTGCATTGCCGCCGCGGCGGTGTTTGCCGCGGTCGCCGCGGCTGCGGATATCGTACTGCTGCTCATACCCTTCGCCGTCGCGGTCGCGGGATATGTGGTGTTCGCCTTTCTTTCAAGGCCGTTTTCGGACGGGGCGGGCAGGGCCGATCTCGTCCGCTATATAGCCTGCCGGCTTATAGTACTCGCGATAGTCGTCGCAGCGCTCGTTACGACGCTTATAAAGGAATTTGTATAACCAAGTCAAAATAAAGCGAATCCGATCGAAAATCGGGATATTACCACATCTGCTTCGTTAAAGCCCTTTGTAATATGTCTCTATATTACCTGCGGGCTTTGCTTTACATCTGTAACAATCTGCCGGCTTTCGATTGCTTAGCACCCTGAAAGGATGTGTTTTGCGATGGGTTGGGGCGACAGACGAAGCAGCAATACCCACTGCGGTATTGCAATGAGGATGAGGCACAAGTCGCGCAAAAAACGCCTTTCAGGGCGGGTTCGGATTACTTTGACTTGGTTAGTAAAGGGCGGCGGCGCATCTTTGCGCCGCCGCCCTTATTTTCAATTGACCCGTATATATGCCCCGTTTACAGCGAAAGCAGGTAGAACATGTCCACGCCGTAGGCGAGCATCCATTGGTTTACGAGCGGCAGCAGCATGCCTGCCATCAGGGCGCCGGAAAGCACGCCCATGCCCGCCGTCATCAGCACTTCGAATGCTTTCATCGCGGCGGACTGCCGCCCGTTCATCCCGCATGCGGCGTACAGCGCAAACTGATCGCGCCTTGCGCGGTAACTTTCGTACATGTTGTCCGATATGCCTATCAGCGAAAAGATCATAAGGCAGGCGAACAGCAGGTTGCCGCCCGTGATGAATACATCCAGCAGGGTGGTCTTTTCTTTTAGCAGTTCGCGCGGGGTCATCACCGTTGCCATGTCGGTGGCGGTCGCGGCGGATATGTTTATCTTTAGCTGCCCGCCGTCCACGCTGCCGTCGCCCGTCACCGCGACGGCGTTATGGTAAAAGCCGTTGTATTCGCAGTCAAAGTATATGCCGTTGACCGCGGAGCGGCACAGCGCCGCCACTTTAAGCCGCCTTTCAAAGCCTTCTATCGTGACCGTTATATAGTCCCCCGCGGCATAGCCGTTCTGGTCGGCATACGCCTTTGTGAGCACGGCGGCGTCGCCTTCCGGCGAAAGAACCGGGCGGAAGCCCTCTTCCAGTACGCCGTAGTCCTCTGCGGAGATGAGCGTCACCGAATTGCCCCTCTCGTCCGTGGCGGTGCCTATGTATATGGGGACGGCGCTTTCAACGCCCTCGCATTCCGCCACGTTTTCCGCAGCCGCGCTGCCGGCGTTGATGAGCAAATAGTCGGCGGAGAGCATGTTTTCGCGCGCGTCCTTGTAGGAATAGCCCGAAATTATCACGAGCGCCAGCACGGTCGCGCAGGAGAAGATAACGGCTATCAGCCTTGCCGAGTTATGCAGCGTCTTTATCGAGCGGGCGTTTTTTACCGCGTACAGCGCCGCCGCCCTGTGCGGCGAAGGGGTGCGCGGCGGCTCCTTGGCGGCAATTTTTTCCGTCGCGGCGCGCATGATGTGCGGCACGCACAAAAATGCCAGCAAAAGCAGCAGCAGGCAGCCAGCCACGCCGAATGCAAGGTGAGTGTTCACGGGGGCGGCAAAGGCGCACACTGCGCATATTGCAAAGCCCGCGCCCAAGAGCGCCGCCGCTGGTATCCACGCGCGCCTGCCGGCGGTGCGCGCCGCCGAACCCGCCCGCTCCGCCGCATAGAACACCACGGCGGTGAGCAGCGACGTGATCAGCGTTATGCCCAGCGCCTTCAGGCAGTTGAGCGCAAATCCCGCAAAGGGGGAGGAGTATATAAATCCGCACGCCGCAAACAGGGGCATCGCCAGCGCCGCGGTCAGGGCGGCGCCCATGGCGCCGCCCGCCAGCCAGTACAAAATTATTTCGCCGCACTGTAAAAAAAGCAGGGCCTGCGGCCGTGCCCCCGCCGCGGCAAACAGCGAATTTTCTCCCGCCCGCCGCGAAGACAGTATGTAAAGGCAGCAGAACACCACCGCCGCGGCGACCGCCGCCACGAACGTGACGAATATGGATATCACGGAGGGCATCGTCTGCAAATTTGATGTGGAGGAGACGATGTCCGTGACGAGCGATACCGTCTTGTCGGCAAAGGCGGGGCTCTTTGCAAGCAGTTCGGCGCACTCTTCCGCGTCCGCGCCGCCTACGTCTATGTACAGCCGGCTGTACAGTTCAAAGTCGTCGCCGAGCGCCGCAATGAAGGGCGAATCGGCGGCAAGCAGCCGCAGCACGCTGCCGCGGGATATCATCATGTCGCATTCCCCCATGAATTTGTAGGGGGAGATGCCCTGAACGGTGTAGCTTGCCGTGTGCCCCAAAAGCTGCACTTCAAGGGCGTCGCCCGTATCCAGGCGATGTTCGGCGGCAAAATCCTGCGTTATGAACGCGGCGCCGTCTTGGCTTGTCTCCGTCACTTTGCCGTAGCTTGTAAATTCAAGCGTGAATATGCCGCAAATATCTTCAAAATCGGTGGAAACGGCGGTCACGGTGCGCCCGTTGCACATCACGGGCAGCCGGTAGCCTCCCGCCGCCGTGATTGTGCCGCCGAGCACGGAGTACGCGTCGCCCGTCTGCAAAAAACGGCTCTCGGAGCGGCTGTTTATGGACACGGATATGTCCGCATTGCCGTAGAGTGCCCGCTGTTCGAGCTCCGCTTCGGATACCATCGCGTCCCCGACCATGAATGCCGCCGCCGCTATAAAAAAGGCGAGCGCCAGCACCAAAGAGCTCAAAAGCGGCTGCAGCGGCATGCGCCTTATGCTTGTAAACAGGTGCCTAAAATACAGTTTCAGCCACATAGCATGCCGTCTTTTATGCGCACGGTGCGCCCGCCGTATGCCGCCATCGCCGCGCTGTGCGTGACCTGGATCACGGTGGTGCCCTCCGCATTTATCTCCTTTAAAAGTTGCATCACTTTTTGCTGCATTGCGCTGTCGAGCGCGCCCGTCGGCTCGTCCAGCACCACGGTGTGCGGGCGGAAGGCAAGCGCCCTTGCAATTGCGGTGCGCTGCTGCTGCCCGCCCGAAAGTTTTTGCGGGTACTTGTCAAGCATGCCGTCTATGCCGAGTTCACCGCAAATAAACAGCATATATTCGCGCACCTTTTTAACATCCTGCCCCGCGAGCATGGCGGGCAGCATTATATTTTCGCGCGCGGTGAGCGTGGATATAAGTCGGAAGGATTGGAACACGAATCCCATCTCCGTGCAGCGGAAGCGCGCCGTATCTGCCGCGGAGAGGGAAGAGATGTCCCTGCCGTTCCACAGCACCCTGCCGCCGTCGGGCTGTATAAAGCCGCCCGCTATGCCAAGCAGCGTGCTCTTGCCGCTGCCGCTCTCGCCCATGACGGATATAAACTCGCCGTCCTCTATTTTGAGGCTCACCCCGCGCAGCACCGGCTCGCCGTTGTAGCTCTTTTTTATGCCTTCAAGTTCTGTCATAGAATATCAAATAAGCCGCGGCGGGGCATTTGCCCGCCACATACCCTTCAAGTATTTTAATAAAATTGTCGCTGTCCGCCTCTTTTGCGGCGGCTTTCAGCTCCGTAAAAGAATGCGCGGCGGCGCCGTTTGAATACTCTGTAAAGCTGCTGCCGAACTGCTCCTGCATGGCAAAAGAGTAGTCGCCTTGGGGGGATTCGTCGGTCAGCTCTTCAAACATCTGCCACATCTGCTCGTCAAATGCAAAGAATATTTCCGCTGCAAGCGCGGCGGCGTCGCCCTCTTTTAAAAGGGCGGCATGCTCTTTGGTAAAGCCCTGCCGCACCCTGTCGGCAAGCTGCATAAAAAGATCCATTTTCTGCGCAAGCGCGTCCGTGTCGCCGCTCTCTTCGGCTTCGGACGCAAGCGTCCCCGCAAATGTGCCGTCCGCAAGGCGGGAATACAGCGACAGCAGCGCCCTCCAGCCCCGTTCGGGCAGGGACAGGGAGAATATAGTCTGCGCCCTTACAAGCGTGACCACCTCGCCGTCGGTGAGCGACCCGGCAAATCCCTGAAAAAGCCCGCCGTCCGCAAGTTGGCCCAGGGCGCAGGCGGTGCGCACCGCCTTGGCAAAATTTTCCTCCCCCACACAGGATACTATGTCATGCTTTTCCGCGGCGGTCTTCTCCGCGCGCTCTTTAAGGTAGGAATAGCCGTACTCTTCGTACCTTGCCATGTCCCTCTTGTACAGTTCGTCGTAGTAGCAAAGCGCAAGGTTATATGTGAGCCTGCCCGTGCCTTCAAACCCGGCGGCGGAAGCCAGCTTGCCGTAAAGCGCGGCAACGGCATTCATCGCGGGCTGCCCCGCGGCGTTTAAAGCCTCTTCCGAACAGATCAGCGCGATCACCGACTCAAAGCTGTCTTCGTCTAACGCGGCGTCTTCTATCGCGCGGGCGGCGCTCTTTGCGTACCCCGCAAGGTTTTGCTTCGTCTGCTCGGTCAGCTGCCCATCGTCGCCTGCCGCCCTGCACAAAAGGTCGTACAGCCCGTCTTGGAGCCGCTGCGTCTGCTCTTCGGTGTATACGATGGCGGAGGGGGGATCCAAAACTATCCCCGTCTGTACTATCTGCCGCCCCGTACATGCCGCGCACGCGGGTAAAAACAGCCATACTGCCGCACAGGCTGCAATTTTTTTAAGTTTTGAACTGCGCCTTTGCACGGTGTAACGGCTCCTTTTTATAAATGTATAAGAATATTATATCATATCCGCGCCGATATTTAAACGATTTGCCCCAAGTTTTTTAATTAAAAAGCAGAGGGCAAGGGCGGCATCTCCTACACCTTGTCCCCCTTGGGAAAGAGGGCGCCCATACACTTGTCCCCCTTGGGAGAGAGGACACGCCCACACCTTGTCCCCCTTGGGAGAGAGGACACGCCCACAACCTTGTCCCCCTTTTGATAAAGAAGCCCCTCACATCTTGTCCCCCTTTTGTAAAGGGGGAACAGTGAGCGCAGCGAGCGAAAGGGGGATAGATATAAGTCGGCAATTGCCCCATATAACCCACCGTCGCGGCAAGTATGCCGCGCCACCTCCCTTTAAAAAGGGAGGCAAGATAGGGAAAGGCTACTCCTTAAAAAGGGAGACTACCCTCACACCTTGTCCCCCTTTTGTAAAGGAGCCCCCATACCTTGTCCCCCTTTTGTAAAGGGGGAACAGTGAGCGCAGCGAGCGAAAGGGGGATAGATATAAGTCGGCAATTGCCCC
>CALVPV010000088.1 GCA_944353935.1 uncultured Clostridia bacterium | reverse complement strand
CGCCTGGAGAGATTCGAACCCCCGACACACGGCTTAGAAGGCCGTTGCTCTATCCGACTGAGCTACAGGCGCAAAATGAATTGCACTAGCCGCAGCGAAAGAGCAGCTTAGCACGGCACTAAGTTTGGAGCGGGTGATGGGAATCGAACCCACACAACCAGCTTGGAAGGCTAGTGTTCTGCCATTGAACTACACCCGCGGGTTGCGTCTGTTGCGCCTTGCGGTTTTATCGCTCTGTCCCATCGGCTCAACTCAATGCTCATCGATTATAGCAAAAACGGTATTGTATGTCAACTCAATTTTAAAGTAATTTTTATTTTATGCCCATAAATTTAAAAAAATAGCTTTGCGGGCTTTTTTGTACGCCCGCCGTGCCGCCCGTATATGCTGTAATATTTTTGTAAAATCACAAGTTGATTCCGGTTTACTCTTGCGGCGGCGCCTTTTATATGATATAATATGGTCAAACATATCCCATATACGGGAGCGGGGGGACTATGCAGAACATCATAGAGGTGGACGCGCTGAGCAAGGCTTACGGCGCGCTGCGCGCCGTCAAGGACATCACGTTTTGCGTGGAGAGGGGGACGCTATTCTCCTTTTTGGGCGTAAACGGCGCGGGTAAGAGCACTACGATAAACATCCTGTGTTCGATTTTAAAAAAGGACGGCGGAAAGGTACGTATATGCGGCTTTGATTTGGACAGGGACGCTGCCGAGATAAAGAGCCGGATAGGCGTGGTATTCCAAAAGACGGTGCTGGACGACAGGCTGACCGTGCGCGACAACCTTGCCGTGCGGGCGTCCTTTTACGGCATTACGGGCAAAAAGTTTGCGTCGCGGCTTAATGAGCTGGACGATATCCTGGGCCTTGGCGACATTCTGAACAGGCCGTTCGGCAAACTTTCCGGCGGGCAGAGAAGGCGGGCGGACATCGCTCGCGGGCTGTTAAACAGCCCCGAGCTGCTTTTTTTGGACGAACCTACCACGGGGTTAGACCCGCAGACGAGGGCAGCGGTGTGGGCTGCCGTAAACAGCCTGCGCACAGACTGCGATACCACGGTGTTTTTGACCACGCACTATATGGAAGAGGCAGACCGCTCTGACCGCGTGGTGATAATCGACGACGGCGAAATTTCGGCAGACGGCACGCCCGCACAGTTGAAGAACAGGTTTTCCTGCGGGAAGCTGAGGCTCTGCGGCGATCAAGAGATCATCCGTGCCGCGCTGAAAGAGCGGGGCATAGCGTTTGAAGAAGACGGCATCGCCACGCTGCTCGGGTTTGAAAACCCTGCCGACGCAGCCGCCTTCATCGCGGCATATCCCGCGTTGTGTGCGGATTTTGAATACATCAAGGGCAGCATGGACGACGTGTTCCTTGCGGTGACGGGGAAAAAGCTCGGAGGCAATGTATGACTGTTTTTAATTCTCTTATGCGCCTTTCGCTCCGCAACGTCAAGATATTTGTCAGGGACAGGGCAAACGTGTTCTTTTCGCTTTTAGCGCCCCTGATAGTCCTTGCTTTATACGTGCTGTTCATAGGCAGGATGCAGGCCGACGGCATAAAGCAGGCGGCAGAGGGGCTGGGCTTTTTTGCAGACGCGGAGATACAGGCATTTTCCGACAGCTGGATGCTCTCCGGCGTGATGGCGACAACGTGCATAACGGTGCCGCTGTGTGCGTGCGGCGTGATGATACAGGATAAAAACAGGGGAGTGACGGCGGATTTCCTTGCGTCGCCCGTCCCCGCATGGCTGCCTTCTGCCGCGTATTTTATATCCGTTGTCGCCGCGGGAGTGGTTATTTGCGGCATAGTGCTGGGTGTATGCTTCATCTGGCTGGCGATAACGGGCGGTTGGATGCTGTCGGCGGGGGACGTTTTCGCGTGCGTGGGGGTAATGCTGCTCTCCGTGCTATCCTCTTCCACGCTGCTCGTCTTTGTCGTGAGTTTTATGAATTCGGAGGGCGCGTTCACGGGGATGAATGTTATAATAGGTACGGTGACGGGATTTTTGATAGGGGCATATATACCCGTAAGTTCCTTTCCCGAAGCTGTAAGGTATGTCACTCTGTTCGTGCCCGGAAGTTATTCGGCGGCGCTTTTTAGGAGCTGCTTTATGGACGGGGCGCTTCAGGCGATAGGGGAGGACGCCTCTTTGGAATTTGCCGAAGGGCTTTCAAGTCAGTTTGCGGTCAGGCTGGATTTTTTCGGTACGCAACTTTCCTCCGCCGCCGCGGCGGGGATACTCGCCGGCACCGCGGCGCTGTTCGGCGCATGTTGTTTTGTCGCCGCGGTGTTGCGAATGAAAAACAATAAAATATAATAATAGGTTTTCCGTACATATTGCAATGTGGTGGCGGGCGCAGGATCTTCCTGCGCCCGTTTTCCTTTGCCGTGCATGCCTGTATCAATTTCTGCAACACTATTCAATCTATTTAGTGTTGGTGTATCAAAAATTGATATATGTAGAATAATATTTAAAAATTATATGAAAATTGTGCATTTTTCTGTTGCGTTTTGCACCTACGGCAGATATAATTGTGTTTAATAAAAGAATTTAACGGAGGTGTTTTATGCGATGTGCAAATTGCGGTAAGGACAATCCCGAAGGCGCCGTGTTTTGCTCGGAGTGCGGCAGGCGCCTTGACGGGATGAGGCAATGCCCGGCGTGCGGCAAACTCATAGCCGAAGGGAGCAAGTTCTGTTCGTTTTGCGGGATGAATATCGCACCCGTGCAGCAGGCGGCGCAAGTTCCCGTGCAGCAGGCGGCGCAAATTCCCGTGCAGCAGGCGGCGCAGCCCGTCGTTCGGCAGGCACAGCCGCCCGTGCAGAATATGGGCGGCGGCGTGCAGCAGGCTGCCATGCCGGCGCAGCAGGGCATGTGGGGCGCTCCTTACGCAGGCGCGCCGTACGGCGTACCTGTAAGGCAAAAAATGACCCCGGGAAGGGTCAGGCAGATTCTTAAACTCGTTGCCGACGGGCTCGCTGCGGCAGCCGCGTTCATGGCGCTGATATTTGTGTTTTTGATAGGCGGAGCGATATCCGGCTACAGTAACGCGGGTTACACCATCGACGATATGCAGGAATTATATCTTCCGCTCAGTGGCGGCGAATGGAATATATTTTCCTGCTTCGGCGACCTGTACAGCGATATGCAAAAGTTTGCCGAGCTGTACGGCAAAAGTTCGTTTGCGATGTACGCGTATAACACGAACGCCGCATTGCTCATAGTGCTTGCCGCGCTCACTCTTGCGGGAACTGCAGGGTGCTTTGCGTTCACCGCTATACGCTATGCGCGCGTATTGTTAAAGAAGTCCGAAAAAGGCGTATTCGTGCCCGCAATGGCTACGTTCATTGTATTCGTTGCAGGCGTCACCGTGCTGAATGCCTTTATCGTGCAGTCATTTAATTGTACCATAAGCTATGATACGCCTATTACCATTCAGTTTGCGTCGGACGCGAACGGCGCCACAGTGGCGGGCATCGTGCTCGGCGGCATCGCGTTGGCGTCTTCGTTTGTGGCCGAACTTGTGCGCAGGGGCAGGAAGTCCCTCAATATACCCGGACTGGTGACGGGGCTTGCGGCGGCTGTGCTCGCGTTCGTGCTTTTGGCGCTGCTTACAAGCGGGGTTTCCGGCGGCTATTCGGATTATGATAACAGCGAACAGTATATGGAACTCAAAATGGCGGTGGGTCCCGGCGCGATATTCGGATTTTTGTTTACGTATGCCTTGCGCGCATATGAAGCCGGCACAAATGTCGGCGAGGATTGGCAAAAGTTTGTAGAACTGTACAACAGCGAACTCGTATACATAATAATATTCGTCGTCGCGGCATTGATGATAGGCGTCATGTTGGCGCTTTCCCTGCCCGCGCTGATCTCGGGCAAGCCTAAGGGGCGCTCTGCCTGCTCGGTATGCCTGATGATCGGCGGTATATTCGGCATAGTTGCGGGTGTAATGAATATACTGATAGGCAACGAAGCCGTCTCTCTCATTGAACTTTCGATGGGTATGACGGGCAGCGATACGGGCGTGTATGCCGATCACGGCACGGCGATAGGCATAATAGTTGTGTCCGTCTTTGTCGTAATAGCGGCAATTGCCTGCATTTTGGCCGGCACGTCGGCGCGCAGGAATGCGGCATATGCGGCACCCTACGGCAATTATGGCGCGCCCGGGTATGCGGCGCAGCCCTATGTGCAGCCCTATGCGGGCGTTGCGGCGCAGCCGGGCGAAGTGCAGCAGCAATATGCGCAGCCCTATGCGGGCGTTGCCGGGCAGCCCGCCGCGGCACAGTCAGGCGGGGAAGCCGTCCCTGCGGATCGTGGTGCGGAAAAGACGGAAAAATAACGCTTTAATTGCGGCATATATGTGGGTGTATATATAAAAACACAGGCGGCGGGCGCAGAATTTCTGCACCCGCCGCCTGTGTCATATAGTGATTTGTATTATTCGTGTCATCCTTTTGTATGGTCGTCCTTCCATTTTTTGATTGCGTCCAGCCGCTCTTTAAAGCGCGCTTCCGCGCCCTCTTCCGTAGGGCGGTAATATTCCCTGCCAAGGAGGGAATCGGGCAGGCACTGCATCGTGGAGAGCTTGTCCTTTTCGTCGTGGGCGTATTTGTAGCCCTTGCCGTATTCGAGCTCCTTCATAAGTTTTGTGGGCGCGTTGCGTATCACCAGCGGAACGGGTTCGGCGAGCATGGTGAGCGCGTCTTTTTTGGCGCTTTCGTAAGCCATATACAGCGCGTTTGACTTGGGCGCGAGCGACATGTATACGACGGCTTCCGTAAGGTGCACGCTGCATTCGGGCATTCCTATAAAGTGGCATGCCTGGTAGGCGGCTACGGCTATTTCAAGGGCGCGCGGGTCGGCAAGGCCTATATCCTCGCTTGCAAAGCGCGTCACCCTGCGCGCTATATACAGCGGGTCTTCGCCCGCTTCAAGCATGCGCGACAGCCAATATACTGCGGCGTCCGGGTCGGAATTGCGCATGGATTTGTGCAGCGCGGAGATAAGGTTGTAGTGTTCTTCGCCCGTCTTGTCGTATAAAAGTGACTTTTTGAGCGTGATGTTTTCCACCGTCTCGCGCGTTACGGTGGTCTTGCCCTTTTCGTCCACGTCGCCGTTCAAGACCGCCATCTCCAGCGTGGACAGCGCGCTGCGCGCGTCGCCGTTGGCAAATTCGGCTATCATCGTTATCACGTCGTCGGCAATTTCCACGCTTTGCTTTCCAAAGCCGCGCTCGTCCGTAAGGGCGCGTTTTATAAGAGCGGCGAGCTCTTCGGTCTTGAGCGCCTGCAACACGAACACTTTGCAGCGGGAAAGGAGCGCCCCGTTGACCTCGAACGAGGGATTTTCCGTGGTGGCGCCTATAAGGATTATGCTGCCCTTTTCCACGTACGGCAAAAATGCGTCCTGCTGCGCCTTGTTAAAGCGGTGGATCTCGTCTACGAAAAGTATGGTCTTTTCGCCGAACCGCCTGCCCTTTTCCGCCTGCTCCATGACCTGCTTTATCTCTTTTATTCCGCTGGTCACGGCGGAAAAGTCTATGAACGCCGCGCGCGTGCGGTTGGCTATTATGCGGGCGAGCGTGGTCTTTCCCACGCCGGGCGGGCCCCAGAATATCATGGAGCTCACCTTGTCGCCCTCTATTATCCTTCGCAGCACTTTTCCCTTGCCCAAAAGGTGGGCCTGGCCTGCAAATTCGTCCAGATCGCGCGGGCGCAGCCTTGCGGCAAGGGGTTGGGCGGAATTGTCTTCAAAAAAAGTCGGTTGTTCGTACATATGCACACCGCGGCACCTGCGCATGTTTGGGCGGCGCACGGTGCCATTTTTAAACATTTGTTTTATTATATTATACTGTAAGGGATTAATACGAACCCGATTTAAAGCGTGGATATCACGGCACAGGCTGCGTTAAAGCTCTTGGTAA
>CALVPV010000087.1 GCA_944353935.1 uncultured Clostridia bacterium | reverse complement strand
GAAACGTCGTTAAACGCGGACGGAACGGAGCCGCCGTCCGCGGCATCGTCCCTGCGGGAGACAAAGCCGTCGCGCCCGCGCGATATGTCTTCCCTTTCCGAACGGAAAAGGCGGTCGTCTTCCGCTTCGCGAGAGGGGAAGACGGCATCGTCTATCCTGCGGGAGGCAAAGCGCGATGAAGGGAAAACTTCATCCGCATCCGTTGACGGCTGAGCGGCGGCATCCGCCGAAGAGGAGAACACCTCCCCCTCTTCTTCCCGCCCTGAGTCGAGTTCGGCACTGTCGTCGATGTCTGTTTCGGGGGCGCCAAAATCTATGTCGTCCGCGTCGGACATCATAGGGCCCTCCTGCACGAAAGGCTGCTCCCGACCGTCCACGCTGTCGGGAGCGGTATAAGCCGCCGTGCTCTCCGCCTCTACGTCCTGCACGGCTTCCTCGTCCGAAAGTTTCTGCGCGGGCGCATCGCCGTAGACCATACCCGTCTGCGGCGCCTGCTCGCTGTCTACGCTGCGGCGGTATGCCTCGGAATAGGTCGCGGGCTCCACGGTAGTAGCCTTTTTGCTCTTTCCGTCTGAAAAGCCGCGCATATAGTCCCCGCTGTTGCTTACGGGGTGATTGAAATAGGAATTTTCGTCAAAAATACCGTTGCGGCGATAGCTCTCCGCGGCAAATTCATCGCGCTCGAACAAAATCTTCCTGCCGAGTTTTTCGGGGGAGAACTTGTCCTCCTCCACGCTCTGCCCGACCATGCGCTGCGTCGTAAAGTAGGGCTCTACAAAATTCTTCTGCCCGGGATAATCCCACTGTCCGCCGTTGCCGCCGTTGTATGCGGGAACATCCTCCGCCTGAGCAGGCTGAGGATAAGCGCCGTACTGACCGTACTGACCGTCGCCGTATCGGCTGTCGTAGGGCTGACCGTACTGTCCGTCGCCGAATGTGCCCTGAGCGCCTTCGTATACGGGAGAATTGCCGCCGTAAGGGTAGCCGTCGCCGGCATACGCCTCTTCCGCCGCGGCGCCCCGCATAGCCTCCTGTGCTTCGGCAGGCTGAGCGCCTGCCTGCACAGCCACGGGAGCCGTTCCCTTTTTATAGTGCTTTATGTAGGATTTCACCGTATATGCGCCGACAAGGCAGCATATCGCGGCAAAAATAATATATGCCCCGACAAACGTCGTAAGAAGGGCGACGGGATAGACGAGTATGGCAGAAAGCACGCCGCCGAATGTGTATGCCGGAAACCCCTCTGCCGCCACGTCATAGCAGTGAGCTATATAGTTGCCGTCAAGTTCAAACGTGCGCGTGGATACGGCGTGGAACAGCAGAAAGAGCGCATACACCGTGAGCGCCGTGAGCAGCGCGGGGCGCAGTTTTATCTTTATGCTCTTTTCAAACACCAGCCATACGCCGAGGTAAGCCGCCGCCGCCATGACAAGAAAGCACCCGTAGCCGAACGTGCCGTACATAAACGTACATATGGCGCTGCCGAAGCCTGCGAACACCGCACTCCCGCTAAGCAGAGCGAGGGTGACGATAAAACAGAACAACAGCACCGTCATGCCGAGAGTTTCCCTTGTAAATATCAAAGATTTCTTATCGTCCGATTTTTTATTTTTCACTATATGACCCCGTACCGGGAAAAGGTTTTCCCGTAGCCGCCCGCAAACGGCGCGCGGCTGTTTTTCAATACGTATTCAATTATAGCATTTTGCCGCGTAAATAACAACAAAATGAGGGCGTGTTTTTTAAATTATATTATCTTGTCGCCCGCGCGAGAAAACAGCAAAACAGGGCGCGCGGTGTACCGCACGCCCTGCATAAAAACAAGCCCGATTATAATTTGCTCTTACCTTCTTCCGCCTGTATGATGTTGCCTTCATCGTTCCAGCTATACATCTTGCGGATCTCCGCGCCGACCTTTTCAAGGGGCTGAGCGGCCTCTAAGGCGCGTTTAGCATTGAAGTGGGCGCGCCCGTTGTTGTTTTCGGCTATCCACTTGGATGCAAAAGTGCCGTCCTGGATCTCTTCGAGGACTTTCTTCATCTCTTTCTTGGTCTCTTCGGTTATAAGCCTCTTGCCCGTCTCGTAATCGCCGAATTCCGCGGTATCGGAGATGGAATAGCGCATCATTGAAAAGCCGCCCTTGTAGATGAGGTCAACTATGAGCTTCATTTCATGAATGCATTCAAAGTATGCGTTCTTGGGGTCGTAACCTGCCTCTACAAGCGTTTCAAAGCCGGCCTTCATGAGCGCGGTAACGCCGCCGCAGAGCACGCACTGTTCACCGAAGAGGTCTGTCTCCGTCTCGCACTTGAAGGTCGTTTCAAGCACGCCCGCACGGGCACCGCCTATGCCTGCCGCATAGCCGAGAGCTATATCGAGCGCCTTCCCCGTATAATCCTGCTCTATGGCGACGAGGCAGGGCACGCCCTTGCCGTCCTGATATTCCGAGCGCACCGTATGACCGGGGCCCTTGGGCGCTATCATGAACACGTCTATATTCTGGGGAGGCACTATCTGCTTGAAGTGGATGTTAAAGCCGTGCGCAAACGCAAGCGCAGCCCCCTCTTTGAGGTTCTTTTCCACGCTCTCCTTATACACCTTTGCCTGGCGTTCGTCGTTTATGAGCATCATTACGATGTCCGCCTTTTTTGCTGCCTCCGCCACAGTGTATACTTCAAAACCCGCAGCGACCGCCTTGGGCCAGGACTTTCCGCCTTCGTGAAGGCCGATGATGACCTTTACGCCGCTGTCACGCAGGTTGAGCGCATGCGCATGCCCCTGGCTGCCGTAGCCGATTATAGCCACCGTCTTTTTTTTGAGTGCGTTGATGTCGCAGTCGGACTGATAATATATCTTTGCCATATGAATGTCCTCCGTTTTTTCTGTTTTTATAATTATATCCCCTCAGTTTTTTCAAGTCAAGCATAATTAAAAAATTACCCGTGAAAATATTGCATAAATATGCAAATAGTTATATAATATTTAAAAATTATTCACAAAGACGGTTTTGCAAATGGAAAAAGACAACACACCTTCGCTCACCGTGCTGCGCGGACTGCTGCGCGACGAGCTGTTTGAAAGCCTGTTCCTCGCCGAAGGCGAATGCGGCGAGCGTGCCGCTGCGCACGCAGGCAAATTTTTGAATGAACTGTATTCGGCGGGGGCGGAAAGCGACGCGCTCGGCTATGCGTGCAACGCTATTCTGTACGACGAAAACGCATTTTCCGTATGCTGCGCAAACGGCAAAACCCCGTCCGATTACCTTGCAAGCGCATTCGCCCGCGACGTGAAACTCATCGCAGACAGAATAAAAAGGGCGGCGGAAAGATTCAAGGAATACTTTTCAGCCGGAAAAATGGCGCCGCTGTTTGACCTTTCGGCGGGCGAACGCCCCTTTATAGCGCGCGTAAGCGACTTTTACAGGCGGAACGGCTACGGGAAGTTCATAAAATACCGTGCCTTCGGGTACGAGGACGGCAAACTCGTGCCCGTCGAAAACCCCTCCCCGATAACGCTTGCCGAACTCAAAGGCTATGCCGAAGAAAAGGCGGCGATAGACTCAAATATAACTGCGTTTTTAAAGGGACTGCCCTTCGGCAACATGCTCCTATACGGCGACAGGGGCACGGGCAAGTCCTCCACGATACACGCCATGCTCAACAAATACCGTTGCGAGGGGCTCAGGATAATAGAACTCAACAAACAGAACATGCTCGACCTGCCTAAGGTCAGGCAGATGCTGATAGGCAACCCGCTGAAATTCATTATCTTTATAGACGACCTCTCCCTTGAAGAGAACGACGCCAAGATCTCCGGGCTCAAAGCCGCACTCGAAGGGTCGGTCTCCGGCAATACTGAAAACACGATGATAGTTGCCACGTCCAACCGCAGGCATATAGTAAAAGAGAATTTCTCCGACAGGGAAAATTCCGTACACGTAAACGATTCGCTGCAGGAGCAGCTGTCCCTTTCGGACAGGTTCGGCATCACGGTGATGTTCTCTTCCACCGACAGGGCGCAGTACCTTGAAATAGTTTCAAGCCTGTGCAGGGACGCCGGGCTACAGGCGGACGAAAGAATGCTCGCGCTTGCTGAGAGATGGGCGCTCGTCAAGGGCGGCCGTTCGCCGAGAAGGGCAAAGCAGTTCACCGACTACGCCTTTGCCTGCAAAAAACTCAACAGAAAAATGGACTTTTAAAGCTCAAACGGGCGCCGTGCGGAAAAAATGCCGCACGGCGCCCGCCGGTTTATTTGATTTTAAGACACAATGCCTTTTGCTATGCGATAGATATCGCCTGCACCGAGAAAGAGCAAGATATCCCCCTCCCCCGCAGAACTTGCAAATTCCGATATATCCTCCGCGCGGTCGCCGTAAGCCGCACCGCGCACAGCCGCCGCAAGCGAGAGCGCGCTGCCCTCCCCGTCAAAGTATTCCCTTGCCGCAAAAGTGCGGTACACGAGCAGCCTTTCGACAAGCGAGAGGGCCGCGACAAATTCGCCGAAAAGATTTTTCGTCCTGGAATAGGTGTGCGGCTGAAAGACGACATACAGCCTGCCCTCCGCCATCTTTCTTGCGGTTTTGACGGCGGCGGCAATCTCCGCGGGATGATGGGCATAATCGGCGAAGCACTCGGCACCGTGCAACCTGCCTATCCGCTCCATCCTTCGCGCGGTCCCCGTAAAATGTTCCAGCCCGGATATTATATCCCCTTCGCCTATCCCCTCCGCGGCGGCAGCGGCGGCAGCCGCAAGCGCGTTTAAGACGTTGTGGGCGCCGTACACCGAAAGGCAGACGCGCCC
The DNA here is from genome assembly GCA_944353935.1 of uncultured Clostridia bacterium. GTDB lineage: Bacteria > Bacillota > Clostridia > Christensenellales > Borkfalkiaceae > Coproplasma. Next base: position 1,138 of record CALVPV010000087.1, on the reverse strand, counting down.
CGCCCGCCTTCCACGCACAGACAAAACAAAGCTGCTGCGTCCGCCCGTGCAACGCTCCTCCACAGCGGCAAAGTCCGCACCCTCCCCGCCGAAGGTCACTTTTTCGCCGCCAAGCGAGGCGGCGAGCCCGCTGCCGTACGGCACGACGGCTGTCTGGGCGCGCGACGCAAACCGAAGATAGCACTCTTCAAGCTCACCCGCGCCGCGGTAACATTCAAGATGATCGGCATCGGTGTTGAGCACCACGGCAATATCCGGATCCAGGTGCAGGAAGTTCTTTTTATATTCGCACGCTTCGGTGACGAAAATGTCATTGCCGTTATAAAAAAAGTTGGAAAATTGTTTCGAATACCCGCCTATGTGCGCGGCAAACCTCTTGCCGGCGCAAAAAAAGACGGAGGCGAGCATAGCCGTACACGTCGTCTTGCCGTGGCAGCCGCACACGGCGAGAGTGCGGCGGAAGTTTTTGCTCATTTCCGCAAGCAGCTTCCCGCGTGAGATAACGGGCTTGCCCACCGTGCGGGCAAGCCTGAGCTCTTCGTCATTCCAAGCGACGGCATCCGTGTAGACAACGGCATCATACCCGACAAGGGCGCGAGTGCCGCCGCAGTTAAGCGCCGCCCCGATAGACTTCAGCCTGCCGCTTTCCGACAGGTCGCGGTCGCTCCCGCCCACCCTTTTCCCGAGGGAGAGCGCATATGCCGCAAGCGCGCTCATGCTTACTCCGCATATGCCGATGAAGTAAAAGCTGTTATAACGTGAGAAAAAATTGCTTGTCATATTAAATTTTATTATACTTCTTGTCGGTTTATCACGCAATATGCAATTTTAGCTTAAAAAATATTAAAATTCAATAAAAAAGCTATTGAAATTTTAGAAAATTTATTGTAAAATAATTTGCATAAAAGTATAGTCTGGAGGACAACGCTATGAAAATCTCAGACATACGAATCAGATTAGTCAGCAAGGAGGACAATAAACTGAAGGCTGTTGCATCCATGACCATCGACGACTGTTTTGCAGTGCACGATATAAAGGTCATAGAGGGAACAGACGGCGCATTTATTGCCATGCCGAGCAGAAAAACTAATGATGGCGAATATAAGGATATTGCACATCCGCTTAACACCGAGACCCG
>CALVPV010000086.1 GCA_944353935.1 uncultured Clostridia bacterium | reverse complement strand
CTTGTAGTATTCCAGCCTCATCTCCCACTGCCTGCTTATTTCCTTGCCTTCGCGTACTTTAAGTTCGGCATGTTTTTTTACGATGAGCGGAGTTTCAAAGGGCGGCAAAGTCCACCCGAGGTTATCTTTGAGCACTTTGAGCCCGTCCGCCCCGAGCGGTGCGCCGTGCACGGCGCTCGTACCCTGACCGGGCGCGCCGCGGCCGATGACGCTCTTTACTATTATGAGCGAAGGCATGCCCGATTCCGCCTTGGCAGCCGCCACCGCCCTTTCAAAGGAGGCGACGTCCTCCGCGTCGTCGACCGTCTGCACGTGCCACCCGAGCGCCCTGTGCCTTGCGGCGACATCCTCGGTAAACGCGAGCTGCGTGCTGCCTTCTATCGTTATGCCGTTGCTGTCGTAGACGAGTATGAGCTTGCCGAGCTTCATAGTCCCGGCAAGGCTTGCGGCTTCGTTTTCAATACCCTCCTGCATGCAGCCGTCGCCGCAGACGGCAAAGGTATAGTGCGAAACTATTTCGCAGTCGGGCTTGTTGTAGCGCGCCGCCAAAATCTTTTCCGCCAGCGCCATTCCCACGGCGTTTGCCACGCCCTGTCCGAGCGGGCCCGTGGAGCAGTCCACGCCGGGCGTGACGCCGACTTCGGGATGCCCCGGGGTGATACTGTCGTATCCGCGGAAATGTTTTAAATCATCGGCGCCGATATCGTACCCCACGCAGTGCAGCACCGCATAGAGCATTGCGGACGCATGCCCCGAACTTAAAACAAACCTGTCCCTGTCAAAAAACGACGGTTCCGAAGGGACTATCTTCATGACGTCGGCAAACAGTGCCGCCGCCTCCGGCGCTATCCCGAGCGGAGTGCCCGGATGCCCGCTGCGGGCAGCTTCTACCTGCTCCGCCGCAAGCACACGCACCGAACTTATCAATTCATCCATGTAATTTGCCATATCAGCTCCCTTTTAACTATTTACAGTATACTGTAATGCACGGCAAAATGATAGACTTTTTGTGCCGATTTACTGTATAATTGTTCATATATAATCAATTAAACAATTTACAACAGAGGCATGAACAATGAAAAGCAACTTCAACGCCCTGCAACTTAAAGAATTTTTAAAGGATTTTTACACCGTGGTCGGCATAAGGATATCCGTGTTCGACGAAGGGTTCAACCTCGTCACTGAATATCCCGAAGAGCCGCCGGCGTTCTGCGCGAGCATACGCAAAAGGCAGGCGGGACGCGACGCATGCACGAGGTGCGACCGCGAAGCCTTTATGCGCACAAGCCGTACGGGCAAGGCGCACAAGTACATCTGCCACGCGGGCCTGACCGAGGCGATAACCCCCGTAAGGCTGGATTCGCACATAGTGGGATACGCCATATTCGCGCATATGCTGCCGCAGGAAAACTATGCGGATACCTTAGCAGAGATATTTGCCCGCAGCAGGAAGTATTTTGACAGCGACGAACAGATGGCAGCCGCCGTCCGCGCCATACCCACTCACCCTTCCTCCGAGATAAATTCCTCCATACGGCTGCTTGAAGCCATAGCCGCCTTTTTGCAGATATCCAAGGTGACAAGCTGGTCGTACGGGGACACCGTACATCAGATAGATAAATTCATAAAGAATAACCTGGACAAAGACCTGTCCAACAAAGTATTGTGCAGCCACTTTTTTATGTCAAGGACAAAGCTCTACCAGCTTTCGGAGGAAAACTTCGGCATGGGCATAACGCAGTACATCACGTCGCTGAGGATACAGCGGGCAAAAGACCTGCTGAAAGAGACGGACGAGAGCATCAAGGACATAGCCGGCAAGGTAGGCATACCCGACTACAACCATTTTTGCAAAATATTCAAAAAGCTGACGGGATGCACGCCAGGGCGCTTCCGCCGCGAAAAGGCGGAATGACAAGCGCCCTGCGCGCCCGAAAAAGGAAGGCACGGATATTTCCGTGCCTTCCCCGTTCCGCCGAATATATAGCCGGATTTTAATGGCCGATGGGCGCCTGCGGCAGCAGTGAAGATATATTCGCCTTCGTCAAGGATATAGGTGCCTTCGCCGTTCAAAGCGGAGGAATCCCAGCTTGCAAGGTACCTGGTGGGAATGGTGATCTCCACTTCTTCGCTATCTCCCGCGGCAACTTCTACCTTTTTGGAGTTGAGGAAGTCTATGGCGGACTTTTCTACCTTGTTCTCCTTGTCGTATTCGGTGTAGGGCCTGCTCACATACAGCTGCGCAAGGAAGTAGCCGTCCTCTTCGCTGTTGTTGGTCACCCTTATGGTCGCGGTGACGTTGCCCGTCTCCTTATTATCGACTACCACGTCAAGGATCTCCTGGGTGTAGTCCAGATAAGAGAGGCTCTGGCCGAAGGGGAACACGACTTCGTTTGCGTAGTTCCACGCCTCGCCGACTTCCGTAGAACCTATGGTAGCCGTGGCGTTGGTGCCTTCGGGGTCTGCCATCGAATCGAAGTAGCGGGTCTCATAGTACTTGTAGCCCACATATATGCCCTCTGCCTCTACGATGTAGTTGTTTGCGTAGTAGTTGGGGTTTGACCTGCCGAGAGGATCGTTGAATGAGGTTATCGTATCCAGATCGGAATACTGCTGCTGGCCCATGTTTATGGACGCGGGCGTGAAACTGTTGTCGTATACATATGTATCGGTTAGGCCGCCCGTTGCATTCACCTTGCCGGCGAGCACGTTGGCAATGCCCTGATACTGGAAGTCGTTGGGTATGCCGCAGAAGCCGATGGCGTCAACTTCGTACTGTCCGCCGTCTTCCACAAGGGGGCCGAGCTCCATTGCGTTTGCCGAAACGATTAAAACTACTACCTTTGCGCACTTTTCCTTTGCAAGCTGAACAAGTTTAAGCTCGTCTGCAGAGAGCGCCAAGGGGTCCTCGGCATTGGTGGCTGCGTCCACCTTGTAGTTGTTGCCCTCACCGCCGCCGCGGCCGAGTACCACTATGCCGGTGGTGTTGTTTTTATCTATGTTCCAGGTGCTCACCACGCTGTCTTCTGGGGCAACTTCGGGTACGGTATATTCATATTCCGTCCACGGCGTACCGCCACCGCCGCCCCAGCCGCCGCCACGCGAAGGAGCATCCATCGCGCCGGTGAACTGTTCCGACTTTACGGTGCCGTTTACCGTTATGCCGTCTATAGAATCGAATGCGTCTTTAAGCGTTATCTGAGGATAGAGGTCGGTCTCGCTGGGTGTTGAAGGGCCGCCCCAGCTGGAATTCCAGCCGTTGCCCGCAACTACGCCTGTGTGGCCGCTAGGCATATTGTATGCGTCCCAGCCGAACAGCGCAACGTTTTTGCCGGCTGCGGACTTGTTTGAGGGAAGCGCGTCGTTATCGTTCTTTAAGAGCGCAAAGCCCTCTTCGCCCTGCTTTATTGCATGCTGATAGAGTGCTTCGGCATACTTGTCCACGGTGTCGTACTCCGTTTCATAGTTGACGCCGTTAAGGTAGCTGTAGCCTTCCGTCGCTCCCGGAATGGTGTATCCGGGTCTGGTTTCCGTCTTATCCTCATACAGGGTACGGTCGGTCACGCCGAAGAATCCGTCCACCCAGCCTATGGCAAGGTCAGACTTGGCAACGCCGTATGCCACCGTGGAGAGGGTAAGAAGTGCAGCCGCCGTTGCGGCAACGCCGTCCGCACATTGCATGATTATTTCTTTCGCAAAACGTGAAATATTTTCAACGCGAATATACTATACCCCCCCTGCTCGTTTTGTCAAGATTTAAGGCTAAAATGATTAAAAACTTGACAAACGCTCAAATGTGGGGTATAACTCAATCAAAAACAATCAAGGATGAGCAGAGATGTCAAATAATGAAAGATTTTCACAAATCATAAATTACCTCAAAAATAAAAAAAGCGCCTCTGTAGAGGAGCTTGCGGAGATGCTGTATGTAAGCATTGCAACGGTGCGCAGGGATCTGACCGAACTGCAAAAGCGCGGCCAGGTAGAGCGTTCGCACGGGGGCGCCATACTCATGGAGGGCGCGGACGAAATTTCTATATTTATAAGGCAGGTAAAAAACGCGCGCGAAAAGGAGGCGGCAGCATCTATAGCGCTTAAACACATGCCGGACTTTCAGACTGTTTTTATTGACAACTCTTCCACCTGCCTCGCCCTTGCCGAACGGATGAACCTTGCGCACAAGACGGTGGTGACAAACGGGCTGCAGATAGCCATGCGGATATCGCGCAAAAACGACGTGAACCTCATCATGCCCGGCGGCGAAGTGAAATACAACACCGCCGCCATGTTGGGCAGCATGACGGCAAACAACCTGAACAGCTTTAACTTTGACCTTGCCATAATGTCCTGTTCGGCGGTGGACAAGGACGGCGCGTACGAACTTTCTTTGGAATCCATGCAGATAAAAAAGATAGCCCTTACAAAGAGCAAAAAGAAGATACTTATATTCGACGACACCAAGCTGAACACTTCGGCAATGTTCAAAACGTCGCCGCTCGACGGCTACGACTACATTTTCAGCAATGCCGACGCCCGCCTGCTAAAAACCCTTGACCCGGAAGGCACGCTAAATATACTCAGCACATAAAAATTGGTGCCGCACTATGCCCGTTTTAACGCACCTTTTTGCACGGCTTTAATATACTTTTTGCGCGCATTAACGTACTTTTTTGCATGGCGTTGATGCGCTTTTTGCGGGGCTAATGACACTTATTATACAAAAAAACAAGCCCGGCTGCCCGAACTTGTTTTTTTAATCTGAGATTGACTAAATCCATCTGTCTGTTTCATTAGTCTTTATAAAGCCCTGAAATATTATATAAGACCACGCTTTAGGATTCAAGCATTATATCCCTTATTCTTTCTATAACTTCCGGCGAAACGTCGCAAACTTTTACGAGGTAATTTTCGATGGCGGAGGATAGAGTACCTTCTTCGGTAGAATAATATTGCATCATCAGCTCGTACATCTTTCCCCATGCCACGTAAACTTTACCCGATTCATCCTGCATTATGCCGTCCGTAAAACCGCTTTCGCTGCTCCCGCGCCACCTGTTGCCCATCCCCATAAAAGAAGTAATTTCAAAATCTTTGGTAAGGCTGTCATACGGCACGCCGAGCAAACCGTTTAAAATAAACGCGACTGTACCCGTCCTGTCGGCGCCCGCATTGCAGTGGATGTAAACAGGGTAATTTTCTTCATCGGAAAGAAATTCCAATATCGCTTTTAATGACCCGGGTGCCCTTTCGTCGAACGCCCTTATCGGCCATTCGCCCTTATAATATTCCGGAATGATACAAGTGTAGCCGTTTAACGGAGCTTTAAGATACTTCCCTTCGGGATCGAAATAATTTTCCGTCTGCCCGCCGTCATCGGAACCTGCCGTACGCAGGTCTATCTCACTTTTTATTCCAAGGATATCGCGCAGCTTTCCCTTGCCGTCTTCGGAAACAGGCGTGGCATCATAGCCGTTCAGCTGAGCTCCCCTGAAGAGCATACCGTATTTCACCTTTTGCCCGCTCTCCGTGACCCAGCCGCCCATATCGCGCACATTTGCCGTATTGTCTATCGAATATAGCGCAACGGGCATATCCATAACGGAAAAGCTATCCGTTTCCGACGTTGCCCCGTCCGAGCCTTCGACCTTCCAATAGTAAGTTTTACCCGGTCTGAACAGGCCGTAATAAAATTCACACTCCTCCGTTTCGTATGTGAAAGAAGACGTAAACCTGCTATCTTCGGATATGTATACCGTGTATTCTTCACTGCCGCAATCGTTCCAGATCAGCATTATATTCTGCCAATCGTAATAGTCGCCATCATGTTCCAAAAGAAAGTCGCACTGACTTTTAAAGTCGTCTTCCAAAAGATATTGCCTCAGTTCGGGCGCGCACAAGTCCAACATCGCGCCCGAATACTCTGTTTCAAGCTCTATTGTCTTATCTTCCTGCCCG
>CALVPV010000085.1 GCA_944353935.1 uncultured Clostridia bacterium | reverse complement strand
GCCGAAGAGAAGTCGGCAACCGCCTGGTTTATGACGTCTTCAAGGACGGGGAAAAATTCCTTGAACGAGCGGGCGAACAGGTACCACGCCAGCGAACCGGGCACCGTATTGACTTCGCTCAGGTATACCGCGTCCCCTTCCAGAATAAAGTCAAAGCGGGCTATACCGCGCATATCCAGCGACGAATACACGTTTTTGACTATGCCGCGCACCGCCGTTTCCGCGTCTTTGGGAATGTTTGCCGGGATGACCGACCTGCCTCCGCCGGAATACTTGTCGTCAAAGGAGAGCAGCCCGCCGGAGGAAAACGCCTCTTCGCACTGCGAAAGGCGAACTTCGCCGCCGCAGAAATACGCCGCGCAGTTAACTTCGCGGCGGGTTGCGACGTAGCGCTCCGCGAGCACCTTTTCGTCGAACATCAGCGCCGCGGCGACGGCCTCTTCCGCCTCCTCCCGGCTGTGCACCGCCCGTATACCTATGCTTGAACCGAGGCGGGCAGGCTTAATGACGGCGGGGAGCCCGACCCTTTCAAGCGCGGCAAAGATATCTTCCCGCGAGCGGATGACGGCGTAGTCAAGGACAGGCACCCCCAGCCCGCGCAGCACGACTTTGGCAAGGCACTTATCCAAAAACGCCGCCCCGCCGAATATGTCGCCGCCCGCCATAGGTATGCCGGCGCACGCAAAGAGCCCGGCGGCTCCGCCGCCCTCTCCCGTACCGCCGTGACAGCAATTGACGGCGGCATATAGCGGAACGAACTTCACTCTATCCCTCCTGCCGCGGACGTACACCCCGCCGTCCGCCACAAAGCAGCGCGGAAATTTAAGTTCGCCGCCGCCTTTAAATACGGCAATATCCGCAAGCCCGCCGCCGCAGTAAAAGGCGCCCGACGGGGATATGTATACGGGGAGCACGTCTGCCCCGCCGTTCTTTAATATGTTTGCGCACATCGTGCCCGTTATCACAGAGATCTCGCTCTCGTTGGACGCCCCGCCGAAGAGCACCGCCACCTTTCCTTTGAACATAAAAAAATCACCTCCGCATTTTTGCTTTGGTGAAAGGAGCGGCAGCGCCGCATTGCCGCCCCGCGCCGCGCGGCGCGGGGCGATCGAACATATTTTTTGATCTTTAGTAGATGTCCGGGAGGTCGTTCAAAAACAGCACGGTATCCCCCCTTTTGAGCACCTTTTTAAGCTCCGACTGGGCGTCCTTGAGCGTTTCGCGCACCATAAGTTTTGCGGGATCGCCGCCGGCGCCGTAGTAGCCCTCCTTTACGGGGGTCACGAGCGTGTCGCCCACCAGGATGACGAGGTCGAGCCCCGCGAGCAGCCCGCCGAACTGTTTGTTCTCCTTTTCTTCCAGGATGCCGAGTTCGACTATGCCCGGGGTGACGGCTATCTTCCTGCCGCCGAAGGTGCGCAGCACTTCCAGCGCGGCGCGCGCGCCCTTGATGTTTGCATTGTAGCCGTCGTCCAGAATGTTTATGCCGTTGGATGTAGTCAGTTGCAGCCTGTGCTCCACAAACTGCAGCTCTTCCGCCGCGGCGGCGATATCTTCTATGCCTACGCCGAGTTCAAAGGCGAGCTGCGCGGCTATGCCGATGTTGTACGCGCAATGCGCCCCGAGCAGTTTGGTATGCACGCGCACGCTTTTCCCGCCGAGCGTAAGGGTGAACTGCGTGCCGTTGCAGGAAGCCGTTATGTCGCCCACGCAGTCGCACACCTGCACGGGGCAGGGGCTGTCTTTGAAATATTCGGCGCAGTCGGCGGCAAGGAACGCCTTTTTGCGCGTGGCGTCAAGTATTTCGCCCTTGGCTTTTATTATATTTTCCAGCGTCTCAAAAGATTCCAGGTGCTGCCCGCATATGCCCGTTATCATGGAATAGTCGGGCGGGCAGATGTCGCACAGTTCGGCAATGTCGCCCAAATTGCGCGCGCCCATCTCCGCAATGAACACGTCAAAATTTTCAAGGTCGTTGGCGTTTACGGCAAGCGCCACGCCTATGGGCGTGTTGTACGAGCGAGGGGTGGCGAGCACCCTGAACTTTTTGCCGAGCATGGCGGCGAGGATGTTCTTTGTGCTCGTCTTGCCGTAGCTGCCCGTTATGCCCACCACCGTTATATCCGACGACGCAACCTTTTGCTTCGCCTTTATTATATACGTGCGGTTATGGGGCACTTCGTACAGCTTTGAGAGCAGGTTGGAAAGGCAAATGAGCGGCAGCAACAACAGCGGCAGGGCGGCAAGCGGCAGGTACCTGAGCACGAAAAATATCCTTGCGCCCCACACTTCCGCCGCGAAGTTGAGCAGCGTCACCATAATATACGCCGTTATGGCGCACACGAGGAAGAGAATGACTTCCAGCCGCTTAAAGCGCCTTGTGGGCACGGCGGGGACGCGCAGCGCTATTTTGCCGTCCGCATAGATGTACACGCCGAAAAATACGGCGAACGCCACGAGCCCTATGACGGCGCTCCACTTGCCCGCAAAGGAAAAGCAGAGCGACACTACGGTATACGACAGCGCGCACAGCATGCCCAGAAGCGCGAGCCTTTCAAAGGACATGTTGTTGCGCTTGCGCGCCCAGCGCAGCAGCTTTTTGCCCGAGTAATTGCAGCTTTGCAGCGCGCCGAGAAGTTTTGTAGACGACATCGTGAGCAGCGCGCCGAAGCAAAGCGCTATCAGCACACACTCTATCGTCCTTCCGACGGATATGAATATTCCCATACTTGCTCCCGTTCGCCTTCAAATACAAAGGCGAGCACCTTAGAGTTGAATTCGGCGTGATTTTCAGAAAAACAAAAATGTCCGCCTTCCATTATTTCCAGCCGCGAACGGCGCATCAGCGAGGCAAACGTCAACCCCTCTTCACAGGCGGGGGTGACGCCGTCCTCCCTGCCGTAAATGAGGCATACCGGCACACCGATGGCTGCCGCCGCGGCACGAAGATCTTCGTTTACTATCTTTTTGTAACTTTCGCGCATTACGGGCGGCAGAGTGCGGTATTCGCCGCTGCCGAACTTGCTTTCGGCAAACCGCGGCGCAAACTTTTTTACCACCCTGTACGCGCGCACCCTTGCCCTGTACGCGGCGGTGCGCCTTTTTACTATCCCGGCGCCGCCCGTTATCACCATTTTAGAGAACGCGTCCGCACGGGCGGCGGCGAGCTTTATAGCCACCCTTGCGCCGAAGGAATGTGCAACGACACACGGGCGGGAGAGCCCTTCCGCGCGCATGAACCGGTACAGCCAGTCGGCATAGTCGCCCACCGACCACGCCGCCGTGAGCGGCGAAGACGAGCCGAAGCCCGGAAAATCGGGCGCGGTGACGCGGCAGTATTTTTTGAGCTCTTCCACGCTGAAATAAAAGCTCTCCTTGCAGGAGAGGTAGCCGTGCAAAAAGAGCACATCCCTGCCGCTCCCCTTCTGCGTGACGGATACGTGAATATTATCGGTGAAAATACGATTACCCCCACACTATCACCGAGGCAACGCGCCGTAGCGCATAGCCGCCTAAGTTATATCCCTTGCCATTACAAGGCAATCTTCCCCGTCGGTATAATATCTTGTGCGGGCATACACCCCTTTAAAACCGTGCTTTAAATAGAGCGACATGGCCGCACGGTTGGATACGCGCACTTCCAAAAAGACCTTTTGCGCGCCCTTTGAGCGGGCTACGGATACGAGCTCTTCAAGCATTTTGCCGCCCAAGCCGCACCTTCTGTACCTTTCCGAGACGGCGATATTGTCTATGTCCGCGGTGTCGTACCCCATGGATATGCCGCCGTAGCCTGCGATCTCCCCGCCGTCTTCACACAGCACGCCGGTAAAATTTTCGTTTTCAAAGCTGTCGGCGAGCATCCTGTAGCTCCACGGTTCCTGCGGGAAACACTCCTTTTCCAGCTCAGATATACCTAAAATATCTTCAAATTTCCAGCGGCGGAGCTTCATCTGCGCCCCTCCTCCGCCTGGGACTTGCGAATGTACAGCGCGTGCATTTCGCCGAAGGGCGCGCCGCACGCGAGCTTTTTGCGCACGGCGGGCAAGAGGCATTCGCCCGCGTCCAGCCGCGTATAGCGGGGAAGCGCGAGCTGCTGAAAGCCGTACAGCGCCAGCCCGCATGCCGCGAGCTCTTCACCGGGGATATATACGGGTTCCCCGAATTTAAGCTCTCCGCCGCGGCAAGTGCAGCGGCAGACGTAAAAATGGCCGTGAGCGGCGTCCGTCACCGCAAAAAAATCGCCGTCGTTTACATTATATGCCACGAGTTCAAAGGCGGTGAGCGGCATGAGCGGCTTGCCCGAAGCAAGCGCAAACCCCTTTGCCGCGGAGATACCTATGCGGATGCCCGTAAACGAGCCCGGCCCCGTGACCGCGCAGAAAAAGTCACATTCGGCGGGACGGAGCCCCGCCCCGTCGAGCGCGCTCTCCGCCTCCTTCATGAGGAGTACCGAATGGCGCAGGGCACAGTCGGCAAGATGATTGAGCACCGCCCTTTCGCCGTTTACGGCAAGCACGGAAAGATGCGCCGAGGCGGTATCTATAGCCAAAAATTTATCGTATGCGCCCATCGGCATCCCTCCTTTTTAAAATCGCGGCAAAACCGCCCTGCCTTTAATAGGTTATTTCACGGGTGTCTTCGCCCGTCTTTTTAATGGTGACCACCTTACAGTTTTCCGGCAGGACGTCGGCTATATTTTCCGCCCACTCCACAAGGCATATGCCGTTGCCGTAAAAATAGTCGGTAAGCCCCAGCGCCTCCGCCTGAAAGCCGCCGCGCAGGCGATAGCAGTCATAGTGGTAGAGTTTGCCGCCGTAGTCGTTCATATAGGCATATGTGGGGCTCAATACCTCTTCCTCTATCCCCAACGCAAGCGCAACGCCCTTTGAAAAGACCGTCTTTCCCGCGCCCATATCGCCGTTTAGGAGCACGACGTCGCCCGGTTTGAGCCCTGCGGCGTACTCTTTTGCAAATCGCATAGTCTGTTCTGCCGAACGTGAAATAAAAACCGCCATACGCATTATATTATAGCGCGCACGGCAGTTTTTTGCAATTAAATTGATATTTGATTTTTATGACAGGAAGAACCTTAAAAGCACGCCGCCCACAAGCAGGAGCACGACGCCCGCGCACACCGCCGCGGTTATTATGACCCTCTTTTTTGTCGCCGCCGCGCATGCAGCGTCCTGCCCGCCGCTTACGGCACAATCCTTGGGCATGAACCTGCTGTTCATGCGGTTAATGAGCACGGATATACGCTTATATACTGGCAGCGTGATGAGCACGGCGATAAGACAGCGCATCAGGTTGAAGGGCAGCACAGACACCCAGAGATAGAAGGTATAGAACGTTTCGCGCGTGACGGCGTCGCCGAACAGCGCCTGCATGGGGGCGATTATGGAATCCCAGTCCCCGCCGAAAAAGAGTTCGAGGTAGAAAGGCACGAGCACCAGCCAGTTGGCGAGTATGGAGAGCGCCACCGAACAGAGCGTGCCCACTCCCATTCCCGCGAGGGCGCCCTTGAACGTGCGGTGCCTTTTATACAGGATGCCCGCCGGCACAACGAACGCCAGCCCTATTATGAGGTCGGCAAAGTCGCCCACAAAAAAGGTCGTAGTGCCCTTTATTATGAGCTTTATTAGTATTTTTACAAATACTATGATGCCGCCCGAGACGGGGCCGAGGGCAAACGTGCCTATGAGCGCGGGGATGTCCGAAAAGTTGAGCTCCAGCCAGAACGGGAATGCCACGTTGATGGGGAAGCCGAAAGCGTATAAAACGCCCGCGATGGTGGCGAACACGGCTATTACGGCTATGCGCGTCGGAGTGAAATATTGGGTGTTTTTGCGTTCCATTTTAAAAGAACTCCTTAAAAATATTTTTAAAGCAGTCCCTTTGCTCCGCATAAAAAACGCGCCCTGAAAAAAGGGCGCGCAAAAAGCGGTTTGATAAAAATTCTTTTACCATCCGGACTGTACCGTCGGTTTCGGATTTGCACCGAATCAGGAAGGGC
>CALVPV010000084.1 GCA_944353935.1 uncultured Clostridia bacterium | reverse complement strand
AAGTCGGCGTTGCCGTGCGCGGGCGTGAACGAGGCAGGTTTGATGTCGTACAGCTCCACGCCGAAGCCCTCTTCCGCCAGCCTCCACGCCGCCTCGCAGCCGGCGAGCCCGGCGCCTATGACTTTAATTTTCATCTTGTTTATTTTCCGCCTCGTCGTCGGGCAGAGGGACGGAATAGCCGCACGCCTTTTGCGAACACTTTATGCTGCCGCCCTTTTTGACGAGGTAACCCTTGCCGCACTTGGGGCACTTTTCGCCCGTGGGGATATCCCAGCTTAAAAATTTGCATTCGGGATAGCCGGTGCAGCCGTAATAAATTTTGCCGTTTTTGGAGCGCATCCTGCGCATCGGCTTGCCGCATTCGGGGCACTTGCCCTCCAGCTTGACGCCTTCCGCCGCGACGTCGCCGCCGAGCGGCCGCTTTGCGCCGCACTTTGCGCATTCGAGGTACTGCCCGTACCTGCCCTTTTTTATGAGCATTTCGCCGCCGCAGTCCTTACATTTTTCCTCCGATACCTTTGCATCCATCGGAAGTATGGAGGAGCATTCGGGATAGTTGGGGCAGGCGAGGAATTTGCCGTATTTGCCGCTCTTTACCACCATATTCGCGCCGCATTTGGGGCAGCGCACGGCGGAAACTTCCTGCTCCGATTCGCTTATTATGTTGGAGCAGGCGGGATAGTTGGAGCAGGCGAGGTACTTGCCGTATTTGCCGTTGCGCCTTATCATGGGATGGCCGCACTTTTCGCACATTATATCGGTGAGCTCGTCGCCGTCGGTGGACGCCGTTTTGAGTTTTTCCGCAAAACCGGGGTAGAAGTCGGCTATGAGTTTGTGCCAGTCGGTGCCGCCGTCCTCTATCTTATCGAGGTCGTCCTCCATCCGCGCGGTAAAGCCGACGTCCATTATGTCCGTAAAGTAGTGGCAGAGCATGTCGGTTATCTTGTATGCCACTTCCGTAGGCACCATATACTTGCCGTCCTTTTCCACATACCTGCGGCGGGTGAGCACGGAAATTATGCTCGCGTACGTGGACGGCCTGCCTATCCCCTTTTCCTCCATCGCCTTTACGAGCGAGGCGTCCGTATACCTTAAAGGGGGGCGGGTGAACTTCTGCTCCTTGGAAAAATCTTTAAGGTCAAGGGCGTCGCCCTCTTTGAGCGGGGGCAAAAGTTTTGCCGCCTCTTCCTCCTCATCCTTTTCCTTGGGGGGCTGATACGCCGCGGTATATCCCGCAAACAACAGCGAACGGCCGCTCGCTTTGAACACGTAGCCGGCGCTCGTTGCCTCTATCTGCATGGTGTTGTACTGCGCCTCCGCCATCTGCGAGGCGATAAAGCGGTCGTACACCAGCTTATATATGTTGTAATGTTTTTTATCCAGCGCCTTTTTGACGCTTTCGGGCGTCAGGGCAAGGTTTATGGGGCGGATGGCTTCGTGCGCGTCCTGCGCGCCCTTTTTTGTGACATAGCGGTTGGGCTTTGCGGGGACGTAATTTTCGCCGTAAGTCTCCTTTATGAAGGCAAGCGCGTTTGCCTGCGCCTCGTCCGATACGCGCACCGAGTCCGTCCTTATATAGGTTATGAGCGCTATATGATCGCCGCCCACGTCCATGCCTTCATACAGGTGCTGCGCGACGAGCATCGTCTCCGGCGAGGACATGCCGAACTTGTTTGAAGCGTCCTGCTGCAAAGACGAGGTGGTGAAGGGCGCGGGCGCATGCTGTTTGGTTATGCCGCTTTTGACCTTTGTCACGGAAAAGGGCGCCGCCTTTACCTTGGCTTCCACCTCTTCCGCCTGTTCGCGGCAGATGCTCTTGCCGCTCTTTTTGAGCTGGCAGACTGCCTTGAACGCGGCATACTTTGCATCCGTATCCTGCAGCATCGCCACAAGGTTCCAATATTCTTCCGGCACGAACGCCTCTATTTCGCGCTCCCTGTCCACTATTAAACGGAGGGCAACGGACTGCACCCTGCCCGCGGAGAGGCCGTTTTGTATCCTGTTGTTCAAAAGAGGGGAAAGTTTGTAGCCCACGAGCCTGTCCAGCACCCTCCTCGCCTGCTGGGCGTCCACCAGGTTATAGTTTATCTTTCTGGGGTGCTGCAGGGCGTTCTGTACGGCTTTGGGGGAAATTTCGTTGAATTCTATCCTGTTTTCGCCGTCCGGGTCGAGCCCCAACACTGTCTGCAGGTGCCAGCTTATCGCCTCGCCTTCGCGGTCGGGGTCGGTCGCAAGGTACACTTTGCCCGCCTTTTTAGCCTCTTGCGTGAGGCGGGCGATTATCTCCTTTTTGCCGGGAGATTCTTCATACCTCGGCTCAAAATTGTCCGTTATTTTTACGCCGAGCGTCCTTTCGGGAAGGTCGCGTATGTGTCCGCCGGAGGCATCCACCTTGTACTTGCCCTTTAAATATTTTGAAATGGTCTTTGCCTTGGAAGGCGATTCGACGATTATAAGATCCATAGATAACACCTTATTTACGATTTTCCGCGCCTGTGCCGCGAAAAAGTTTATGCGATTTTACCGTGACCCCGCCAAAAGTTTAAAATGCCCGCTTGCCTTGCGCGGGCAAAAATTACAGGGCTGAGTACCTGTTCCCGCCGAGGCGGGCGATAAGCCCCTTTACTTCCAGCGAAGAGAGCTCGGCAATTATTTCAAACGGCTGGCAGCCGAGCAACTGCGCAAGCCTTGATATGTGCGCCTCACCCTCCCCTTTCAAGGCGGAGAGCACGCGCCGTTCGGCATCCGAAAGGGCCTGAGCCCGCCGCGTTGTAAAGTCTAAACCAAACGCACCCGATATGTCAAGTATATTTTCCGCGAGGTACGCGCCTTTTTTGATCAGCCTGTTGCACCCGATGCCGGACGGAACGCCCAACGAATAGGGGAAACAGAATACATCCTTGCCGTATTCAAAGGCGTATTCCGCGGTTATCGCCGCGCCGCTCTTTTCCCCTGCAGAGACAACCAGCACGCCCTCCGCAAGGGCGGCGATAAGGCGGTTGCGCACGGGAAAGAGATAGGCGAGCGCCGCGGTGTCCGGGCGCTGTTCGCTTATAAGCAGCCCGTTTTTGGCAGCGGCGGCATACAGCTTTGCGTTGCACGCGGGATAGACGTGATCGAGCCCCTGCGCCGCGACGAGTATGACCTTGCCGCCCTGCATGGCGCCTTCAGCGGCGGCGGTGTCCGCGCCGTCCGCCGTGCCCGTGACTACTGCAAATTTTTCCGCGAGGCGGGCGCTGATGTTTTTGCACTCCTTCAATATATTGGGAAGGGTGCGGCGGGAGCCCACGACGGCGAACTTGCGCATGGCAAGAAGGGAGGTGTCGCCCCTGCAATACAGCACGAGGGGCGGCGCCGGTATGCGCTTTAAACTTTCGGGATAATTTTGAGAAAAGTAGGTGACGCACGTTATGCCCGACTTTTCCAGGCGGGAAAACACGCCGCTCCTGTAACTTTCGGAAAAAAATAACTCCCTTATTTTATTATATACGCCCTCGCCGAGCGTTTTAATCAAAAAATCGGCGTATTTTTTGCGCGGCACGGCAAAACCGAAATTTTCCGTGCACTCGGATTTTGCCTTATAGGTGAGTTCGGGAAAACTGTCCAGCACCACGGCGTCCCGCTCGCTCTGCGTGTAATTCATATCATGTCCCCGTCAAAACTGCGGTAAGACGCCGCTTCGAGGATGTGCCTCGGAAGTATGTCCGACGAAAAATCGAGGTCGGCTATCGTGCGGGCGACCTTTATTATCCTTGAGCGGGCGCGCGCGGAGAGATGAAGGCTTTCAAAGGCGTTCCTTAAAACGTCTTCGCAGTCCCTTGAAAGGCGGCAGTACTTTTTTATCTGCCGCTCGCCCATTCCCGCGTTGGAACGCACCCCTTCGCCGTTAAAGCGTTCGCGCTGGACGGCGCGGGCTGCCTCCACCCTGCCCTTTACGACGGCGCTCTTTTCTTCCGCGCTGTCGGAGATGAGGTCGTCGTACTTGACCGAATCTACCTCCACCTGCAAATCTATCCTGTCCAGCAGCGGGCCGGATATCTTGGCGCGGTAGCGCTTTATCTGCGCGGGGGTGCAGGTACAGGGCAGTTCCGCGGAACCGTAATTGCCGCACGGGCAGGGATTCATGCTGGCACACAGCATAAAGTCTGCGGGGAACGTGGCTGCGCCGCCCGCCCTTGTTACGGTTATCTGCCCGTCTTCAAGCGGCTGGCGGAGCGCTTCGAGCGCGGAACGGGAATATTCGGGCAGCTCGTCCAAAAAGAGCACGCCGTTGTGCGCCTTTGAAATTTCACCCGGGCGGACGCGGTTGTTGCCGCCGCCGCACAACGATATCGTAGTAGCGGTATGGTGGGGAGTGCGGAAGGGGCGCAGGGCGACGATGCCCTCTTCCGACAGCTCGCCCGAGACGGAGTGTATCTTGGTTACTTCCAGCGCCTCTTCAAACGTCATATCCGGCATTATGGTGGGCAGGCACCTTGCAAGCATTGTCTTGCCCGTGCCGGGAGGCCCCACGAGCAGTATATTGTGCCCGCCCGCGGCAGCTATCTCCAATGCGCGCTTGGCGACGCGCTGCCCCTTTACGAAGGACAGGTCGCAGTCGTACGTGCGCTGCCTTTTTACGCTTTCGTAGCTGCGGTGGGCGACGGGCGAAAACGCCTCTTCGCCGGAGATGAACGCCACGACTTCCTTCAAAGACTTAAGCGCGTACACTTCGGCGCCCGCGATAAAGCTCGCCTCATTGGCGTTGGGGAAGGGCACGACAAAGCGCGTGAACCCGTGCGCCTTTGCAGAGATGAGCATGGGAAGTATGCCCGTGACGGCGCGCAGCGTGCCGTCCAACGCGAGTTCGCCCAAAAACACCGTTCCGTCAGTATCGTACGGCAGCTGGTCGCTCGCCTTTAATATGCTCACGGCTATGGGAAGGTCGTAATGCGACCCCTCCTTTTTGATGTCCGCCGGGGCAAGGTTGACGGTTATTTTGCTTATGGGAAAGCGCATGACGCTGTTTTTTACCGCGGAGCGCACCCGCTCCTTGCTCTCTTTGACGGCGGCATCGGGCAGCCCCACGAGTTCATAGGCGACCATACCCTTGTTTATGTCCGTCTCTACCTCTACAGGCACGCCTTCAAGCCCGCGCAGGGCAAAACTTATCACCTTAGAAAGCATATAGCGCCTTCCCCCTTTTGTGTGTTGTATTTTATTATAGCGCATCCCGCGCGCTTTTTCAACAAAAAAATAAAATATGCCTATCGCGTTTAAAACTGCCTTGTAAACATATGCCATATGAAAAAAGAACCTGCGAGCAGGTTCTTTTTTGGCTTATTTAATTTCCTGGATTTTTGCAGCCTTGCCGGTGAGACCGCGCAGATAGTAGAGCTTAGCCCTTCTTACCTTGCCGCGCTTAACAACGGTTATGGACGCGATCTTGGGCGAATGAACGGGGAAAGTCCTTTCTACGCCGACGCCGAAAGAAAGCCTTCTTACCGTAAAGCTCTCCCTTATGCCGCCGTGCTTTTTGGCTATTACTACGCCTTCAAAGTTCTGGATCCTTTCCTTGGTACCTTCTATTACCTTGAAGCCGACCTTTACGGTGTCGCCAACGTTGAATGCGGGTACGCTCTCCTTCATGCCTTCCTTTTCGATTGCCTCGATAAGACCCTTCATAATTATCCTCCTGAAAGGGCGTTCTTGCAAGGTTCCGCGCAGAGGACCGCCCCGTTTTTTGCAGTTACAGCCGTTATTTTACCAAAGCTCAAAAAAAAAATCAAGCTATTTTGACCTGTGTTTTGTGAAAATTGCGATACACCTCGTCGGCACACGCGTGCTTTTGTGTTCGGCCGCATTTGTGCGTCCGCCCACCCCTTGCCGCGGTGCCTCCTCTTCAGCGAAAATCTTTCTTTGAAATATTTTCGCTGAATGCTAAGGTTGAAAATGTCTTACACGCGTGCTTTTGTGTTCGGCCGCATTTGTGCGTCCGCCCACCCCTTGCCGCGGTGCCTCCTCTTCAGCGAAAAT
>CALVPV010000083.1 GCA_944353935.1 uncultured Clostridia bacterium | reverse complement strand
GGGGGCACGTAGTTGCCGCCGTACTTTTTAGCCGCCGAGAGCCCGAACACGTGGTCGTCCTCGTTTATCGTGCCGCCCACCGCGCACAGGGAATTGTGGCAGTTGGTGAGCGTGTAGGACACGGGGAACTGCTTGAGCCCGGACGCCTTTGCCGTTTGGATTATCCCTACGTAGGTTATGTCGTGAGAGGCGAGCGCGTCGAACTTTATCTTTAAATTCTCATCGTCGCCCTTGTTGTGCGCCTTTAAGATGTTGTACGCCATGGTGGACTTTACCGCCCTGCGCTTTTTTTCTTCCACCATGAATGCGGCGCCCTCTTTAAAGAGCTTGCCTTCCATATAATAGACGCCGCCTTTTATAAGTTTTATCATTGCACTTCTCCGTAAAAAAGATATTACAAGTCTTATTATACCAAAAAACGGCGAAAGTTTCAAGGCTTTGGGACAAACATTTCGCCTTTTTGCACGAACGTGCAGCCGGCATCCGTAATTCTTACAATCCCCCCTTTACTTCCCCCCTTTACACAAGGGGGGCAAGATGTGGAGAATCCACTTTACACAAGGGCACGGTGTGGAGAATCTACTTTACACAAGGGCAAGATGTGGAGAATCTACTTTACACAAGGGCAAGATGTGGAGAATCTACTTTACACAAGGGCATGGTGTGGGGTATTTCTCCCTTTACTCAAAGGGGCTTGTCCGTTCGTTACTCATAAAACCTTTATTTTTTACACACCGGCAAAAGCCTATTACTGCCCCGAACTATCCGAGGGTTTCGTTATAAAAAGGCGCACACACTGCGTTTGCACGGTTTTTTCACAAAAAATACTCTTGATTTTATCCGCGGCTTGTTGTATAATTTTTATATGAAGACTTTCAGGTATAAATTTTCAAGGGCGATGATCATAATAATAGCCGCCATGTTCGCGCTCGGGCTGACGGCATTCGGCATAACGCTGTGGCAGTCGATAGAATACGGGCTCGACCACACCGCGGTACAGGCTTTTGCAATAGCAAAGTACGTGCTTTTGTACTTTGTGTCGCTGTCCGTGGTGACGATAGCGATACTGTTTGTGACGCGCTCTTATTACCGCATAGGCGGCGGAAAACTTAAGATGTGCTTTGCCGCCCTGCCCACCGCATACAACACGGACGACATAGACGCCGTGATACACGACCGTACCAACGACAGCCTGAGCGTATATTTTAAGGACGACACGAGCATCAACATAGTGATAAAGCGCGAACAGTACAGCGACTTTGTCCAGGCGGTGCTGGACGAAAACCCCTCAGCCGAATACAGCATACGCTCCAAGACGAGCACGGAAGACGACGACAATAACAAATAAAAATTGAGCCCCGCGGCATATCGATGCCGCGGGGCCGTTTTTAACCTCTTTTGAGTTTTTTGCTTATCATGCGTTTTATCGAAGTGCGGTGCTCCTCTCCGCCGAGCAGCTTGTACAGGTTTTTGTGGTGGGCTATCCACGTGAACAGGTTTATGACGAGTATCAGCATAAAGCATGCGATGACCCACCCGTTAAGCAGTACGGAATAGTATTCAAAGAAAAATTCCACGCACTGCCATATGGAGAACGCCGAGACGCCGAGCAGCGAGCCCATTGAACCCCATTCGGACACGGCGATGTAGGCGAACACCAAAAGGCACACGCCCAGCCCTATGAACACGTACCACCAGCGTTCGCAGGCGAGCGCCACCCAGAAGAGCCCGAGCGTGGAGGCTATACCCTTGCCGCCCTTGAACTTCATTGTGACGGGGAAGATGTGGCCTATCACCACAAAGAGCCCGCAGAAATAGCGCATGAAATCCGCCACGACGACGTTCGTGCCCGCAAAGACGCTGCCGCGGAACACGAAGTAGACGGCAAGCACGGGGAGCCCGCCCTTGAGCGCATCGCAGAAAAAGTTTATTATGCCCACTTTGAGCCCGAAGGTGCGCATCATGTTCATGGTGCCGGGGTTGCCGCTGCCCACCCTTCTTATATCCCTGTTTTTGAACTGGGAGATTATGACGGCAAAGTTAAAGCAACCCACAAGGTAGCACACCGCCGCCGCGATTATAAAATAATACCACTTTTCAGAAACAAAAAATTCCGTCATAAAAATTACCGAACGATGATCCAAAACGGCGCAGGCGCGCCGCAAAAATTCAGTCAGATGCGGCATAGTGCCGCACGAATTTAATTATCTTCCTTTTTATCGCGCGTGAATATCCTTATCGGCGTGCCGGAAAAATCGAACGCCGAACGCAGCGTGTTTTCCAAAAACCTTTCATAGGAAAAGTGCAGCAGCCTGCCGTCGTTTACGAACAGCGCAAACGCGGGCGGAGCTTCGCCTATCTGCGTACTGTAATATATTTTAAGCCTGCGCCCGTTGTAGGAGGGCGGCTCGTTGGCGCGCACGGCGGAGCTTACCGCGTCGTTCAACACGCCCGTCTGTATGCGCCTGTGGGCGTTGGAGTACACCTCCTTTACAGCCTGCAGTATCTTTTCCGTGCGCTGACCCGTCTTGGCGGAGATGTATATGGAGCGGAAATAGTCCATAAACTTGAGGTCTTCTTTGAGCTTTGCCTGGAAGGTGTTTATGGTATTCGTGTCCTTTTCTATGAGATCCCACTTGTTCATAAGAACGAGCGAGGGTTTGCCCTGTTCGTGCACGTAGCCCACTATCTTTGTATCCTGTTCGGTGAGCCCCTCCGTGCTGTCCACGACGAGCAGGCACACATCGGCGCGGCGGACGGCGTCAAAGGCGCGGATCACGGAATAATACTCCACATCGTCCTCCACCTTGCTCTTTTTTCTTATGCCCGCCGTGTCTATTATGGTATATTCGGTGCCGTCGGGCGCGGTGAAGCGCGTATCTATCGCGTCGCGCGTGGTACCCGCGATATCTGTGACTATGGAGCGGTCAAAGCCCAAAAGCCGGTTTACAAGGCTGGATTTGCCGGCATTCGGCTTGCCGACCACGGCTATCTTGATGCTGTTGTCCTCCTCCGCGGGGATCTTTTCAAAGTAACTGACCACCTCGTCCAAAAGGTCGCCGAGCCCCGTGCCGTGTTCGGAGGATATGCCGTAAGGTTCGCCGAGCCCGAGGGAATAAAATTCAAAGAGCTTATCTTCGGAATAGTTGTCCAGCTTGTTTACGACAAGTATTACGGGCTTTTTGCTGCGGCGGAGCATGTCCGATACGTCGTAGTCGGAAGAGGTGAGCCCCTCTTTGCCGTCCACGAAAAACAGTATGACCTGCGCGGTATCTATGGCGACTTCCGCCTGCTTTTTTATCTCCCTCCACATGGTGTCCTGCGACCTTAATTCTATGCCGCCCGTATCCACCATGGAAAAGGCGCGGCCGCGCCATTCGGCGTCCGCATACAGCCTGTCGCGCGTGACGCCCGGCCTGTCCTCCGTTATTGAAATTTTCCTGCCGGCGACCTTGTTGAAAAAGGTGCTCTTGCCGACGTTCGGCCTGCCGACTATTGCTACGAGCGGTTTTGCCATTTTTTACCTGCCGTGTGTTTATTCCCCTTAATTATAATAAAAGCTCGCCCTTTTGTAAAGAAAAACGGCTCGCCTTTTGCAGGCGGGCCGCTTTTATCAGAAGTTTATTACGCTGAACACGCATCCCAATATGTAGACGATGAGCGCAACCCAGTAGATTATCTTCCACACCTTGGCCTTGCCGCGGACATACCCGTATGCGGGGAATGCCACCGCCACGAGCAATGCGAGCTTGCCGAGGAGATCGAACACGCTCATTATAGTGCTGCCCACGTTGCCGAGGTCAAAAAATCCGAGTATGCCCCTTGCCACAAAGAGCACGGCGGCAAGGAATATGCCCCAGAACGCGCACAGTTTTATCACGTCCACCCTTTCCACGCGGACGGTGCGCTTTGTAGTCTTTTTGGAAGCAGTCTTTTTATTGTTGTTGTTGTTTTCAGCCATTACGTTATCTCCTTTTATTTTTTTCGGGTATATTATACCACATGTTTTATCGGGTATATTATACCACCCGACTTAAATAATTACAACAGTTTGGCGGATACAATCGATTTTTTTTGCAATTACAATAAAACACGCGTATATATGCCGCGATCATAGCGGTTTGAGTTTGTTTAAAACGGCGGTGAAATAGTCGGGAAGCGGCGCCGTGAACACCATCCTCTCCCCCGTTTTGGGATGGGTGAGTTCCAGCCGCGCGGCGTGCAGCAGCTGGCCGCTTAGCGCAAACTTTTGCTTTTTTATTCCGTACACGGGGTCGCCCACCACGGGGTGCCCGAGGTATTTGGCGTGCACGCGTATCTGATGGGTGCGGCCCGTCTTTAAGTCGAAGCGACAAAAGGTATAGCCTTCGTACCGCCGCTCCACGGCAAATTCGGTGACGGCAAGTTTGCCCTTTTCCGGCGGGACTACCGCCATTTTGAGCCTGTCCTTTGCATCGCGGCCTATGTAGGTGGTGACCGTGCCGCCGTCCTGCTTTAAGACGCCCTCCAAAAGGGCGAAATAGGTGCGGCGGCAGGTCTTTTGCTCTATCTGTTTTGAAAGGCTGAGGTGCGCGGCGTCGTTCTTTGCAACGACGAGCAGCCCGGAAGTGTCCTTATCTATGCGATGGACTATGCCGGGGCGGATGACGCCGTTTATGCCGCTGAGGCTGTCAAGGTTGTATAAGAGGGCGTTTACGAGCGTGCCCTCCCTGTTGCCATTGCCCATGTGCACCGTCATGCCCTGCGGCTTGTTTATGACGGCGATATCGCCGTCCTGATAGACTATGTCCAGCGGGATGGGTTCGGGCTTTACGGCGTATTCCTCAGCCGGGGGAACATTGAGCTTGACCGCGTCCCCCGCTTTGAGCGACTGCGATGGCTTGCACGCCCTTCCGTTGACGGTGACCCCGCCGCCTTCAAATATTTTTTTGAGCGCCGAACGGGTGAGGTCGGGCATACACCCGCTCAAAAAGACGTCCGCGCGGGCAAAAGGTTCCGCCGCGGTAAAGCAAAATTCGCCATCCTCACCCATTGTTTTCATCCTCCGAGCCCTGCCCCTCGTCCGCCATATCCTGCGTTGTTTGCGGCATATCCTTGCATGAATTTGCCTCCGCCGCCACATCCGCGGAAGTTTTTGCGGACTTTTTTTGTTCTTCGCGCTTTTGGTGTTCCGCCTGCGCCTCCCTCGCCCTTTTGGTGAGCGGGAAGACGGATATCTCGTTCAAAAACAGCATGTCTATGACGGCGAGTATGCCGCCGACGACTATCCAGAAGTCGGCAAAATTGCAGTAGGCGTCCACTATCAAAAGCCACACAAAGTCGCGTACCTCGCCGAAGGCTATCCTGTCCACAAGGTTGCCGAGCGCGCCCGCAAGTATCATGTACAGGCAGAGCTTGAGTATGGTAAACCGCTCCGGCAGGGCGAGGATGACGCCTATAACCGCGACCACCATGACCACGGTGAGCGCAATTAGGAACGGCTGACCCCAGGATTTATCCGCGAGCCACGAAAAGCCCGCGCCGGGGTTGCGGATGCCGCTCTCCACCTCTATGAACCCGGGAATGACGGTGAAATTCCAGCTGTACGCCTCTTCAAAGTGTTTGGTGAGAAGGTCTGCCGCGAGCAGTACGGCGAACACGCCCAAAAATATGGCGCTCTTCCAGCCGATGTTGGACTTTATTCTGTTGAATATCCTTATAAAAAACTGTTTGACTTTCATATCCGGATTTAATTATAGCATAACTTAAAAAAAAACTTAACCGTTTTGAGCAAAAAAATTGCGCGGCTGCGGGCAAAACGCGCGGGCGCGCTTTACATTTTTTTACGCATATGATAAAATATGCAGAAACAAAGAAAACGAGGACTTTCAAAGCAACTATGAGCGAACTGCTTTTAAGATTATTTGTGCCAAAGGGCAGCGCCGACGACCCCGCCGTGCGTTCGCGCTGCGGGCTGCTTTCCGGCATAACGGGGATAGTGCTCAATATACTGCTGGTGGCGGGCAAGCTGACCGTGGGCATAATAGCCGG
>CALVPV010000082.1 GCA_944353935.1 uncultured Clostridia bacterium | reverse complement strand
CTCGACTCATTTTTTGACAGCATTGCAGCGCAGTTGAAGGACAGGCCCTCTGCGTGCGAAGCGCTCAGGCAGTCCGCGCAAAAAACAGATAAGTGATATCGGAAAAAGTCCCTGCGCCAAATAGCGGCGCGGGGACTTTGAGCTTTTTAAAAGTTCCGGTCATTGCCGGGGGTCGTGCCCGTCCTTTTCCGGCAAGAATTTCCAGTACCTTACCGGCATGTAGCCCTTCATCTGTTTTTCGTGCGGGCGTTCTTTTATATTGACGCTCCTGTAATACCTTTTCCAAAGGCATTCAAAAGCCTTTTCGTATTCCGAAAGATATACTTCCGCCTCGCCGACTTGCGCCATGAACCATCCGTGCCCGTCGCACAGTGCGGCTTTTTTTCTCTTTATGTCGTGTATGGCGAACTTTTGGCTGCCCATCCTCGCCTTAAAGTGAGGGGCAAGCAGGTCGGTTATGTCGTTGTCGGGGGAGTAGGGGGCGTACATTGCTCCGCTCGCCGTCTCCATAAAGCGCAAAAATCCCTTCATTTTGTGCACTTCGCCCGTGACTTTGCGGATAAGCTCCGTCATCTCTATGACTGCGGGCAGCGACAGCATATCGCGGACGGGCCTGTTTTTTTGAACGAGCAGCCTGATATATTCAAATGCGGTCTGCTCTTTAAGCGGGCTGCAGCTGCGCAGGGCAAGGTCTATGTCGCCGGCGGCGTATCTGTCCGTCCTGTCCAACTTTGCGCGGACGCGCCCTGCCATTTCCCCGTCGGCGGCGATGTTTTCCGTGACGCTGTCAAAGCTGAGTTGCCTGTCCGCGCAGGAAGTTATGATGCAGTCCTTTTCCCTGTATGCACGGAAGACGGCGGTATAAAAACTTTCTAAAGACCCGTCTGTGATATAAATTTTCATAGTTCTCCGGTGAGGGCGCCGAGGGCGGCGGAAGGGGAGGAGAACAGCGAAAGCTGCCTGTCCTCTTCATCGCCGCAAAAGTTGCTCTTTTCGTCGAGCAGAAGCGCCGCACGCGCGGCGTTCCCCTCGCAGCCGTAAAATTTTCCCCTGCACGTTATAAAGTGCTTTGCCCTCTTTAATACTATGCGCATTTTTGCAAGATCATCAAAGTTAAGCGGGGAAAATTTTCTTGCGCTGATTATTCTGTATGCGCCCTTTGCGCCTATGCCGGGCACGCGCAGCAGCATTTCCAACGGCGCGCGGTTTATCTCTACAGGGAACAGCTGCATGTTTTTAAGCGCCCATGCGCATTTGGGGTCGTAGTCGGCGTCAAGGTTTTCCCCTTCGCCGCACAGCTCGTCCACGTCAAAGCCGTAAAAGCGCAGCAGCCAGTCCGCCTGGTAGAGCCTGTGTTCGCGCAGCAGTCCCGCAGGTTCCGCGGGCAGCAGTCCGCTCTTTACCACGGGGATATAGGAGGAGTAGTACACCCTTTTAAGCCCGATGTTGCGGTACAGGTATTCGCTCAGGCGAAGGATGTGCCCGTCGCTTTCGGGCGAGGCGCCCACTATCATCTGCGTCGTCTGCCCTGCAGGCAGTATGCGTCCGCGTTTTACCTTGTTTTCTCTGTCATATATGAGCGCCGACTGTAATTTTTTCATCGGCAGGATCAGGCTGTCCTTTGTCTTTTGCGGCGCGAGCAGTTTAAGCGACCTTTCGGAAGGCAATTCTATATTGTAGCTCATCCTGTCCACATGCCGTGCCGCCTTCATCACAAGCGCCTCGTCCGCGTGAGGTATGCCCTTGAGGTGTATGTAACCGTTGAAGTTGTATACCTTTCTGAGCCGTATCACCGTCTCCGTTAAAAGTTCCATGGTACGGTTCGGCGTGTCAAATACGGCGGACGAAAGGAACAGCCCCTCTATATAGTTGCGCTTATAAAAATTGACGGTTAGGCTGCATATCTCGTCGGGCGTAATGCGCGCCCGCCTCACGCCCGAAGAGCGGCGGTTGGGGCAGTACTCGCAGTCGTAAGCGCATTCGTTGCTCATTAAAATTTTAAGAAGGGAGATACATCTCCCGTCGGGAGTAAAGGAGTGGCATATCCCCCCGACGGAAGCATTCCCCAGCCCGCCCTTGCGGTTTACCCGTTTTGACCCGGAAGAGGAGCAGGAGACGTCGTATTTGGCGCTCTCCGTAAGAATTTCTAAAGTGGTCGCGTCTAACATTTTTGTATCCCGTTTGCGGCGTATCGCCGCTGCAAAGGCCGAACGTTCGCCATAAAACCCGAACAGGCGAACAGTTCAAACATTTGTTTATATGGATTATAGCACCGCAAATAGGGATTGTCAAACGTTTGTTTATATTTTTATGTAAAATTTTTTGCTTTGTGACGAACAGGCGGGCTGTCAGCCGTGTTTTGATAAATTTCACTTATATTTCATTGAGCCGTAAACTAACAATTATATAATTGTGTTAATTGTGTTTAAGGATATATTGTTCACGTTTACAAGAATATAGAAAAAACACCTTTAAGGCGGTATATATTTTATGAAAGTACTCATTGTTGACGACGAAGAGATGATCCGCAACGTGCTCAGGGAGTATGTTGAGTTTGAGGGCAACGAGGCGTTTGAAGCGGCAGACGGCATGGAGGCAGTCCGCCTTTGCCGCGATAACGACTACGACGTCATCCTGATGGATGTAATGATGCCGAAACTTGACGGATTTTCTGCCGTCAAAGAGATAAAAAAGGTCAAGGACATTCCCGTGATAATGCTGTCGGCGCGCGGAGAGGAATATGATAAACTTTTCGGCTTTGAAATAGGCGTGGACGACTATGTCACCAAACCGTTTTCTCCCAAAGAGGTGATGGCGCGCATAAATGCGGTGACCAAGCGCAGGAGCGCGGGCAAGGACGAGCCTAAAAACGACGTGTACAAGTTTGAGGGGCTCACCGTTGACATGGCGGGCAGGAACGTGTATGTGGACGGCGAAAAGGCGGAGCTCACCCCTAAGGAATACGAGATACTCTTTTACTTTGTAAAGAACAGGGGCATAGCTTTAACGCGTGAAAAGTTGCTGATGGACGTCTGGGGATTCGACTTTTACGGCGACGACAGGACGGTGGACACCCATATCAAGATGCTCCGCGGCAACTTAAAGCAATACAGGAAATTTATAGTCACTCTCAGGGGGTTGGGATACAAGTTTGAAGTCTGAAAAAAGAGGGCTCAGAAGGTTGAGGAGCCTCAACCTCACGCTGTGGAAAAATTTTTGTTTTCTCGCTCTCTTTATCATACTCATAGTCGGGCTGATATGTTACATCATAGTGCGCACTTCCATATCCTCGTTCACGCAGGATAAAGTCCGCACCGTAGGCGTGTCCGTAAGCAAGATGCTCGAACAGAACAGGGGAAACACTCTGCAGGCATACCTCATCGCCGACGAGTATATAGAGAGGGAGGCTTTTGAAAATAACGTGAATATCGCCGTCCTCACCACAGACGGCGATATCGTCGTGCCAGTCGAACAGCGGCTGAGCGACAGCGAGCGTGAATTTTGGCAGGATGTGCACAACGGGATAATAGACAGGGTCTCCGACTTTGACGGCAACAGGCTGCTGTATGCTACGGGCAATATCTACACGTATGTGGAGCTTACGCCCTTTGCCGCCACGACATCCGTTCCCAACTACCTCGTGGTGCGCTATTCGCTGGATGTTGCAAACAGCACGCTCGTCAACACGCAGCGCTATATGCTCATAATAGGCATATTTGTGATATTGCTCGCCTTTTTGATCGCGTACAGCCTGTCAAAAAGGATATCCGACCCGCTCAAAAGCCTCACCGTCACCGCAAACAAGATGGCAAAGGGGGATTACGACGTTCAATTCGCTTCGGCGGAGTATGAAGAGATCGCCCAGCTCTCCGACGCGCTCAATTACGCGTGCGCGGAAATAAAAAAGACGGACGGGTTCCAGAAGGAGCTGCTTGCAAATGTTTCGCACGATCTAAAGACGCCGCTCACCATGATAAAGGCGTACGCCTCGATGATAAAGGAAATATCGGGCGATAACCCGGAAAAGCGCGACAAGCACCTTCAGGTCATAATAGAGGAGTCCGACAGGCTTGCTGAGCTTGTAAACGATGTCCTGAATATGTCAAAAATAAGTTCGGATATAAATCAGATAAATAAAAAGGTGTTCAATCTGACCGAATTTTTATACGGCATAATGCAGAAGTTCGAATACCTGCACGACATGCAGGGCTACGTGTTTGACTTGGATATAGATCCCGATCTGTATACCTGTGCGGACGAGGGCAAGATAGGCCAGGTGCTTTACAACCTCATATCCAACGCCGTAAATTATACCGGCGAAGATAAAAAGGTGTTCGTCAGCCTTAAATACGTAAAGGATGAAAACCGCATCCGCTTTACCGTGCGCGATACGGGCAAGGGCATCGCAAAGGAAGACCTGCCCTCCATATGGAACAGATATTACAGGGTCAAGGAGATCCACGCCCGCCCGGTAAAGGGGACGGGACTGGGGCTCCCGATAGTAAAGACCATTCTGGAAAAGCATTCCTTTGACTTCGGCGCCGATTCCGAGGTGGGCAAAGGTTCTGTCTTCTGGGTGGACTTCCCCGAAGTTCCGCCCGAACTTCCCGGGCAGGAACAGCCCGTAAAACAGCTTCCCTCGGGCGAAAATTGAGTAGAGATCCGCACGGTGCTTGGCTGTGCGGATTATTTTGTGATAATACCTATCAAAACAAATGTTTATAAGTTTCTGCGCGGGCAAACACGATAAACTTGTTGTAAAATGCCGCCGGCGGGGTTATAATTAAACGGGGGAGCGGGGATCGATATGGATTTTAAACTGCATTCAAAATTTCAGCCTACGGGCGATCAGCCGCAGGCAATAAAGGCGCTCACGGAGGGCGTGCTCGACGGAATCCGCACCCAGGTGCTCTTGGGCGTCACGGGCAGCGGCAAGACGTTCACCATGGCTAACATAATAAAAAACGTAAACCGCCCCACGCTTGTGATCGCCCACAACAAGACGCTCGCCGCGCAGCTCTGCAATGAATTCCGTGAATTTTTCCCGGAAAACAGGGTGGAATACTTTGTCTCCTATTACGATTATTATCAGCCGGAGAGCTACATCCCGTCCACGGATACATATATCGAAAAGGATATGAGCCTCAATGACGAGATAGACAAACTGCGCAATTCCGCCACGGCGTCGCTCGGCGAAAGGCGGGACGTCATAGTCGTCGCCTCTGTTTCCTGCATATACGGCCTCGGCGCTCCGGAGGAGTATTTCAGGCTGGCTATCTCGCTGCGACCGGGCATGGAGATGGAGCGCGACGAACTTTTGCGCAGGCTTGTGGAAATACAGTATTCAAGGAAGGATGTGGATTTTCAGCGTTCGTCCTTCCGCGTGCGCGGCGACATTGTGGAGATATTCCCCGCCGGCAATTCCGAAGTCGCCATACGCGTGGAATTTTTCGGCGACGAGATAGACAGGATATGTGAAGAAGAGGTGCTCACCGGCAACGTGATATCCGAACTCAAACACGTATGTATATTCCCCGCCAGCCACTACGCCGTCGGATCGGACAAACTTGAACATGCGCTCGCCATGATAGAGCGCGATATGGACGACGAAGTCAGGGCGTTCCGCGATGCGGGCAAACCCCTGGAGGCAGAAAGGTTGCAGCAGAGGACGACGTTCGACCTTGAGATGATACGCGAGATAGGCTATTGCAGCGGCGTGGAAAATTACAGCCGCTACTTTGACGGCAGGCGCCCCGGGGAACCGTCCTTTACCCTGCTCGACTATTTTCCCGTCGGGCAGTTTCTTGTATTTATTGACGAGAGCCATATGACGATACCGCAGATACGCGCAATGTATCACGGCGACAGGAGCAGAAAGGAAAATCTTGTAAATTACGGATTCCGTTTAAAGTCGGCATACGACAACCGCCCGCTCACATTTGAAGAGTTCGATGCGCGCGTCCCTCAGCTGATATGCGTCTCCGCCACGCCCGCGCCGTATGAATTGGAGCAGTCTGGCAACACGGTAGAACAGTTAATC
>CALVPV010000081.1 GCA_944353935.1 uncultured Clostridia bacterium | reverse complement strand
CTCATCGTAAAAAAACATGCCGAACTTAAAGTACGCGAAGGCAAGGAAATAAGCAGGCAGTGGGAGATGAGGCTGGCATACTACAAGGAGCATTATCCCAAGGAATATGCCGAATTTACCGCCTGCCTCAGCGGCGAACGCAAGGCGGAAGCCGCCGCAAGCGAAAATCTCATGCGTTTCAGCGGCGGGGATATGGCTACGCGCAACCTGTGCGGCGAGATATTGTCGCAGGTCAACGCCATGCTGCCCAACCTCTTTGGCGGAAGCGCCGATCTGAGCCCGTCCAACTGCACGGCGGTCAAGGGCAGGGAATATTATTCGCCGCAGACGCCCAAAGAGTTCGCCGTCCACTTCGGCGTGCGCGAACACGCCATGGCGGCAATATGCAACGGCGCCGCGCTGCACGGCGGGCTGGTGCCTTTCTGCGCCACATTCTTTGTGTTTTCCGACTATATGAAGTACGCGATGCGCATGAGCGCGCTGATGAAGCTGCCCGTCATATACATACTTTCGCACGACAGCATAGGCGTCGGCGAGGACGGCCCCACCCATCAGCCGGTGGAACAGCTCGCGGGTCTCAGCAATGCCCGGTATGTATGTCTACAGGCCGTGCGACGGCACGGAGACGGCTGCCGCGTTTGCGCGCGCTCTGACCGCCCAATCGCCCACGGCGATAGTGACGAGCAGGCAGAAGCTCGTTGCGCACGGGCTGTCCTCTAAGCAGGGCGCGCTCAGGGGCGGATATATCTTAAAGGATTGCAAGGGCACGCCCGACGTCATACTCATGTCAAGCGGCAGCGAGGTGGGCATCTGCCTGGAGGCGGAAAGGGAGCTCTCCGCCGGCGGGGTAAAGGTGCGCATAGTATCTATGCCGTGCATGGACGTCTTTGAAGAGCAGGACGGCGATTATAAGCAAAAGGTGCTCCCCGCAAACGTGCGCGCAAGGGTCGCGGTAGAGGCGGCAAGCAGCATCAGCTGGGGCAAGTACGTCGGGCTCGACGGCGCATATGTGTGCATGGATGAGTTCGGCATGAGCGCACCGGCAGACAAACTGGCACAAAAATACGGGTTCACCGCAAAAAACGTGGCGGCAACGGCAAATGCCGTTATAAATTAAAACAAATAAAGGGAGGATCAAATATATGGCAGAAATTTTTAAAGGCATCCCCGCAATAAAGTACGAGGGGCCGGAGAGCAAAAATCCGCTCGCATTCAAGTTTTACGATGCGGACAAGGTGGTCATGGGCAAAAAGATGAGCGAACATCTTCCTTTTGCAATGGCATGGTGGCACAACCTCTGCGCCAACGGGACGGACATGTTCGGCCGCGGCACGGCGGATAAGTCCTTCGGGCAGGTGCCCGGCACCATGGAGCAGGCGCGCGCCAAGGTGGACGCAGGTTTTGAATTCATGCAAAAGCTCGGCATACGCTATTTCTGCTGGCACGACGTTGACCTCGTCCCCGAAGCGGACGATATCAAAGTGACCAACGCGCGCCTTGACGAAATAAGCGACTATATGCTTGAAAAGATGAAGCAGACGGGCATCAAGTGCCTTTGGGGCACCGCCAACATGTTCGGCAATCCCCGCTTTATGAACGGCGCGGGCTCTTCCAACAGCGCCGACGTGTTCGCGTTTGCCGCGGCTCAGGTAAAAAAGGCGCTCGATATAACCGTAAAGCTCGGCGGCAGGGGCTACGTGTTCTGGGGCGGCAGAGAGGGCTATGAGACGCTCCTCAACACCGACGTGAAGTTCGAACAGGAAAACATCGCACGCCTCATGCACATGGCTGTGGACTACGGCAGGAGCATAGGCTTCAAGGGCGATTTCTATATCGAACCCAAACCTAAGGAGCCCATGAAGCATCAGTACGACTTTGACGCCGCAACGGCGATAGGCTTTTTAAGGCAGTACGGGCTGGATAAGGACTTCAAGCTCAATATAGAGGCAAACCACGCCACGCTCGCAGGGCACACCTTTGAACACGACCTGCGCATAAGCGCCATAAACGGCATGCTCGGCTCCATAGACGCCAACCAGGGCGACGCGCACCTCGGCTGGGACACCGACGAATTCCCCTTTGACGTATATACCGCTACCATGGCGATGTATGAGATATTAAAGGCGGGCGGACTTACGGGCGGCTTCAACTTCGACGCCAAAAACCGCCGTCCTTCCTATACGTACGAAGATATGTTTGCGGGCTACATTCTCGGAATGGACACCTTCGCCCTCGGCCTTGTCAAGGCGGCTGCGCTCATAGAGGACGGCAGGCTCGATAAGAATATAGAAGAGCGCTACGCAAGCTATCGCAACAGCGAAATAGGCAAAAAGATACTTTCCGGCAAAACCGACCTTGCCGAACTTGCCGCATATGCGGATAAACTGGGCGCTCCCGCGCTGCCCGGCAGCGGCAAGCAGGAAGTCCTGCAGAACATAGTCAACGGCGTTCTCTACGGAAAGCAATGAATACTTATATAGGAATAGACCTCGGCACGTCGGCGGTAAAGCTTCTGCTCGTGGACGAAAAGGGTAAAATACTTGCGCGGCAGAGCCGCTCGTACCCCGTCATGTATCCGCACAGCGGATGGTCGGAACAAAATCCCGACGACTGGGTAAGCGCGGTAAAAAGCGGTATAGCAGCCCTTCTTTCCGATGCCGACCCGAGGGAGGTAAGGGGAATAAGCTGCGGCGGGCAGATGCACGGGCTCGTCGTGCTGGATGAGGACGATAACGTCATTCGCCCGTGCATATTGTGGAACGACGGCCGTACCGCCAAGCAGACCGACTACATAAACGAGGCGGTAAAAGACCTTTCCGGGCTGACGGCAAATATAGCTTTTGCAGGCTTCACCGCGCCCAAGCTCCTATGGCTCAGGCAAAACGAACCTGCCAACTTTGCGCGCATCAAAAAGATAATGCTGCCCAAAGATTACATAACGTACAGGCTCACGGGCGCATTCTGCACTGACTATTCCGATGCCTCCGGCACGCTGCTCCTGGATGTGAAAAACCGCGATTGGAGCACATATATGTGCGATTTTTGCAAGGTCTCGCGCGAGCAGCTGCCCGAACTTAAAGAGTCGTTCGCCGTGGCGGGCGTTTTAAAGGAAGAGTATGCAAAGCTGTGGGGAATGGGGCAGGTGGCCGTTGCCGCGGGCGCCGGGGACAACGCCGCCGCCGCCATAGGCACGGGCAGCGTCAACGACGGCGACTGCACCATATCCCTCGGCACGAGCGGTACGGTGTTCGTCTCGCAGGACGCGTTTTCCGTAGACGACAACAACAACGCCCTGCATTCCTTCTGCCATGCCAACGGCAGGTATCACCTTATGGGGTGCATCCTTTCGGCGGCGTCGTGCAACAGCTGGTGGATGAATGTGTTGGGCGCAAAGGACATGGACAAAGAGCAAGCCGGCTGCGAGGAACGCATGGGCAAAAACGACGTGTTCTTCCTGCCCTATCTCATGGGCGAGCGCAGCCCGCACAACGACGTGTACGCCCGCGGCGCGTTCATAGGCATGCGCCCGGACACCGGCCGCGCGGATATGACGCTCGCCGTGATGGAGGGCGTGGCGTTTGCGCTGCGCGACTGCCTGGATGTCGCCCGTTCCAACGGGCTCAAAGTGGGGCGCGCCAAGCTGTGCGGCGGCGGTGCAAAGAGCCCGCTGTGGCAAAAGATAATAGCCGACGTGTGCGGCGTGGAAGTGGATATCCCGCTCGTGGAAGAGGGCCCCGCCTACGGCGCGGCTATGCTCGCCATGACGGCATGCGGGGCATATGCGACGGTCAAAGACGCCGCCGCTGCGCTCGTCTCTACAAAATATACGGTAAAGCCGGACGAAGGGCTCTGCGCGGCGTACCAAGGCAAGCATAAGTTGTTCAGGTCGCTGTATTTCGCCCTTAAAGATACGTTTGTAAGGTGGTGAAAATGAAATATCAGGCATTCAATCCATATTTGCCGAGCTGGGAGTATATCCCCGACGGCGAACCGCACGTCTTTGACGGCAGGGTGTACGTCTACGGCTCCCACGACAGGTTCAACGGCGGCGGATTTTGCATGAACGACTACGTCACGTGGTCTGCCCCGGCAGACGACCTTAGCGATTGGCGGTACGAGGGCGTCATATACAAAAAGAGCGACGACCCCGCATACAGGGGCAGGGGCAGCATGTATGCCCCCGACGTCTGCCGCGCCCCGGACGGAAAGTATTACCTGTACTATGCCTTCAACCCGGGCATAACGCGCAAAAGCTGGGCAATACGCTGCGCCGTGTCCGACAGCCCCGCGGGGCCGTTCGTCTATCACGGCGAAGTCGACTTGTACCCGTATTCCACGCAGTATCTGCCGTTTGACCCCGCAGTATATGTGGAGGACGGCAGGGTATGGCTGTATTACGGTTCGGGAATGTTCTTCCCCGTGCTCGGCGTTTCAAAGCGCAACGTAAAGGGCGGCGCGGTGGTGGAACTTGACCCTGCGGACATGCTCACCGTAAAGGACGGGCCGCATCTCACCATGCCGTCGTCCGGGCTCGGCGAACACAGCTTTTTTGAAGCGTCGTCCATGCGCAAGATAGGCGGCAGGTACTACTTTGTGTACTCTTCGGCGATCGGCCACGAACTCTGCTACGCCGTCGGCGATTCGCCCGTCGGGCCGTTTAAATACGGCGGCACGATTGTTTCCAACGGCGATATAGGGCTGCTCGAAGTCCACAACGGGCCCAAGACGGCTTCCAACTATACGGGCAACACCCACGGCGGCATACTTGCGCTCGGCGATAAGAATTACATATTCTACCACAGGCAGACCAACCGCAACTGTTTTTCGCGCCAGGGCTGCGCCGAAGAGATAGTCATCGAGCCGGACGGCTCCATAAAGCAGGTGGAAATGACGAGCTGCGGTTTAAACGGCGGCCCGCTCAAGGGCAGCGGCAGCTACGAAGCGCGCATCGCCTGCAACCTCACCTCGCGCAGGGGCGGAAGGTTCCATTCCAAACCCCTTGGCAAAAACAGGGCGGGGTGCCATCCCTACTTTACGCAGGGCGGAAAGGACAGGGAGCACGGCGGCGACCAGTATATAGCCAATTTCTGCAATGGCGCTATGGCTGGCTTTAAGTACTTTGATATAGACGGCTTAAAGCGCATAGGCGTCACGGGGTGCGGGAATGCCGAAGGCGTGATAGAGGTGAAGAACGAACCGTTCGGCGCCGTGGTCGCCGAAATAGAGATCACCCCGTCTGCCGAAGAAAAGACATTCTACGGCGAATATAGGGGCGACAGCGGCGTAAAGGCGCTTTACTTCACGTTTTTGGGCAAGGGAAAATTAAAAAAGTTCACCCGCATAGTGCTGGGCTAAATACCGCCCGTCTGTTTTAGGTAGGCTTTGATTTTCCGTATTTTACGGTAAATGCCGCGGAAAGTTTTTTAAAACTTTCCGCGGCATTTTTTATCCGATTAAAACCCACCGTCGCGCCCGTGCGTTCGCGCCACCTCCCTTTAAAAAGGGAGGCAAGAGGGGGGGGAGTGTCCCCTTTCACCCCACACCTTGTCCCCCTATACCTATACTTGTCCCCCTTTACGCTCCCATATCTTGTCCCCCTTTTGATAAAGGGGGAAGGCAGGGGGATAGACATAACCACACTTATCTCATCTTATGTAAAGGCGCATACCCTATTTCTTGTCCCCCTTTTGATAAAGGGGGAATAAATAGGGGGTTAGATATAAGTCGGCAGTTGTCCCATATAACCCACCGGCGTGGCAGGTATGCCGCGCCACCTCCCTTTAAAAAGGGAGGCAAGGGGGGGACACACACCTTGTCCCCCTTACGCAAGGGGGAACGAAAGGGGGATATATAAAACACCTTGCCTTGTTTTGCGTCTTTCCAAAAAATAAGACAGGCGAGGGGTGATTTTTTGCTAAAATTTTACAAATTTTTTACAACCGCCGTGTCAGTATATGACACGACGTGCGCCTTGGCAACAAAAAAATGAAAACGTTTGCGATTTTTTTTGTGCTATGGCATTGACATACATCCTCAAATATATTACAATAAATATGCTTATAGGTAAAATTAAGCGATT
>CALVPV010000080.1 GCA_944353935.1 uncultured Clostridia bacterium | reverse complement strand
CGAAACATCACGCATGTCTATTCCGCCGTGCGTCACCTGCGCATAGTCGAATCCGAGCGTTCCCGTAACTTTCAGCGCAAAATGCTTTGCCATGGCAGCAATATCTTCGGGTGTAGTACTTGCCGCGCGCCTGATTACAGCCCTGCCTATCTGATTGTTGAGCGTGAGCGCCAAGAGCTCGCTGTCTGCATATCCCCGATCGCGTTTCTCACGCACATCGGCTTTGAGCGCTTCATAGGGGATATCGGGCGCAAATTCAATGACCGCTTCCCCCGTTTTTCCCGCAAATGCGGGCGATACGGAAAATACCGCATTGCCCGAAATTCCGTATTCGGTAAATATCACGTCGCCGCGGCACGACGTGACTTCTCTGCCGTCAACGACGGCGGTGAGTTTGCAGTCGGCGCGTATGCCGCGCAGCGTCTTTATATATGTCGTATCCGTTTTGAGCTGGACGAGCGACGGATAGAGCGGAGTGAGCTTATGCCCTAACGCCTCGGCAAGGGCATACGAAGAGCCGTCCGTACCGAACTGCTTTTGAGCCTTCCCACCCACGCAGAGCACGGCGAACTTTGCCTCTGCGACGCCGCCGTCTGTGAGAGTCAGCCTGAAAAGCCCCCTCTTTTCAATAGAAACGACCCTCGTCCCCGTAAAGACTTTTACTCCCGCACGTGCAAGTTCGGCAATGAGACTGTCCGAAAGAGAGGAAGCCTGCCTCCCCGCAGGATAGACCCTGCCGCGCTCGTCGGCGGTGAAAAGCCCGTGGAACAGCGTCCTGTACACCTCGCCTGCAGAGGAAATTATTTTAAAGGCGCGCTCCGCCCCTCCTCCGTGATAATTATCAGCGGAGATATTAACGTTGCTCACGTTGCCCTGCCCGTTGCCGCTTGCCGCCAGCTTTTTTCCGAGGCGAGCACCCGATTCCAACACGCAGATATCAAGTTTTGTACTGCGGCTCAAAAGTACCGCAAGGGCAAGCCCTGCCGCACCTCCGCCCACTATCGCGACGTCGTAATTCATACATATAATTGTATATTACGCCGCCCCGCCTGTCAACTTTTAAGCGAGTGCAAAATCTCCTCAAACGCCGCAAGATGCAGCCTTTCGTCATCTAAAATGCGTTCGATGATCTCCTTTACTTTTGCGTTTTTAAGCGCGCGCAACATACGTTCGTAATCGTGTATCGCCTGTTTTTCGGCGCGCACGTCATCCTCCGCCATGCAGACGAGGGAACGGGAATAAGTGACGAACTTTGCCGAATAAAAGTTGAACAGACATGGCGGATTGAAAGTATACACCGGCGCCGCGCCGAGCGCGAGCACGGTAGCGCCGAGCAATTTGAGATGGAACATCTCGGCAACGGCAATACTTTCTATGACCTTAGCGGGCTCATTATAGCCGTTTGCAACAAAATGATGATAGTGATACATATACTGCAGAACGGCATTGAGCTCGCCTGCCGGCGAAGCATACGCGGGAGATATCACGCGCAGCGAATACGCATCCGGGCAAACGCCCTCTTCCGTGGGATAGGGCCTATCGGCAATAAGTGGCGACATGGAAAACTCCTTTGATCCAAACTATTACCAGCATATTCACAAAAAAGGTTTTTTGCGCGTAAAAAAGGCGGGCATACGCCCGCCGAAATAAAAAATTATTTTTTTGAAGAGAGCCACGCACAGACGACGATGCCAATGAACACATAGACGGCAAACGCCAAAAAAGCCAATAAAAAGGCAGGCATCGTGGACGAACCGTACCCGTGTGAACAGATCATGGCGGCATACGCCGCACCCTCTACAAGCACTAATAGCGGCACGGGAAGAAACAACCATACGCCCGTGCGGTAATATTTTCTTTCAGCCGATAAACGCAAATCGCGCGCAAGGGAATGAAATATCACTTCTGCCGTAACTATCCCGGCAAGGGACAGCAACACCCCGAAAACAAACAATATCCAGAACAAGGTATAGTTGCCGCCGACAAAAATAAGCAGCGAAACGGCTTCCACGATAAGCGAAGGCAGATGAAAACCGATGCAGAGAGCAACGGCATGTAAATTCTTACGTCCTTCACCGCCGTTCGCCCGGTTATCGGCACTCTGTCCGCTTGCGCAGACATCATCGTTTACGAGATAATCGGCAGATACGCCGAACACCGTACATATACCCAAGATGTTCAGCGAATCGGG
This sequence comes from uncultured Clostridia bacterium, assembly GCA_944353935.1. Lineage (GTDB taxonomy): Bacteria > Bacillota > Clostridia > Christensenellales > Borkfalkiaceae > Coproplasma. The sequence continues at coordinate 3,907 of CALVPV010000080.1, read as the reverse complement.
CAATGCCGTGCCGCGTTCCCACCGTGAGACCGCCTGGCGCGAAACACCCAATTTTTTTGCCGCCTCTTGCTGAGAGAGCCCCGCCGACTTGCGCAATTTTAAAAATTTTTCCGCAAATTCCATAAAGTGCACCCCGTGATTTGTTAAATACATTTTACAGTATTTACGGGTATTATGCAACATCCGCGATGCAATGCAGCCGCAACAAAAGTTTACATTTTTTAAATCAAAGCACTTTTTTAAGGAACATACCCGTATAACTTTCGGGATGGGCAGCTATATCCTCCGGCGAGCCGCTCGCAATGAGCGTGCCGCCCCTGTCGCCGCCCTCGGGGCCCAGATCGATTATCCAATCGGCTGTCTTTATCACGTCAAGGTTGTGCTCTATGACAAGGACGGTGTTGCCGCCCTCTCTTAGCCTTGCAAGTATCTTGATGAGTTTATCCACGTCATAGGTATGCAGCCCGGTAGTGGGTTCATCCAAAATATAAAAAGTTTTCCCCGTACTGCGCTTTGAAAGCTCCGTGGCAAGTTTGACGCGCTGCGCCTCGCCGCCGGAGAGCGTCGTTGCGCTCTGCCCGAGCTTGATATACCCGAGCCCCACATCGACAAGGGTAGAAAGTTTATTATATATTGCGCCTACCGGCTTGAAAAATTCGGCGGCGTCCTCCACCGTCATGTCGAGCACGTCGGCTATAGATTTGCCCTTATACTTCACTTCCAGCGTCTCGCGGTTGTAGCGCTTGCCGCCGCACACTTCGCAGGGGACGTAGATATCCGGCAAAAAGTGCATCTCTATCTGGATGATGCCGCCGCCTTCGCAGTGTTCGCACCTGCCGCCCGCTATGTTGAATGAAAACCTGCCGCTCTTGTAGCCGCGCTCCTTGGCATCGGGCGTGGCGGCAAACAGGTCGCGTATCATCGTAAATACGCCCGTATATGTTGCCGGGTTGGAGCGGGGCGTGCGCCCTATGGGCTGCTGGTCTATCGCAATGACTTTGTCAAAATACTCAAGACCCTCCACGCTTTCAAACTTTCCCTGTGGCTGGCGCGCGCCGTTGAGCGTGTTGGCAAGGTAGGGATAGATTATTTCGTTCACCAAACTGGACTTGCCCGAACCCGATACGCCCGTGACGGCGGTGATGAGCCCCGCGGGGATCTGCACGTCGATACCCTTTAAATTGTTTTGGCTGCATCCCTTTACGGTGAGATACCTGCCGTCCGGCTTTTTCCTTACGGCGGGGACTTCTATCCTCCTTCTGCCGGCAAGGTAGTCGCCCGTTATGGACTGCGGGCAGTTCATAATATCTTGCGGCGAGCCGCACGCGACCACTTCGCCGCCGTGGACGCCCGCCTTGGGCCCTATATCAACGATATAGTCCGCGGCGCGCATCGTATCTTCGTCATGTTCCACGACAATGAGGGTGTTTCCTATATCCCTGAGCCCTTTAAGCGAAGCCAAAAGTTTTTCGTTGTCGCGCTGATGAAGCCCTATCGACGGTTCGTCAAGTATATACAGAACGCCTGTGAGCGCGCTGCCTATCTGCGTGGCAAGCCTTATTCGCTGACTCTCACCGCCCGAAAGCGTCGCCGCCGAGCGCGAGAGCGTGAGATAGCCGAGCCCCACGTTTTTAAGAAAACTTATGCGGCTCTGTATCTCCTTTAATATGCTGTCCGCTATCATGTGCTCCGTAGGCGTAAAGAAATCGAAACCGCCGATGAACGCCGATATGTCGTCCACCGCCATATCGCACACCTGCGCGATGTTTTTACCGCCGACGGTGACGGCGAGCGCCTCTTTTTTGAGCCTTTTGCCATGGCAGACGGGGCAGTCGGTCACGCGCATATACCGCTCTATATCCATTTTGACGCTGTCGGAAGAGGTCTGATTGTACCTTCTTTGCAGGTTATTGGCAAAGCCCTCCCATGCCGTCTTGTAGCTGCCGGAAAAGCGGTAGGCGTTGTAGGCGAGCTCTATCTGTTCGCCGCCGTTGCCGTACATGAGCATGTTATATACTTCCGCAGGCAGATCCTTTACGGGCACGTCCAAAGAAAACCCGTAGTGCTTTGCAAGCGAATTTATATACATCTGCGTCATTGCTGAACTGTCCAGGTTCCAGCCGCTGATCTTGATGGCCCCTTCGCGCAGGGTCTTGGTCTTGTCCGGGCAGATGAGGTCGGGGTCGACCTTCTGTTTGAACCCGAGACCAGAACATTCCGGGCAGGCGCCCCACGGCGTGTTGAATGAAAAGAGGCGCGGCTCTATCTCCTCTATCGAGATGCCGCAGTCCGGGCAGGCATAATTGGCGGAATACAGCTCCTCTCTTTCCCCGCTGTCTATTATCACGAGACCGCCGCCCAGTTTTAAAGCGGCTTCCAGGCTGTCCGTGAGCCTCTTCAATATGCCTTCCTTTATCACCAGCCTGTCTATTACTACGGATATGTTGTGGCGGATATTTTTTTCAAGCCTGATCTCTTCCTGCAGGTCATACACCGAACCGTCTATCTTGACCCTGCCGTAGCCGCTCTTTTTAAAGGCGGCGAGCTCCTTTGCAAATTCGCCCTTTTTGCCGCGTGCTATCGGGGCTTCCACCATTATTTTTGTGCCCGACGGCATGGCTACCACCCTGTCGGCTATCTCGTCCACAGACTGCTTGCGTATCTCCCTGCCGCAGACGGGGCAATGAGGTATGCCGACGCGCGCATACAGCAGGCGGAAGTAATCATAAATTTCCGTGACCGTACCTACCGTGGAACGGGGATTGTGCGACGTTGTCTTCTGGTCTATGGATATCGCGGGGGAAAGCCCGTCTATGGATTCCACGTCCGGCTTTTCCATCTGCCCCAAAAACTGGCGGGCGTAAGAGGAAAGGCTCTCTATATACCTCCTCTGCCCCTCGGCAAAGATCGTATCGAACGCAAGCGTCGATTTGCCGCTGCCCGAAAGCCCCGTGAACACGGTGAGCGTGTTGCGGGGTATGTGTACGTCTATGTTCTTTAAATTGTTTTCCTTTGCGCCTTTTACAAAAATTTCTTCTTTCATATCCTATATACAAAAATCACTTTTTAGGCAAGGTCTTTCCCGCCGTTCTCATGCGCTTTTTAAGTTCGTTGATGGTGTCGCGGATCTCTATGGCACGTTCAAAGTCGAGCTGAGCGGAGGCGACAGCCATAAGCGCCTTTAACTTTTCTATCTCGGCGGGGATATCGGCTGCCTTTATGTCGTCGCCCGACTTCTTTTTGCCCGTTATGCCTATCGTGCTCTTGACCTCTTTAATGATGGTCTTAGGCACTATGCCGTGCTCCCTGTTGTATTCGTCCTGGATCTTGCGGCGGCGCTCCGTTTCGCCTATCGCCCTCTTCATACTGCCGGTAATCGTATCGGCATACATTATGACTCTGCCTTCGGCATTGCGGGCGGCGCGGCCTATCGTCTGGACGAGCGCAGTTTCGCTCCTTAAAAAGCCCTCTTTGTCGGCGTCGAGTATGGCGACCAGCTTTACTTCCGGAAGGTCGAGCCCTTCCCTTAAAAGGTTTATGCCGCACAATACGTCAAATTCTCCGCTCCTTAACCCGTTTACGATGTCTATCCTTTCCAGCGCGTCTATATCGCTGTGCATATACCTGACTTTGAGCGAATGCTCCTTGAGGTAATCGGTGAGGCTCTCTGCCATGCGCTTGGTCATCGTGGTGACGAGCACCCTGCCCTGCGCGGATATCGTCCTTTTTATTTCGCCGAGCAAATCGTCCACCTGCCCCTTTGTGGGGCGCACTTCCACTTCGGGGTCGAGCAATCCCGTGGGGCGGATGAGCTGTTCTACCGTGTTGCCCGACTGCTCCAATTCATACGGCGCGGGCGTGGCGGAGACGCATATCAGCTGAGGGACGCGCGCATCGAACTCTTCAA
>CALVPV010000079.1 GCA_944353935.1 uncultured Clostridia bacterium | reverse complement strand
GGTATTCTGAAGATCCATACGGATCTGCACTGCCTTGTCGCCGTTGTTTACAACGGTAAACGTGAAGGTGTTTTTATTTTCCGTATCGGCAGTCACAACGGAGGCATACACGTTGGCGTAATTGCACGTTATCCCCTCGTAAGTTATATTGACTTCGTTGGCGGCAACATTCTTTTTATCCACCTTATAACCGCCCTGTTCGGTGAAAGTAAGCAGCGCCCCGTCGCCGGAGGGTGCAGGATCGGGATCAGGTTTGGGATCCACCACCGTGCCCTCGCCGCTGAATGCCATTTCGGAGAACGTCACATCGCCGCTGTGGGTGGTTTCGCCTGTCTTGTGCGAATCAATCATGAAAAGAATTTTATCTATCTCGTATGTCGTATCGAAAGTGATGGCAATTTCAACAGTAGCCCCTGCGGGAATAGCGTCGAACAAAGAGCCACCCCATTCAAGGTCAGTATATACAGCCGAACCGTTCATCGTTGCCGAAAGGTTGCGCACATTGAGGGTGCCACTCGGCGTATTAGTGCCCATTATATCGATACGCACATTTACCGCCGCCGTGCCGTTATTGGTGATTTTTGCGGTGAACGTATTATGCCCTGCCGCTATGCCCTTTATGACTGCCTTTTCTTCGTCGGTATCACCTGAATGAACACCTCGATAAGACGCATCTTCTGCCGCAGTATAGGTAACGTTCATCGAATTTGTTTCGTCGTCGGTATTGATTGCATAGGGCTGTCCGCCTACATTGCCGCCGAATATAACTTTGGAGCCGTTTATGGTTACGCCGTTGTTGTTTTCTACGGGAGTTTCTGGTATTATAATTTCACCCTGTTTAGCGAATTTGATATCGCTTATGGTGATATCACCGGGAGTACTACCCGTCTGCTGGCTGAACATTGAGTCAAGCATAAACTCGACATTGCCTACTTCACCTTCAAACTTTATCTCGACCTCGATAGTTTCATTAGGCTCAAGGAAAAACCTTGTACCGTCCTGAGTGGTAGAGAGTTCTTTGCCGTTGCCGAAAGCATATGAATTTATATTTGCGGTATTAGCAGCGTTCCTTATATTGATGCGCACATCGTTAGTTTCTGTTGCAGAATTATTTTTAAGCACAAAGTGCATCCAGTTGGTATCCTTGGCAACCTCAGTGGCATCGAAATTCGCGTTATCATATTCGCCGGCAGCATTTGCGGGATATTTTATTGTAACCGTCTTTCCGTCTGCAGAAGGCGTAAACGTATAAGGAGCAGTTGCACCGCCAAGATTGTTGCTGGACTCAAATTCGGGAGAAATCGCCTCGTAATCCGCCCAGTCACCTTCAAACTCTTCCACTATTACCGGCTCAGGTATCTCACCCCAACCGACAGCCGCAGAAGTTTTTACCCACTTGTATTCAGGGCCCTCATCACCGGGATCGGAATATTTACCCATCCAGTTTTCTGCTGCAGGAGCGCCGCACCAATAGTTCATAAGTATACGGCTTTCAGTAGAAGGCAGCGACTTTGCCCTGACCCTGTGAACGGGCTCGCCGTCTACAAACCATACTATTTCATCTTCCGCCCAACGGAAGCCGTACGTATGGAAATCTTCGGATGCGTCAAAGCCGAGGTCATACATGTACTCATGACCGCCCTCGCCGTTCACGTAGTAGTTGAACTGTACTTTTGTGGTATCTTTGCCGAGGAACTCGATATCTATTTCGTCCCAAGGGTTACCGTTTATAAGGTTTCCTTTATCATCGTATTCAGGATTTTCAGCTTCACTGGGACCCGTATACAGGAAGAAGGTGCTTGCCGTGCCTGCTTTTTTGACAGGTTTCATACATACTTCATAATCGCCGTAACCGAAATTTTGATAGCTGCGAGCCTCTGCTCCTAGATATTCGTTAAATGTATCAACAGAGCCAACAGGGTTATCGTCAATAGTCAACTTCATTACACCGTTTTCATACAAAACGTTGCTCTTTGTCCACTGTACATTGAAAGGATTGCCGTTTGTCCAACCGTCAGATTCAAAAAATGCATTGGCACTACCCTCTGACCAATTGGCAATTTCTTTCGTCGCATTCAAATCTTCGACATCGGAAAGATCAGGCTTGCATGCCGAGACAGACAAAATTCCCAACGTCATTGCCGCCGCAATGGCGATCGCGGGCAGAGTTTTAAGAAACTTGTTTCCCATAATGTTTTCTCCCTATAAAAGATTTTTATAATATCCCGCGGAAAATTCCGCGTTATTACCATGATTTGGCACCGCATTTTACCGTGCGGGGCTGTAAGCTATCCACTTGTACTGCGCCGTTGCGGGCACCGTATCGCCGTTGAACTTGCCCGACCAGCCGTCAAATCCTATGCAGTTCCACACGTTCATCATTACCTGTTGCGGGTGCGTGGGTATGTCCCTTGTGGCACGGTATATTGCCCTGCCGTCCACATACCAGGTGATGCTGCCCGGCTGCCAGTCAAAGGCGTATTCGTGGAAATCTTCCGACGCGTCAAAGCCGAGGTTGTAAAGATATTCGTGCCTGCCGACGCCGTCCGTGTAATAGTTGAACTGCACCTGCGTCATATCCTTGCCGAGTATCTCTATATCAATCTCGTCCCACGGGCCGTTCGTGTAGGTAAAGAAGGAGGATATCACGCCCGAACAGTCCGCCGCCTTCATGCACACGGCGTAAAAGCCGTAGCCGTACTTCTGTTGAGAGCGGTATTCGGCGCCGTAATAATAAAACCCTTCCTTTGTTTCGCCTGGCGCCCTTGTCACGGACATATTGAGTATGCCGTCCTCCACAACGGCGTTTTCGCCGTTCCATTCGCAGTTGAACATCTGGTGGTTCGCCCAGCCGTCGGAGGCGTAGAACCCTTCCGTGCGCCCTTCGGCAAAGACGACTATCTTTTCTTCCTCTTTGGCAAACCTTTGGGGCAGGTCTTTGACCGCCGCGCTTATCCCGCAGCCCGGCCTTGAACATCCGCCCGCAAACGCCGCCGCGCACAAAGTTAAAAGAGTGGCAGCCACAGCGCCGGCCTTTACTATTTTGTTCATTTATTTTCCTTTTAAAGGAGCTTTCCGCGTTCGCTTGCCTCGGCAAGCGAACAAGGGGCGCCCCTTGCAGTTATTTATTTTTTATCGCCGCAACCTTGACGTTAGACAGAAAATTTTATCCCGAACATCCTTGGCGCTTTTCTATCCCCCTTTCGTTCGCTGCGCTCACTGTTCTCGGCGGCATTAAGGTAATATCATGCCGCCTTGGTCACCGTTCGCGCACTGACATTTGCGCTCACTCATCTCACTTCGGCACGCACAGCGGGTGTCCGCTGTGCTATGAAATGCCTCGTTCGTCCCTTTACAAAAGGGGGACAAGATGTATGGGGTGGTCGCCTTGCAACCATTGAGGGGGACAAGATATGGGGGTGGTCGCCTTTGCAAATAGAGACAAGGTATGGGCGTGTAAAAAAGGGACACTTCCACCCTCTTGCCTCCCTTTTTAAAGGGAGGTGGCGCGACCGTACGGGCGCGTCGGTGGGTTTTTGCTTTATTGAATTGCCGTTCTTTGCTCTTTCTTCTAACCCCCTTTTATTCCCCCTTTACAAAAGGGGGACAAGTATAGTGTGTAAGGGGGACAAGATGTAGGGCGGCCTCACGGCGGCACCTTGTGCGCCGTGTTCGTTTCGCCCATTAAGTGTGCGCTTTGTTCAATCACAGACATAATAAAAAAAAGAACGCCCGTTGTCAATGGGCGTTCCCTTAACTGCAAATTATTTACTTATTCTGTAACAACGTTTCGGTTTTGAGGACAGAAAATGATATTCAGGTGAAAGATCCCGCCGGTTGCGCTCAGCGTGAGCGCGCCGTCGTACTTATTGACTATCATGCGGATGCTGCGCGTGCCGAACCCGTGGTAATTTTTATCCTGTTTGATCGTCCGCGGGAGCCCGTCCTTAAACTCCAGCTCGCCTTCAAAATAGTTCTCTTCCTGCACCATTACAAGGTCGTTTTTCGCCTTGACTGATATATTTATCACCCTGCGTTCCTTGTCCGGAACGGCGCCCACCGCTTCAAGCGCGTTGTCTATTATATTGCCGAACAGGCAATACAGGTCGCCGTCGTCCATAAACGAAAGGCGCGCGCCGTCTGCCATGCAGGAAAAGGTTATGCCGTTCTGTTCGCAGTACAGGCTCTTTTCCGTAAAGAGCACGTCGAGTATCTTGTTGCCCGTAGATACGCGCGTGTCGTATATAGAGATGCTGCCCGTAAGGTCGGCGAGCGCCTCCGACGTGATGCCCGTGCCCTGGGCAAGCAGGGCATTGACTTTATACTTTATGTCGTGGCACTTTATGTTTATAAGGTCTATGGTGTCCTTGGATATTTCGTACTGCTTTTCGCCCTGGCGCACGGCGTATTGCAGGTACTCTACCTCCCTTTGAAGGTCGCGTTCCACAAGCGTCTGCGATATTAGCAGTATTACCGCCGCGCAGCACACCACGGAAAAGATGTTGCCCGTCTGCCTTAAAATAAATATGTCGGGGTCGGTGAACATATTGTCCCGCTCGCCCGCAAATTCCGCAAAGTGCACGTCCTCCACCGAACAGAGTATGACGGTCACCACCAGCACGAGCACGGAGATAGCCATCATCTTAAAATCTATATAGCAGTCCGGCAGGCGCCTTATAAGGCGGCGTATGAGCAAAAAATACGTGGCGGCGGCAGCCGCTATAAAGAATGCGTAGTACACGAGGCGGTAGTACAGCGAAAAGTTGTCCTCCCAGCCTTCAAATATGAGGAAGTATTCGCCCGAGCAATAGAATATGAGAAAGAGTTTGTAAACGAGGTTCTGCGCGGCATACGCCAGCGAACAGCCGAACAGCACCGTCTTGTAGCCTTCGGCAAAGCACAGCTTGGCGTGCAGCGTGGTGACGGCAAACAGAAGCAGATAGACGGCTATCCTGCCGAACACCGTATCGCCGTAATAATAGTAGAAAAACGACGTGCCGAATGCTATTGCCGCCACGCCCGCGAGCCCGCCGAACAGCCTTGCCCAAAAGCGTGGAGCGCGGTTAAAACGGAACATCACCAGCACGTAAAAAACATACAATTCAAGCAGGAATTGCAGAATGATTCGGGCATATATGCCCATCACTTCGCCAAACATACGCCCTCACCGCCTCAGCTTTTGCCGCCTTGCCCTGCGTACCAGTTGGCAAGTTCAGCCAAAAACGCCGCGCGCCTGGGGCGGCTTATCTGCAGCGTGGTGTCGCCCACCTGCACGTCCGACCCCTTTACCCCGAGCACGAACTTGGGGTTTACGAGGTAGCACTTGTTGCACCGCAAAAAGCCGTAGGCGGCAAGCTCCTGTTCCACCTCCGAAAGCACGCCCGTCACCTCAAGGTCGCCGTCTATCAGGTGATAGTACAGCCTGTGCGCGATTATCTCCACATACATCAGTTTGTCCGTAGAGATGCGCGCCAGCCCGCCGCGGTATTTTATGGTTATGCTGCGCTCTTCGTTCATCACGTATATGTCGAGCGCCTTGCGGAATTTGAGCGAAAAATCAAAGTAGCTCACGGGCTTTACAAGAAAGCTGACGGCGTCCACCTCGTACCCCTTTTGCGCGTACTGCACAAGGTTGGATATAAAGATTATGGAGACAGTCTTATCCACCTTTCTGAGCTGTTCGGCGGCGTCCATGCCGTTAATGCCCGCCATCTGTATATCCATAAATACGACGGCATATATGGCCTTGTAATCGGCAAGGAAATCTTCGGCACTGTGGAACCGCACGGCATGATACTGCTGCGAATATGTCGCGGCATACCTGTCTATATATGAGAGCAATTGCTTTGCGGCGTCGTCTTCGTCTTCGACAATGGCAATGTTCCTCATAATAACTCCCGCTTACCGGACAAGGGGTGTACGAACCTGCCACCGAATGCGCCTTTTGCGCGCCTCGGCGGCTTTTTTTGCGATACGCAGCCGCTTTTGACGCAGCAGACAGGCGGCATGCGCGTGTTGAATAAGGTTTGTTCTATCCCGTCCGGCAATATAAAATACTTTATATAATTTTAACATACCGCGCGCGCATTTGTCAATAGCGCACTTAAACTGAAAGACGTTTTCATATGCAGAAATTGCGATACGCCGCTATTTTGCCACTTTATAGGCGTGTCCCCTTGCCTCACTTTTTAAAAGAAGATTCCACAATTGCGCCTCCCTTGCTAAAGGGAGGACGGGCGGGCAAATATTTATGAGACCGCCAAGGAGGGATATATATTAAATTACGCCGCATAGCGTGGCGCCCTTTTTAAAGGGAGCTGACAAGTTGGAGCTATCGCGACAACTTGCCTGAGGGTTCTTTTTCCCCCCATTTTTATGTCTAACCCCCTTTAATTCCCCCTTATATAAGGGGGACAAGGTACTCCTTACTATGCCTTTTT
>CALVPV010000078.1 GCA_944353935.1 uncultured Clostridia bacterium | reverse complement strand
GGGGGCGCGGTGGGAGGCATCCCATTTACACAAATAGAGCTTGACCGTTCGTTGCTCATTAAACCTTTATTTTTTACACATCGGCAAAAGCCTCTTTTGAACCACGCGACTATTGCGTGATTTTCGTTATACAAAAAAAGAGCCACTCAACCTCGCCCTTGGTAAGCGGAGAAATTCCCCCCCCCCGGACTTGCCTCCCCTTGGTAAGGGGAGGAATTAAAGGAGGGGATCGCCCGCATATCAAATATACCCCTCAATTTGCAATGCCGTTAAGGGCGCAGAGCGCTTTGACCTTCGTCCGCAAGCAGGTTTTTTATTAAAAAAGACAAAAAATGCCCGGGCGGCGGGCAAGTTTCTCTTTTATATAGGCAATTGCTTATATATTATATTTATCCAATTTTAAGGCGGCGCGCAAAAATTTGCGCGCCGCCTTAAACCTAAAAATGCCGTCAGTTAAACATATTTAATATTGTTATGCTATACCTCGATTATCTTTCTTCCAAGGGCGCGCGCATAGTTTACCGTGTAATACGTGCCGCCGCTCTGCTTTCTCAAATAGCACACCACGGTGCCGCTGTTTTCCGCCATATACCTGTCGCGCGCGTGCATGCACCAAAAATTATATTTATCGGAAAAGACCATTCTTTCGCTGCAGTTTTCAAGTACAGCCGTATATCTCTTTTTATTCTCTTCGTTCATGCGCTCCGCCTGCCCGGCGTAAGGGATGCAGGCTATGAGCTTTACTTCATACCTTTTTTTGAGCCTTGACACCGTCTCCCCGGCGACAAGGTCGAACCCCTTGGCCATCCCGCAGTAAAAGGTATCCGTCCCGCGCTTTATGAGCCCCTCTATGACCCTCTCCAAAAGCCCGGCGTCAAAATCGTCCCCGAGCAGCCTGTGCCCGGTGAACGCGCAGCAATTTTCGATCAAAGCGGATCCTTCCTCTCTTTGCCCATTCCGCGCGGATATTTTGCGGAAACGGGCCTTATTTTTTTATATACGGCAAGCGTCCTTGCCCCGGCGCCCTCGGGCAGTTCGTACCTTTCGGCGCACATCTTTTCAAGCCCCAATATGCCTGCCGCAGCCGACGCCTCTTCCATCTCTTCGCCGGCGTCGCCCTTGTACGCCACAAACAGCCCGCCCGTCTTTATCAAAGGGGAGCAGTACTCCATAAGCGTGTTCAACCTTGCCACGGCGCGCGCGCAGCACACGTCGAACTTCTCCCTGTACAAAACCGCCCTGCCCGCGTCTTCGGCGCGCATGTTTTCCACGGTCACGCCTTCAAGCCCCAGGCTCAAAGCCGCCTGCTTTAAAAACACGCATTTTTTTCCGACGCTTTCAAACAGGGTGAATTTAAGGTCGGGGCGGCATATCTTTAAGGGGAGAGAGGGGAATCCTCCGCCCGAACCCACTTCGGCGACGGACGCGCCCTGCTTAAAATACTTTTGCCCGGCAAGGCTGTCCCATATGTGCTTGATAAAAAAATCCTTCCTCTCCGTTATGGAAGTGAGGTTGACCTTTTTATTGTATTCGGTGAGAAGGGTATAAAATTTTTCCAAACTTTTTTCCGCCGCCTCGCCCGGGCAAAAACCGTCTTTATACTCCAAAATAGCTCCCGCCGTGGAAAACATGTGTTGATAACTTGTATATCGTCTTCCCGTCAATCAAGATTATACCACTTTTTTGCCTCCCTTTCAACCTTAAACGGCGGCAAAATGCCCTTATTTTACCATCCTTGAATTGTAAAAAACTTTTTCCACACGCCCGTGCTTTTGTGGAAAACTCCCCTTTTTTACAAAATACGACACATTTCCCGACTTTTCCCTTCCACGTCGCTCTCCACTCATCCACAAAACACGCCCGCTTTATCCACCGCCTTTTCAACAGCGTTGTCAACATACCCGATGCTTTACGCTCGCTAAAAAAAGCTCATTTAACTTGCTTTTTAAACGGTTATTTGGTATTATAGTATGCGTAAACGTATATATGACGGCGGACGGGGAAAGTTATCAAGTTTTCCACATCCCCTAATAATAATACTACCATATAATAGTTTAATAAAAATAATAAACATACAAAGAAGGCAGGGTCGCTAATGAAAGTAGTTTGTGAAGGTATAAATTTATCAGAAGCTGTTTTAAAAGTGGTAAAGGCGTGCGCCGTAAGGACTACCGTTCCCCTTTTGGAATGTATAAAACTTTCCGCCCGCAACGACGGGCTCACCCTCTCCGCAACGGACGGCGAGATATCCATACAGAAGACGGTAAAGGCAGAGGTCTGCGAAGAGGGGGAGACCTGCGTGCCCGGAAGGTATTTTTCCGACTTTATAAAAAAGCTTGAAGGAGTGCAGATAACTCTCTCTTCCGACGACGTGAAGATGGAGATAAACTATGCGGATAGCCAGTCCTATATGCAGGTGCTCTCTTCCGAAGATTTCCCCAAGATAAGCACGGATATAAGCGAAGACAGCTTTAAAATGGATGTGTCCGACCTTAAAAGGGTGATAAATTCCACTTCCTTTTGCTGCGCGGCAGACGATTCCAGGCCCAATTTAAAGGGCTGCCAGTTCGTCATTTCGGGCGGCAAGGTGTGCGTCACCGCCCTTGACGGGTTCAGGCTCGCCACTATAACCGCGCCCGTCTCCGCCGCCACGCGCGATATGGACATAATCTGCCCGGCGCGCACGCTCAACGAAATAGAAAAGATGCTCCCTTCAGAGGGAGAGACGGAAATTTTCGTGCAGCGCGGCATGATACTCGTATCCGTGGACGACACCGTGCTCACCTCAAGGCTGTACGGCGGCGAATTCATCAAAAAAGAGAACATCATACCCAAAAATTTTTCCACCGTCGTCACCGTGGAAAAGTCGGCTTTGAAAAACAGCATAGAGCGCGCCGCCATACTCGTGCGTTCGGATAAGAACAGCCTCATAATATTCGACATATCCTCCGGCAGGATAGAGATATCATCCAATTCCGAGATAGGCAACGTGCAGGAGCCCGTCAAGGCGGAAGTGGAGGGGCACGACATAAGGATAGCAATGAACTCCAAGTTCATAACGGACGCCGTGAACGCGCTGGAAGAGGAGCGCATAATGCTCTCCTTCAATACCCAGGTGCAGCCGTTTATATGCACCAATTGCGAAAATAAAGACGCCCTCTACTTAATTTTACCCGTAAGGACGGCAAATAACGCTTGACTAAATTGCCGTTTTGATTGTATAATTGTCAGAGTGCAGTATTGTAAAAACTGCGTATAGGGAGAGGAGCGCCGCCAAGGCGCTTTTGTCCGTGCAAAATTTACGTCTAAAAAAATAACGTTGCGACGGTTTGCAACGTTTCAGGAGGATAAAATGAAAAGGACCTATCAGCCCAAGAAAAGACAGAGAAGCAAGGTTCACGGCTTCAGAAAGCGCATGGCTTCCAAGGCGGGCAGGAACGTTCTCAAAAGAAGGAGAAACAAGGGTCGCAAGCACCTTTCCGCTTAACTTTAAATTTTCCGCCCTTTTTAAAGGGAGCGGCAGGAATGCCTCCCGCGCGGCGTGAGCCGTGCGGCAGGTCTTTAGCTGCCGCAATTTGTAAGGAGCGGAGCTTTTTTAAGCGGTCTTGCGGGGTGCTTGTAAATTGAAATACTTACGGCTCAAAAAAAATACCGATATCCAGCGCCTGTTCAAAAAGGGGAACAGGGCGTTTTCGGCGGCGCTCACCGCCATATATGTCCCGTCAAAGGCGCTTAAAATGGCGGTCATAGTCTCTAAAAAACACGGAAAGGCAGTGCGGCGCAACAGGATAAAAAGGCTCGTAAGGCAGGCGTTTTACAATACCTGCGATAAGCTCCCCCCTTGCAGCGTGATACTTTTGCCAAAGGTCGCCGAAGAGTATTGTTTGGCGGAATTTGAAAGATCGCTTTTAAAGTGCTATAAAAAGATGGCGCAATCCGTGCAATGAAAGAATTTTTTTTAAACATGAGGCGCACGCTCTTCAAGCCGTATTTAAAGGCGGCGTGCATGCGCCTGATAGTATTTTATCAGCGCCATATATCGCGCGGAACGTGCATGTTCACGCCCACGTGTTCGGAGTACACCCTTCGCGCCATAAACAATAACGGAGTGGTTTTGGGCATATTGTTAGGGTTATGGCGCATAATGCGCTGCAATCCCCTGACCAAGGGAGGTCACGACCCCGCTCCGGAAAATTTTTTTAAGGTAAGGTGGGTGCTGTAAGCCTGCCGCGATTTGTAAAAGATGAATTTATTGGCTAATATTTCCGGTCAGTCGGAAAGTTTTATCAGCTTCATGGTCAAGCAGCTCGCATCCATAGACCTGAACTGGATAGGCGACATAATAAAATTCCTCGTCGAAGGCGTGGGCATAACCGCCGTGGGCGTAATTTTGTTCACGCTGATATTAAAGACGATAGTCTTGCCGCTGGATATATTTTCCAAAGTAAAGACCAAGAAGCAGTCGCTCATAATGAAGAGCATGCGCCCCCAGATGGAAAAGCTGCAAAAGCAGTACGCCAACGACAAGAACATGTACAACCAAAAGGTGATGGAGCTGTACAAAAAGAACGGCTACAGCATGCTCGGCGTATGCCTGCCCACGCTTGTATCGCTCATCATATTCATGGTAGTGTTCAGCCAGTTCTCCACCTATTCGCAGTACGCAAACCTTGAACTGTACCGCGGAATGGTGTCAGCCTATAACGATGTGGCGGCAGAATATGTCTGCGAGGACATAGACGCCGCATACGATAAAACGGGCAACTACGGCTTTTTGATAGAGGAGAAGGATTCGGACGGAGAGACGGTCTACCGCGTGGACTTTGACAGGTTCCAAAGCTATTATACGGACAACAAGGCGGCGAAAGATCCCTCTTACGAAGAGCTCACGGCAGACGTGCAGACGGAAAACGACATGTTCCTTATAGTAAAGGACTACATGGCGGAATTTGCCCGCGACGCCGCAGCCGACTACTATCACGGCAACAACCAGGGATTTTTGTGGGTAGGGAACATCTGGTATCCAGACTCGCTTTTAAATAAAGAGGTACCTTCGTTCAACGACTTTGTGAGCTCGCTTTCAAGGGCGTCCGACCTTTCCAACTATGAGGAATCGTATAACGAAGTGACCGCCCATCTGCAGGCGGAAAAGAACACCTACAACGGCTATTTCGTGCTGATAGTGGTGGCGATAGGTATGATGTTCCTTTCGCAGTTCTTTATGATGCGCATGCAGAAGGACATGAGCGAACTCGGCACCGTAGACGGCAGCGGCAAGCGCACGAACAAGTGGATGCTTATAATAATGCCCATCATATACGGCGTGTTCTCTTTCTTCTACAGTGCGGCTTTCTCGCTGTACATGATAACCAATACGCTGTACAGCTTTGTTACCACCCTTGTTGTAAATAAGGTGCTCGACGTAAAATTCAAAAAGATAGAAGAGCGCCAGGAAATAGAAAAATATTCAAGAAGACCTTCCAAGGCGGAAAAAGGCAACAAAAAACGCTGAAGAAGATAGTGATAAGGAGCAAACGATCATATGGAAGAAATGGAAAACGTCTTTACAGGAAAGACCAAGGAAGACGCCATCGCAGAAGGGCTTAAAGTTTTGGGCATATCCGAAGAACAGGCCGATATAGTCGTGCTCGAAGAGGGAAAAAAGAAGCTCTTCGGCTCGGTAAAGGCAAAGGTTAAAATAACCAAAAAGGCCAGCGACGGCGAACGCGCTTCGGCGTTTATAGACGGGCTCTTGAAGATATTGAAGATACCCGCGTTCAACGAGATAGTTTCCGACGGCGAAAAGATAGAGATAGAGATCAAGACCACCAATACCTCGGCAGTCATAGGCCGCAGGGGAGAGGTGCTCGACGCCATCCAGTGCATAGCCGGCGCCGTTGCCAACATCGGCAGGGACGAATACAGAAGGGTGGTCGTGGACTGCGAAAAGTACCGCGCCCAGCGTGAAGAAAAGCTCAAGGCGGTAGCCGTTGCCAAGGCAGCCAAGGCGGTAGAGCGCAAAAGGCGCGTCGCAATGGAGCCCATGAGCCCCTACGAGCGCCGCGTAGTGCACTCCGTGCTCGCCGATAACGAGGACGTCACCACCATATCCGAGGGCAGGGAGCCCATGCGCAGGGTGGTCATAATACCCAAGGACGAAGTTCCCTACGAGCGCCGCGAAAAGAATTTCAGCCGCGGCGGCAGGCAGTTCAACCGCGACAAAAAGTTTGAAGGCGACAAAAAGCCCTATAACAGGGGCCGCCGCTTTGACAGAAAGGACGGCGAAAGGGACGGTGAAAGAAGGGATCGCCGCGACCGCGGCGAAAGGTCCGCGCGCTCTCCCCGTTCGTCCGCTCCCCGCGGTAAAAAGCAGATATTCCTCGGCACCTTCCTCGGCAATTCCGGTGCCGCCGGCAAAGAGGAAGAAGAGGAAAAGTAATTC
>CALVPV010000077.1 GCA_944353935.1 uncultured Clostridia bacterium | reverse complement strand
TGCTGTACAGGCTCAAAAGCAGCCCCGCGGATCGGACGTAAAAAATGCGGGCGGCGAAAGGTACGCTGCCCGCGCTTTAACGGAACTTTTATCAGGCTTTTATGCCGTCTGCGCCGCGTGCGCAAGCGGCAGCGCCACGGTGAACGCGGCGCCCTCGCCCTGTCTGCTTTCGGCGGATATTTCGCCGCCGTGCAGGGTGACTATTCGCTTTGCCAGCGCAAGCCCCAGGCCGTTGCCTTCGGTAGAGCGGGAGCTGTCGCCCTGATAGAACTTTTCAAAGATGTGCGGCAGCGCCTCTTGGCTTATCCCGCAGCCTTCATCCCTTATACATACAAAAATTTTGCCTTCCGCCGTGTGCATCTCAATGTGTACGGCGGAATTTCTTTCGGAAAATTTTACGGCGTTGGCTATCAGGTTGTGCCACACGTGCAGCATCATCCCGTCGTTTCCCAAAAAGAAAATCTCCGGCAGGTCAAGGTCAAACTGTATGTCCTTGGCGCTCCATTCGGCTTCAAACATAAGTATTGCCATGCGTATCTGTTCGTCCAGGCGGTAATTCTTTTTATCCGGCACGTCGTTTTGGTTTTCCAGCTTGGTAAGGTTCAATATATC
This sequence comes from uncultured Clostridia bacterium, assembly GCA_944353935.1. Lineage (GTDB taxonomy): Bacteria > Bacillota > Clostridia > Christensenellales > Borkfalkiaceae > Coproplasma. The sequence continues at coordinate 5,981 of CALVPV010000077.1, read as the reverse complement.
CCCCGTCAGCGTGGAAAGTTTGCGCGCGTTGGAAAGTATCTTTTCTATGTATTCCTGCGCCCGCTCTTTTGTAAGGTTCTTGTTTTGCAGCAGGGTGGCGTAGCCCTCTATCGCGGCGATGGGCGTCTTGAATTCGTGCGATACGTTGGATACGAAGTCCGAACGCAGCGTCTCTACGCCCGCAAGTTTATGCACCATCGCGTTGAAGTCGCCGTACATCTCGCGTATGGTGCCGAACATGCTCTTTTCTTTAAGCCGCACGGAAAAATCCCCCGCAGATACAAGGCGCAGCCCCTTGCTCAGCCTTTCTATCGGTTTGAATATCTGTTTTATTACAAGCATGGCAACCACCGTGCCGAGTATTGCGCCGAGGATCACCATCAGGTCAATGGGTATGATGCCGGCGGGGGTGCCGGGCGGAAGGTCGTTTTTGCGGAATGCAAGGAACATTATGGCGCTTATTATAAGCGTCACTATCACCAATATCAGTATGACTACAAGTGCAAAATACAGCCATACGAGCGATGTGCGGCCGAGCGTGTTTTTACGTTTCATCTGTCTTTACCGCCTTATACCCCAGGCCGCGTATCGTCACTATCTTAAAGTCGCGGTTGTTTTCAAATTTGTCGCGCAGCCTGTTTATGTGCGTGTTTATGGTGTGGTCGTCCGTATCGGAATCCATTCCCCATATCTCGTCCATGAGCTGTTGCCTCGTGAATATCCTGCCGGGGTAGGAAAGCAGCTTGAACAGCAGGTTGAACTCTTTTAGCGGCAAAACTATCTCTTTGCCCTCCGTCTTTACCGTCATCCCTTCAAAGTCTACCACCGTGGAACCGACTACTATCTTTTTTTCGGCGCTTATCTTTGCCCTGCGCAGGAGCGCCTTTACGCGCACCAGCATCTCTTTTACGTTTATGGGCTTTACCATATAGTCGTCCGCACCCAAAGAAAACGCCTTTTGCAGCGAATCGTAGTCGTCGCGCGCGGTGACTATCAAAAGGGGGCAGGTTATCCCCGAACTTCTTAAAGTTTTGGTGAGTTCAAAGCCGTCCGTCCCCGGCATCATTATGTCTGCCACGATAAGGTCTATTACCGTGTCCGAAAGTATGTTCAGCGCCTGTTCGCCGTTCTCTGCACCGAGCGTGCGGTAGCCGCTGTCGTTCAGTGCGCCGCACAGCAGTTCGCGCAGGTCAAGGTTGTCCTCTGCCACAAGTATGTTGAGCATGCCGCCCTCCTTTTTTTCTATTATAATCCAACGTTGTGTAGGTGATATAAAAGCCTTTTCACTATTATAACACATAAAAATAAATATTCGGTAAACATTTCATTTGTCTTTCAAATTGTTTATTTTTTGTTTATCTTGACAGGACTTTGCGTTTACCGATTTTTGTTATACTGTAATGGATTAACGCGAACCTTATTCGATCGTGCTTGTTTTATCCCTTACCGTGTATCGCAAAAAAATAAAAGGGTAAGGCGGGGCGCGGAATGTGCCCGTAAAAGGAGTATTTATGAAATCATCTTCGGTAAAAAAGATAGCCGCGGCGTGCGCGGCGGTGCTCTGCGCGTCTTCGCTCGGGCTCTTTGCCGCGTGCGGCACGGATGCCGCCGGCGAGACGTCGGACAGCGTCTGCGTCGTCTCTATAGAAAAGTCCGACGGCGGATATACCGTAGTCTATTCGGACGGCACTACGGAGTTTCTCGAAGCCGTCGGTGAGGACGGTGAGGACGGCGTTGACGGCGAGGACGGGGCCGACGGCGAAGACGGTAAGGACGGCGAGGATCTGACCATTTCCGCCATCTGGCAGGCATACATACAGGAGACGGGCGAAGATCTCACGCTTGCGCAGTTCATAGAGCAGTACCTCAGCCTGTCGGCGGACAGTTCCGCCGCGGTCGGCACGGCGCTCCTGTCGTGCGTCTCCATCTACTGCGAGTTCATAGAGACGCAGTCTGTGGGCGGCGGCAACTTCTTCCCCGGCGGAGGCATGGGCGGCATCACAAGTTCGCAGCTCGTGCAGTCGGCGGGTTCGGGCATCATATATGAAATAGACGAAGACAGCGTGTACATAGTCACCAATTACCACGTGGTGTACTACGGCTCCGCCGACGAGGAAAAGAACGGCGGATCAAAGACGGCGCGCGATATATACTGCTACCTCTACGGCAGCGAGTGCACGCCTACGCTGTCGGGATACGACGAGGACGGCTATTACAGTTACAACTACGGCAGTTACGCCATAGAGTGCGAATACATAGGCGGCAGCTATAATGCGGACATAGCGGTGCTGCGCGCCGATAAGGACGCCGTGTACGCCGTCAACCAAAACGTGCGCGCCGTGACGTTTGCCGAAGATTACCACGTCGGCGAAAGCGTCTATGCCATAGGCAATGCCGAAAGCGAGGGCATCACCGCCACGGAGGGCATCATAGGTGTGGACAGCGAATATGTCCTGCTTGACGTGGACGAGGACGGGGAGGAGGAGAGCCACCGCTCCATCAGGTTCGACGCTACTATATATCACGGCAATTCGGGCGGCGGCTTGTTTAATGCCAAGGGTGAACTGGTCGGCGTCGCCAATGCGGGCATAGAGGGGTACGAGAGCATGTGCTACGCCATCCCGGGCGCGATGGCAAAGGGAGCGGCGGACAATATATTGTACCACTACAGGGACGGCGACGACAGCACCGAAGGGGTGTATACGGTGTCTGCAAAAAACGCTCTCGGGCTCATAGTCTCCGTCCGGAATACAAGCTATTCGCTGGATGAAGAGGGGTACGGCAGGATCACGGAAGATATCGTCGCGTATACCGTAAAGGAGGGCTCACTTGCAGAGCAGGCGGGGCTTGCCGAAAATGACAGGATAGTCGCCGTCATCATAGACGGCGAAAGGTACGACCTGGAGCGCTCCTTTGAAATAGACGACATCTTTTTGACGCTGCGTCCAGGAGACGAGCTCAAATTCGCCTATGAAAGGGAGGGCGCCGAGGGCGTCACCGCGGGCATTACCGTCACGTCGGATATGTTTGAAAAGTCGGAATAAAATAACGCAAAATGCAAACGGAACGGGCATATCCCCGTTCCGTTTACAAAGATGCGGCCTTCGGCGCCGAAAAATATACGGAGAACAGACATGGCATATCTTCGCATAGCCAACCTTAAAAAAAGCTACCGCGTCTCCCGCACGCAAAAACAGCAGGTGCTTAACGGCATAAACGTAGAATTCAAAAGGGGTGAATTTGTTGCGGTGCTCGGCGAATCGGGCTGCGGCAAATCCACGTTCATGAACATTTTAGGCGGGCTCGACATGGACTATACGGGCAGCATAGTCATTGACGGCGAATTCATGAAGGACTATACGGAAAAGATGCTGGACGACTACCGCAAGGGGCGCGTCGGGCTCATATTCCAGAATTATAACCTGATAAACCACATGACCGTGCGCGAAAATATAGAAGTCGCGATGACCATGAGCAACATGGGCGTAAAGGAGCGCAGGGCGCGCACGGAAGAACTGCTCGCGCAGGTCGCGCTCACCGATTACGCGGATAAACTTCCCAATCAGCTCTCTGGCGGGCAGCGCCAGCGCGTTGCGGTGGCAAGGGCTCTTGCCAACATGCCGGACATCGTGCTCGCGGACGAACCCACGGGCGCGCTCGACAAGGATTCGGCGGAGCAGATAATACAGATACTTAAAAAGATAGCCGAATCGGGCAAGCTCGTCATAGTCGTGACGCATTCGCAAAAGGTGGCGTCGGCATGCAGCCGCATCATCACCATAGACGACGGGGTGATAAAGTCGGACGAAAGGCAGTACAGCGTTCAGTCAAAGACGCCCAAGCCCAAAGTAAAAAAGATGCACAACATCGGCTGCGGCGAGCTGTTCAAACTTGCCTATTCAAATATAATGCAGGCAAAAAAGCGCAGTTTGCTCGTGTCCATAGGCATGTCCATAGGCATTGCCGCGGTCATCCTCGTCTTCTGCCTTTCGCGCGGCATCACGGGGTACGTCAACGAACAGCTCGCGGGCTCAATGAACGCCCTGCAGATACAGGTCACTTACGAATCCTCCATCTCCAATGTAAGGATAGAGGATATAAGCGAACTTGAGGGCGTGGATTACGTGGCGGAAGGCAACTATGTCCGCCTGAGCTCCTCCTACGAATATGACGGGGACGAGGGCTACATAATGCTGCTCAGCTCGTCCTACGACGCGCTCGACAGGGTGCTCGTCGCTGGGAGCGTGTGCGCCGACGGCGGGATACTCATAAGCGAAGCGTTTGCCGAAAACCTCTATACCAACGCCGTGAGCGAGGCGCAAGACCTTGTTGGCACGCAGATAAGCATCACGTTTTCAGGCGAAACAACGGCGTTCACCATATCGGGGGTGTATGAAGACGACACCGACTACGCCGACTATGCCTGCGCATATGTCACAAAGGACGACCTTTCGGATATGTACCGCAAGGCGGATAAGACCTTGCGCACCAATATACTTTATGTTTATGTGGAGGATACTTCCTACATAACCGCCGTATCGGAGAGCATAGAGGCGATGGGCTTTACCGCTTCGCGCGACGACTCCACGGTGGAGACCCTTCTCGGGTATGTAGACCTGGGCACAAAGGTGCTCACGGGCTTTGCGCTCATCTCTATAGCCGTGTCCGCGATAATGATATTCATAGTCACGTACACAAGCGTGGTGGAGCGCACCAAGGAGATAGGCATCCTGCGCGCCGTGGGCGGGCGGAGAAAGGACGTGACGTTGCTGTTCATTCTGGAATCGGCTATCATAGGCGCCTTTGCCGGGCTCATAGCGGTGGCGTTCTCGCTGTTTATCAGCATAGTGGCAAACCTTATAATAAACCAATACGTGGGGGCGTGGCTTATATCGCTGAATGCCGTGGTGTATATATGCTGCTTTGCCGCAAGCGTCGCCGTCGGCGTGGGCTCAGGGCTTCTGCCCGCCATGCAGGCGTCCACCCTTGACCCGGCGGAGTCGCTCAGGAGCGAGTGATATGAAACACAGTAAAAAGGATAAACTGCGCCGCATGGAGATGCAGGACGATCTGGGCATAAGGCGGGGCGCCAAGAGCCCGTTCGCGGTGCCGGATAAGCTGTATATCACCATAAAGGTGTGCCTGCTGATCGCCATTCCCGCGGTGTACTTCATCTGTTCCCCGCTGCTGGTGCTCGTCGTCCTCGCCTATTTCGGGCTCATAGTCATCACCAACGGCATAGAAAAGAACGCCAATCTCGGCTTAAAGAGGGAGCTGCACATACACCTTCCAAAGACCGACAGCCTGTTGTGCCTGCTGCCCGTCATCATAACGATAGTCGGGGTGGTGGTGTCGTCCGTGTCCTCTACGCAGCGCGGGAGCATGTTCGAAGGATTCGACGACGACATGCTGGACGACGTCCTCGGCAGCGGCGGCTTCTCCTCTTTCAACCTCGTGTGGATGCAGGTGTGGACAAAGATAAAGAGCTTCGGCACGCTCATGACGGGCACCCGCTACTTCTTTATTGAACAGCGCGGTTTCGGCGGCTTCGGCGGCCCCGGCGGGGATCCCCCGGAAGGGTTCACGCCGCCCTCAGGGTCAAGCATGCCGGATATGTCGGAACTGCTGGAAGACATGCCCTTTTCCGTCATGTTCGAATCGATAGTAAAGGCGGTGGATACGGGGCTCTTGGTGATAGTGCTCATATGTGGCGTACTGTCGGTGTTTAGGTTCAAAAAACTCATGCGTGGCGCCAAATGATGTTTTGTGTGCAATGTTGTTGACAAATTAAAAAAACAGCTATATAATGTAACTACAATTTAAAGTAAGTTCTTTGGGGCGGGGTGAAATTCCCCACCGGCAGTGATTGCTTTTTTTTGCATAAGTCTGCGACGAAGGGTTTTCGCCCTTCCTGATTCGGTGCAAATCCGAAACCGACGGTACAGTCCGGATGGTAAAAGAATTTTTATCAAACCGCTTTT